>NZ_JBWKZE010000026.1:0-89419 GCF_059424205.1 Pseudomonas sp. GW456-12-1-14-TSB6
CGACAAACCCCAGCACACTGGCCATCCGGATATTGTTCTCCCACCGATACAAACAGTACGCCAGCAACTGCGGCGCCAGGTTCGGCAGCGTGCCGTAGCAGAACGCCAAAACCGGATTCCCTCCCTGCAACCGAATTGCATCCGCCGGTTCCGGAGGCGTGTTTTCCAGCGCCTCAGCAAACAACCGCCCCAACACGCCCGTGGTGTGCAGGGCCAGTGCCAGTGTCCCGGCATTCGGCCCAAGCCCAGCCGCCAGCACCATCAACGCAGCCCATACCAGTTCCGGAATCGCGCGCAGTGCATTGAGCAGCAGGCGCGCGGCACTCTGAAAAAACCAGCCAAATCGGCCTGCGGCGGGGAGCGCCAACAACAAGCCCAGCACGGCAGCGAGCAGGGTGCCGAGGGCGGACATGGCGAGGGTTTCCATCGATCCGCGCAGGATGGCTGTCAGGTAATCGGCGCTGAGGTCCGGGCTGAGAAAGCGCCCCACATACAAGCCCATCTGTTTCAGGCTCGTAGGACTGCCGAGTTCTTCAAGATCAAGGCCCAGGTAGGCAAACGAGGCAATGACGGCCGCAACAATGGCAAGAATCAGCACCAAATTGATCAGGCGTTTCATGCCAGTCTCCAGCGCAGCAGGCGGCTGAGTTGGTCGGCGCCGAGGACGAGGAGGAGGAAGGTCAGGAGCATGCTCGCGACTTCGCCGCCGGCGAACATGCGGATCGACAGGTCGATCTGTTGGCCGAGGCCGCCGGCGCCGACGAAGCCCATGACCACCGAGGCGCGGATGGCGCATTCCCAGCGGTAGACGGTGTAGGAGAGCAGTTCCGCCGCGACGTTGGGCAGTACGCCGTAGGCGAAGCTGGCGAGGCGGCCGCTGCCGGCCTGGAGCAGGGCGTGGGCCGGGCGTTGGTCGGTGGATTCGTAGATTTCGGCGTAGACCTTGCCGAGCATGCCGCTGTAGGTGATCGCGATGGCCAGCACGCCCGCCGCCGGGCCGAGGCCGACGGCGCGCACGAACAGCAGCGCCCAGACGATTTCCGGCACGCTGCGCAGGAAGATCAGCAGCCCGCGCACCGGCCAGCGCAGCAGTCGTCCCAACAGGCTCGGGCGGCCGCTGCGGGAGGCGGCGGTCAGCGACAGGGCGCGGCTGGCGAGCAGGCTGGCCGGCACTGCCAACAACAGCGCCAGGGCCATGCCGGCGGTGGCGATGGCCAGGGTTTGCAGCGTGGCTTTGAGCAGTAATTGCAGAAACTCGCGATCATGGGCCGGTGGCCAGAACATCGACACGAAGCGGCCCATTTCACTCTGGCTGTCGGCATGAAACAGCACGCCCAGATCCAGTTCGCTGAGCTGAATGGCGGGCCACAGCAAGGCAATCGCCAGCCCGGTCAGCAGCAACCGGGGCAGCGCGGCGGGGTCGCGGTTGTCGGCGCTCAGCATCGCGGAATCTGCACAATCAGCGGGGTGACGGCGGGCGCCGGGGATTGCAGTTGTTCGTTGGCGTAGAGGGTGTCGAGCATGTCGCGGCTGACTTGCGCGGACGGGCAGTCGAACAGGATCCGGCCCTCGCGCAAACCGACGATGCGCGGGAAGTGCGACAGCGCCAGTTCCACCGCGTGCAGGCTCGCCACCAGCGTGACGTTGTGCTCGCGAGCATGGCGCGACAGGATCGACAGCGTGTGCCCGGCCAGCACCGGGTCCATCGCCGAGACCGGCTCATCCGCCAGCAACACTTCCGGCGCCTGGTACAGCACGCGGGCGATGCCGACCCGCTGCAATTGCCCGCCGGACAGTTGCTGGCACTGGCTGAAGAGTTTGTCGGCCAGATCCAGTTTTGCCAGGGCGGCGCGAGCGCCGGGCACGTCGAGCGGGTGCAGCAGATTGATCAGGCTTTTGCCCAGGCTCCATTGGCCGAGTTTGCCGGCCAGCACCGCCGTCACCACCCGTTGCCGGGGCGGCAGCGGAGGCGCCTGATGCACCAGACCGATGCGCGCACGCAGGCGTTGCCGTTGGCGGGCGGACAAGTGCCAGGCGCGCTCGCCCAGGACTTCGATGTCGCCGCTGCTGGGCCGAATCGCGGTTGCCAGCATATTCAGCAGGCTGGATTTGCCGGCGCCGGACGGGCCGATGATCGCCACCTGCTCGCCGGCTTCGATCTGCAAATCCACGCCGCGCAGGGCTTCCACGCCATTGGTGTGGTGCAGAAAACCCTGTTTGAGGCGCAGCGTCATTTCAGCAAGTCGGCGGCGCGGGCGGCTTCCTCGATGCCTTTGTAATTGTCCGGGCTGGTTTCGATGAAACGGCTGGCGGCTTGCAGGTCGAGGATTTTCTTGTGCTCGGGGTTGGCCGGGTCAAGGTCGAGGAAGGCTTTTTTGATCTTCGCCGCCAGCGCCGGGTCGAGGGTGCCGCGCACGGTCCAGTTGTAATCGAAGTAGGCCGGGGTGGTGGCGAAGACCTTGACCTTGTTGGTGTCGACCTTGCCGGCGTCCACCAGTTTTTGCCAGACGCTGGCGTTCAGCACACCGGCGTCGACCTTGCCGGCCTGCACCCAGGCGACGGTGGCGTCGTGGGCGCCGGAGTAGCCGACGCGGCTGAAATAGCTTTCCGGTTTGATGCCGTCCTTGAGCATGAAATAACGCGGCATCAGGCTGCCGGAGGTGGACGACACTGAGCCGAAGGCGAAGGTCTTGCCCTTGAGGTCGGCAAGGCTTTTGACGTTCGGGTCGGCGGTGATGAATTTGCTGGTGAACTGCGCGTCTTGTTCGCGCTGCACGAGTGGAATGGCGTTGCCGGTTTTCAGCCGCGCCTGAACGAAGGTGAAACCGCCGAGCCACGCCAGGTCGAGACGGTCGGTGGCCAGCGCTTCAACCACCGCCGGGTAATCCGCCACGGGGACGAACTGCACGTCCATGCCCAATTGCTGTTGCAGGTACTTGCCCAGCGGCTCGAACTTGCGCAGCAGCTCGGTCGGGGCTTCATCGGGAATCGCGCTGACCTTCAACACCTCCGCAGCTTGCGCCAGCACGGCGGACAGGGACAGGGCCAAACCAGCGGTCAGTGCCAGGGTTCGCTTGAGCATGGAATTCTCCGTTTCGTGGGCATCAAGGTCGATGCACCCGTCGATGGGCAATCATCGTCGGGTGCAACGTCAGGTTAGACGAAACGGTGAAAGTGCGAGGGCGCCGAGATCACTTCAAGCGGTCAACGAGGGTCTTGCCCACGGCCAGGGCCGACGCCGGGTTTTGCCCGGTGACCAGTTCGCGATCAACCACCACATGGCTGGCCCACGGCGCCGAATTGCTACTGAAAACGCCGCCGGCCTTTTCCAGCGCAGTCTGCGGATAGAACTTCATCGCGCCGCCGTTCAACAGGCCTTTGGCGATTTCTTCTTCCTGATTGCTGATGACCGTGAACTTATAGCCGGCATACGTCCAGTTGTTTGCCGTCTTGGCTTTGCCGGTTTCCAGCTGGCGGGTGAATGCGGTCGGATCCGTCAGGGTCGACAGCAGTGCAATCGGGCCGTGGCACACCAGCGCTGTGGTTTTGCCTGTTTGATGGAAGTTGTTCAGCAGTTTGCCCAGCGCCTGGCTGTGCAGCAGATCCTGCATCGGTGCGTGGCCACCCGGAATGTAGACGGCATCGAAATGCTCGTAGCCGACTTGCTCCACCCGCGACAGGCTGATGACCGGCGATCCATCGGGCGAGGTGATCTTCAGTTGTTCCAGCAGCGCCTTGTGGGTCTGCAGTGCTGCCACGTCATTGTTGAAATACATCTTGTCGTCGGAGGAGCGATCCAGCGTCGGCGCCTTGCCGGTCGGGGTGGCGAAGGTCACGGTGTGGCCGGCATCGAGCAGCAGCTTGACCGGTTGCATCAGTTCGTTGAGGTAGAAACCGGTGCTGAAGACCTTGCCGTCCTTTAGATCGAGATGATCGGAGTCCGACAGCACCACCAGCACATTGGCCGCATGGGCGTTCAACGCGGCAACGGAGAGAGACAAGGCGAAAGCAAGACGTGTAATTGAGCGCATGGCGATTCCAGAAGATGAAGGAAAGTACGGCTCACTGTATTGATGCTCATCGCGGCGATAAACTCGCGCCACAGCAAAGCATTTGTTCTCTGGAGATCAAGATGAGTCGCCGATTCGATTATCTGGCCGACGTCGAAGTGTTCGTCACGGTGGTGGAGAAGGGTTCGCTGAGCGCCGGTGCAGTGTTTCTCGCAACCACGCCGTCGGTGGTCAGCCGGGCGATTTCGCGGCTGGAGGCGCGCCTGGGTGTGCAGTTGCTGCGGCGCACCACGCGGCGTTTGAGTCTGACCGATGCCGGGGTGTTGTACCTGGAGCAATCCCGGGCGGCGTTCGGCCTGATCGACGACGCCGAGCGCACGATCCAGGGACAGGACGGCGAACTCAGCGGCCGCGTGCGCCTCAGCGTGCCGACCACTTACGGCCACTATCGTTTGCCTGCCATGCTCGGCCGTTTCACCCGGCAACATCCGCAAGTGCGCGTTGAGTTGAGCATCAGCAATCGCAACGTCGATTTGGTAGCCGAAGGCTTCGACCTGGCTATTCGGCTGGGCGCGTTGCCGGACAGCGGGCTGATCGGGCGCAAGCTGGAGGACGCCGGTTTATGTGTGGTGGCCGCGCCGGAATATCTGCGACGGGCCGGAACACCGCAGCGCGTCGACGATTTGCAGCGGCATGCGTGCCTGCCGTTCGTGATGCCCAGCACCGGGCGCGTCGGGCCGTGGCTGTTCCGTGAGCAGGGCGAAGACCGCGAATGGCTGCCCAGCGCCAATATTCAGGTGTCCGACGATGTGCTGGGGATTGTGTCACTGGCGGAGCAGGGGCTGGGCATCTGCCAGACCTATGACTTCATCGTCCGCGAGCGGATCGAGAGCGGGCGACTGGTGCGCCTGCTTGAACAGTCGGGCGGGCGCTCCCGACCGTTCTCGGTGATCTATCCGCCGCACCGGCAGCTGTCGGCTTCGGCGCGGGCGCTGATTGATTGTCTGACCCGAGAGGTCAGTCAAGGCGTTGGGGAAGGCCTCGACTGACGCAATTCAAACGACGGGCAGACGCGTCACCCATTTCCCGCCACCCGCGCCGTCCTTCAGGGCGCGCAAGGCCTGGGGCAATTCATCGAAGTTGAACATCTGCAGCGCCGGGCCGATCAGGCTGCCGTCCAGCAAGGCTTGCAGCAGGTGCTCGCCGTTGCGGCGCAAGGTCTGGCGATCGTGCAGGCTGGCGTGGACGTGGAAGCTGTTCAATGCCACTTCATGCAGCGAAATCGCGCTGGTGAACGCCGGCAGCGGCGCGCTTTCCTGACGATCCTGAATGCACACCAGATGGCCGTTGTAGCCCAGCAGGTCGGCCATTTTCGCCGCGTGAGCGCCGCTGACCGTGTCGAATACGGCGTGCAAACGACGTTCGCCGAGGCTGGCTGCGAGTGCGCTTTGCCAGTCCGGTTCGCGGTAATCGAATACGCCGACTGCGCCCAGGGCCTTGAGCTTTGCATGATGCGCGCCGGACGCGGTCGCCCAGACCCGCCATCCGCGTTGTACCGCCAGTTGCACCAGCAGCAGGCCGACCGCGCCGCCGGCGCCGATCACCAGCACATCGGCTGCGCCATTCGCGGGGACTTTTTCCACGGCTTGCCACGCGGTCAGTCCGGGGCAGGGCAGTGACGCCGCCGCGGCATCATCGAGCGCGGCAGGCACCGACAGCACGGTGGCGGCGTCCAGCAGGCAGTACTCGGCGAAGCTGCCATCGTTCGCCAGTGATTGGTGATACGCCACGCGACTGCCGGGTTGTAGTGTCACGCCGGCGCCGGCTGCGACCACCACGCCCATGCCGTCGACACCCGGCACACGGCCGGTGTGCCACGCGGAGTGGCCCCACTCGATGATCTTCCAGTCCACCGGGTTCAAGGCGATGGCGCGGTTGGCCACCAGCACTTGGCCGGGGCCGGGTTGCACGAGGGGTTTGCGGGTCAGTGTCAGGCCATCCAGCCCTTGGCCGGACGTCCAGGCCCAGGCAGCGTAATCGGTTTGCATTGTGCGGTTTCCCATGACTGTCAATGGCCGCCAGTATCGGTGGCAACGGGCATGAGAAGAACCGGCCCTGGGTCAAAGGTGTTTTGCGTAAAAGTCAGCAATGCTCCCGCAGCACCTCAATCGACCTGCGCAAACCGCTCCACCAGCCAATCAATGAACACCCGCACCCGGTTGCTCAAATGCCGGTTCGGCGGGTACAGCACATGAAACGGATACACCGGCGGACGCCAATCTTCGAGGACCGGCACCAGTTCGCCGCGCTCGATGGCTGTCCTGACCGTGTAGCTGAAGGTGTGGATGATCCCCAGCCCGGCGAGCCCGGCCGCCAGGTGCGCGTTGCTCTCGTTGACGCTGATCAGGCCTTTGCCTTCGATCTGATGGCGTTCGCCGTTGCGCTGGAAGTTCGACGGCAGGATGCGCCCGGTGGAGGCCGAGCGGTAGGCGATCAGCTGATGGCTGGCCAGGTCGAGCGGGTGGCTCGGGGTGCCGTGGCGTTGCAGATAATCGGGCGTGGCGCAGGTGGTCCACGACACTTCGCCGAGGCGGCGCACGGCCAGGGTTTGTTCGGTCAGCGGGCCGCCGCGAATCACGCAGTCCACCCGTTCACTGATCAGGTCCACCGGGCGGTCGCTGACGCCCAGATCAACCTGGATGTCCGGATAGCGTTCGAAGAACTTCGGCAGTTCGGGGATCACCAGCATCGTCGCGGTCGAGCCGCCGATGTCTACGCGGATCTTGCCGCGCGGCAGCCCCTGAGCCTGGCTGAAGCCCTGATCGATGTCGTCCAGTTGATGCAGCAGTTGTTGTGTCAACTGGTAATAAGAGGCGCCGTCGGCCGTCACGGTGAGGCGGCGGGTGGTGCGTTGCAGCAGGCGTACGCCGAGGTGGTTTTCCAGTTGGCCGATCAGTTTGCTGACCGTGGTTTTCGGCAGGTTCAGCGAGTCGGCGGCTTTGGTGAACGAACCGCTTTCCACGACGCGGGCGAAGGTGCGGATCGCCATTAACTGATTCATCGATTCGGGCTCGGTGGGGTAGATGCGGTTGAGTATTGTGCATGTCTGTGCACAAAAAAAACCGATTTTGCGGATTTTTCAATTCAATCGATCGGCCTAAAGTCGCTTCCAACGGCTCACCTACGACCCGTCACTTACCTCGAAACGGTTACTGGAGATTCATCATGAGCAACAGACTTGAAGGCAAAATCGCACTGATCACTGGCGGCACCACCGGCATCGGCCTGGCCTCGGCGCAGGAATTCGTCGCCCAGGGCGCCACGGTATTTATCACCGGCCGCCGTCAGGCCGAACTGGACAAAGCGGTCGCCGCCATCGGCCCGCGTGCCATCGGCATCCAGGGCGATGTGGCGAAGCTGGAGGATCTGGATCGCATCTACAGCGAGATTTCCGCCAAGGCCGGGCACCTCGACATCCTGTTCGCCAACGCCGGCGGCGGGGACATGCTGCCGCTGGGCGCGATCACCGAAGAGCACTTCGACCGGATTTTCGACGCCAACGTGAAGGGCACGCTGTTTACCGTGCAGAAGGCCTTGCCGCTGCTGCGCGATGGCGCCTCGATTCTGCTGACCTCGTCGACCACCTCGGTGCAGGGCACGGAGAACTTCAGCGTCTACAGCGCGAGCAAAGCGGCGGTGCGCAACTTCGCTCGGTCATGGTTGCTGGACTTGAAACCACGGCGCATCCGCGTCAACGCCATCAGCCCTGGCCCGGTGCGCACGCCAGGTCTGGCAGGGCTGGTGCCAGCGGAACACACCCAGGGGCTGTTCGATCAACTGGCGTCTATCGTGCCGATCGGGCGTCTGGGCGAGCCGAGCGAGATTGCCAAGGCTGCGTTGTTCCTGGCCTCGGATGACAGCAGCTTCGTCAACGGCATCGAGTTGTTCGTTGACGGCGGTACTGCGCAGATCTGATCCGATCTGATTTAAACCGCTTGATGCCCCGGCACTTGTTCAGTCGAGTGCCGGGGTTTCTCTGTTTCTTCGTCCGGCGCGTTATCCCAGATCAGCCGTGGGTCGAAACTCATCGCCGAAAGCATGGTGAACACCACCACAAGGCCGAAGAACAGAATCCCTACGCGCGGCTCGATGTCCCCCAGCGCCTGGAATTTCACCAGTGCAGCCACCAGCGCAACCACCAGTACATCGAGCATCGACCAATAGCCGATCAGCTCGACGAAGCGGTACAGCTTCGAACGCTCCTTGCGCGCCCAATGGCTGTCCCGTTGCACGGTGACCAGCAGCAAGGTCAGCGCCACGAATTTCACCCCCGGTACGGCGATGCTGGCGACGAAGATGATGACGGCGATGTCCCACGCACCGTGTTCCCAGAACTCCAGCACGCCGCTCATGATGGTGCTGTCGGCGCCGCTGCCGAGCAGGGTGGTGTTCATCACCGGCAGCAGATTGGCCGGCACGTAAAACGCCAGCGCGGCGAACATGTAGGCCCAGGTGCGGGTCAGCGAGTTGGTCTTGCGCCGGTGTAGCGGCGCGTCGCAGCGCGGGCATTGGTGCGGTTCGCCGGTCATGTCGCAGGCCAGTCCGCAGCTGTGGCACAGGCACAGGTTGAGTTCGCTGGCAGTCGGTGGTCGTTTCATAGGATGTCCCACAGTTCGCGCACATCGCGCCCGGCGATGCGGATCAGCAACAGGCTGAGCACGGCCAGGGCAAACAGGCCGATGCCGGGAATGACGTCGAGCATGCCCGCCAGTTTGAACACCGCGACCATGGCACCGAGCAGGCAGACTTCGAGCATGCTCCACGGCCGCAGCGTTTCGAGCCAGCGCATGCACAGCTTGAACCCCGGCGAGCGGCGCGAAGCGAGGGCGAAGCTCAGGACCCAGATCAACAGCACCAACTGGAAGGCCGGGGCGATGATGATCGAGATCGCCGCGACCATCGCCATGAAGGTGATCGGCCCCTGACTCAGGGCCAACACTGAATCCCAGAGGGTCGCGCTGTTTTTCAGGCCCTTCATGCTGATGCTCATCACCGGGTAGAAATTGGCGAACAGCCACAGCATCGCCGCGGTGAAGCTCAGGGCCAGCCGTTGCTCCACGCTCAGGTTGTTGTAGCGCTGGAGCACGGCGCCGCAACGCACGCAGAGGGTCTTCTGGTGTCTGGCCAGCACGACTTTTTCGTACACGCAGTCGCAATGCTCGCAGATGATCAGTTGATCGGTGCTGGCCATGGGGCGCTCGACGGAAGGAAGGCTTGAACCCCTTCACTATAGAAGCGCTGGGGCATTCGGCAACCGGGGTGCCATTCGTCCAATGCCGGGCACTAACCACCACTCACTCGTTTCACACCTTCAGGTACGAACATTGCGCACCAGAACGGAGAACCTCATGGACATTGATGAAAATGCACCCGGTAACCAGTCACAGCAGGCTGTGACCCGCACGACCGACAACGAAACCGGCCATGATCCGCGCAAAGACGAGTCGCCAGTCCCCTTGCCGCCGGACGATGAAGCGCCACTGGAAGAAGACATGAGCGATGTGGCGGCCAACAATTCGTTGGGTTCTGAGCATCCGCAGGACGGCAACCGCTCAGGAAGCGCCGACGCCGACCCGCAGAGCATCACCAAGGATGATGAGGACCGAGAAGCGCGGGGCCTGCCGGCAAGTGATCCGGAGTCGGGCGCCTGACTGCGCGCCGGCCCATTTGAGGGCGCTCAGCGCAATCGGTCGCGTCAGAGGACCGGTTGCGTGGCTTCCTCTGCCGCGATGGCCGCCCGCACACTGGGTCGCTCGGCGATGCGCGATATGTAGCTCGCCAGCGCTGGCCAGTCTTCGATGGCGATACTGAATGTCGGCAACCACTTCAGCACCGTGAACAGATAGGCATCCGCTACGCCGAAGGCCTGCATCAGAAACGGCTGGGTGGCGAGGAGGCGGTTCAGGTAATCCAGACGTTTGAACAGTTTGTATTTGAAGAACGTTTTGGTGGTTTCCGGGATTTCGCTGCTGAACAACGGCGCGCTGCCGCCATGAATTTCCGAGCTGATGAAGTTCAGGTACTCCTGCAAACGCGAGCGCTCCCAGCTGCCATTGGCCGGGGCCAGCGCATGACCGGGCACGAGGTCGGCGAGGTACTGCAGAATCGCCGGCCCTTCGGTCAGCACTTCACCGTTGTCCAGCATCAGCGCGGCCACGTAACCCTTGGGATTGATCTGGCGAAAGTCCCGGCCGTCGGCGGTTTGCTTGGTCTGGTTGTTGACCCGGATCAGCTCGAACGGCAGCTCCAGTTCGCGCAATACGATGTGCGGCGCCAATGAACAGGTCATGGGGGCGAAGTACAGTTTCATGGGATCTCCTTATAGATGGAGGCTCAGAATCCGCCATCGCCGCTCGGCTTCGCAAAGGACATATCCAGTGCTAGCGTATGACAAATTCTCATGGACTGAAGAGGTCATATGCTGCCCCGACTGCCATCGCTCAACGGATTGCGCGCCTTCGAATGTGCCGCCCGGCACATGAGCTTCACCCGTGCCGCCGAAGAATTGAACGTCACGCAAACTGCGATCAGCCATCAGATCCGTCGCCTCGAGGATGAACTCGGCGTGCGTCTGTTCATGCGCTTGAAAGACGGTTTGGCATTGACCGAGGAGGGCAATGCTTACTTGCCCGGCATCCGCTCGGCGTTTCTTGAATTGCGCTACTCGACTGAAAAGCTGCTGGAATCCAGCAACAACAGCGTCCTGACCATCAGCACCCTGGTGTCGGTGGCGTCCAAATGGCTGTTGCCGCGTCTGCCGTCGTTTCGCGAAGCGCATCCGGACATTGATGTGCGGATCAGCGCCTCCACCGAGTGGGTGGACTTTCGCAAGGGCGGCATCGATGCGGCGATCCGCTACGGCGACGGGAATTGGCCTGGACTTCGGGCCGACTGGTTGATGGCCGACGAGATCTTCCCGGTGTGCAGCCCGCGCTTGCTGACCGGCGACAAGCCGTTGAATACACCGGTGGACCTGGCCCATCACCCTTTGCTGCAAGTCAGCGGCGTGACCGCCAATGACTGGAACGACTGGCTGCATGCGGCAGGCCAGCCACCGCTGACGGCGAAGGGTCCGCGATTGACCTTCGACCTGGCGATGATGGCGGTGCAGGCGGCGATTGACGGGCAGGGCGTGTGCATCGGTCGCTCGACCTATGTCGATGACGATCTGCGCGCGGGCAGGCTGGTGGCGCCGTTTGATCTGCGCTTGAAATCCGCTTCCGGCTTTTACCTCGTCACGCCCCACGATCAGGCCGAATCGAAAAAGATCGTGGCGTTCAGAGGCTGGCTATCGCAGGTGCTGGCCAAACCCTTTGTATAAGCGTGTATCCATCGCGCCGCCGTACACAAACGGGTAACAAACCCCGTCATCAGGACACATCCTGAGTACATGCCTCGGCCAAAGTAGTGGCCAACACATCACTACTTCCAAGAGGACAACACCATGCGCCGCACACTTCTGATGACCGCTGCCGCCGTACTCGTTTCGCTGACCGGCCTCGCACAGGCGGCTGACACCCCATCTGCCGCCCCGGCGAAGAACTGGCAACAAGGCCTGAGCCGTACCGATCTGGTCCGACAGGACCTGGGTGCTGCGGATCGCGAGGTGATTCAGGCTCGCGTCGATTTCGAACCGGGCGTCACGTCGCCCAACCATGCGCATCCGGGTGTGGAAGTGGCTTACGTGATCAGCGGCACCTTCGAGTACCGGCTCGAAGGCCAGGCGCCGGTGACGCTCAAGGCGGGTGATTCACTGTTCATCCCGGCGGGTGTGGCGCATATCGCCAGGAACGTCGGCAGCGAGAAGGGCTCGGAACTGGCGACCTACATCGTCAAGAAGGGCGAGCCGCTGCTGATTCTCAAGCAATAACGTTTCGCGAAAAAAAGAAGGCCTGCCGGTTTGGCAGGCCTTCTTGCGTCTGGCGTGCAGCCAAAGTCGTGGGTCGCGGCGAACGACCGCTTCAACTGTCGTTTTCGAGTGCCGACTCCACGGCCCTGAGCAGCACATCACCGGAGAACGGCTTGCCCAGGCAGGCGAAGGCGTTGTAGCGACGGGTCTCGGCCAGGGCGGCGTCGTCCCAATGGGCGGACATGCAAATGACCGGGAATTTCCTGTCTCGGGACGCCAGCGCCTGCATCACCTCGATCCCTGACAAACCGTGCATTTTCAGGTCCAGCAACAGGCACGCAATGTCCTCGAAATGTTCCTGCGCCAGGAAATCCTCGCCACCGCTGTATAACCGCGCGTGGTAACCAGCGGAGCGCAGCAGGTTGGCGAGGCTTTTACGTACGGACGCATCGTCGTCGACGATGCAGACGATAACCGCGCTGACAGTGAGCGCGGGCGTGTCGGTGTCCTGACTCATGAAGGGTTCTGCACGCCGGACGGTGGCGGCGTGCTGATCAGGCCATACAGCTCGACGAGCCCGACCAGCGAGCGCGTCTGCATTTTCACCATGATGTGTTTGCGATGAACCTTGGCCGTCACTTCACTGGTGCCCAGCCTGTTGGCGATGTGCTTGTTGGAGAGGCCCGCAACGATCAACGGCAACACTTCACGCTCCCGTGGCGTCAGCAGGGCGGCTCGCTGGCGCACGCTCTGGACCCGCTGCCACTGCTGGAAATCAACCGCTGCGCGCTGGCGGGTCGCTTGCAGGATGGCCAGCAACTGGTCGTCGTCGAACGGCTTGGTCAGAAACTCGACGGCGCCCGCTTTCATCGCTTGTACCGACATCGGGATGGTGCCGTAACCGGTCATGAAAATGACCGGCCATGGATGTCCTCGCTCGCCGAGCGTCGACTGCAGCTGCAGACCGGTCGCCTCCGGCAGGCTGACATCGAGCAACAGGCAGGCCGGCCCGGCCTCGAGGTCAGCGCCAAGCAGCTCTTCTGCCGAATTGAAGATCCGGTGGGGCACGCCTTCGGCCCGCAGCAGGCGGCTGAGTGACGTGCGCACGGAAGCCTCGTCGTCCACGATGAACACCGGCACGCTGTCCGGATCAATCGCAGGCTGAACCTCTGTTGCAGGGACGCTCGCGGCGACCGGGTGAAACGGGGGCAGGGAAGGGGCACTGTCTTTCAATAATCGGTAACCTCGGCGCGGGACCGTCTGGATGATCTCATTCTCTCCAAATAACTTGCGCAGCGATGAGATCTGCACTTGAAGATTGTTTTCCTCGACGACGGTATCGGGCCAGACCTGGGTGAGCAATTCATCTTTGCTGACGATCCGGCCATCGGCCTGCATCAACACCGACAGCAGTTCGAACGCCCGTCCTCCCACGCGCAGCGGCCGTCCGTCAAGAAAGGCTTCACGCCGCTCCAGGGAAATAGTCGCTTGGCCGAGTCGGATCATACGGTTCTCTGCGTGGTGTCGAGTGAGTGGCACAGGGCGCCGGTTCATCAGGACGACACGCTAGGCGACGACCTCGCGCAATTCAATTATCCCGAGGGATAAGGCCGGTGGTTTTTCAATCTCTGCAACCGGTCGGGACAGGCGCTCGACGGCCATGATGGTGCCGGATGCGGACATGGGCATCACCACGAAACCTCTGCGCCAGAGCCTTGCGTATACTCCTGCGCCAGGCCTGAAACGAATAATGAGCGGTGACAGCGAATGCCCGGCAGACTTTCCTCCTCTCCAGCCCTCTGCAACCCGGATGTCGTGCCGGATGACGCCTGGCTGGAGGGCTGTGCATTCGAGCTGCTGCGCCGGGAAATCGACCTGACCTGGTTCACCATCCACGATCCTCGGTCGGACTTCCGCTGGCTGGCCGCCCGCGCACCGATCCAGCGTCCTGACGTGGGCAAGCGTCTGGAACGGGACTTTCATCTGCGCCCGGATTCAGCCTGGGCCATCCGGCCGGTCGCCTTCATCCGTTCGGCAGAAGGGCCGTTGCTGGTCTATCCCGAGACGGGCGTGGCCCTGTCTGATCTGCTCGGTCAGTCCCGCCTGCCGCCGGGCCGCTTGCTTGCCATCGCGGTCGCGGCGGCCCATGCGCTGGTCAATGCCGGGAAGGCCGGCGCACGGCAGTCCAATCTGTTGCCCTGGCACTTGCGGGTGGGCGCCGATGATTCGGTGAGCCTTCTGGGTTATCACACCGACGAGCAGGCGGGCGCCGTCGCCGAGCTTCCTGCGCTGGAGCACTGGCCCTACCTGGCCCCCGAGCAGGTTCGGCGCGATGGCGCCGGTTTCGATGAGCGCAGCAATGTCTACGCGCTGTCGAGCATTCTTTATCACGCCTTGACCGGCCAGCCGCCCCTGACGGCGCGTGACCCGTCGCACTGGCGGCATGTGCATGCCGCGGTCCAGCCGACATCGCCGGCCGTGCATGTCGCCGACCTGCCGGAAGGCCTCTGTCGCGTGTTGCTCAAAGGCCTGGCCAAGGAGCCGGGCGCTCGCTATCAGAGCATGGAGTCGATGGCCACTGACCTTGTCTGGTGCCGTCAGCAATGGCTGGAGCATGGCCATGTGAAGGCTTTCAGGCTGGGCACCTTCGATGCACTGCCATCCGTTGCTGACGACCCGGTACTGTTTGGTCGGGAGGCGGAGCGCGCACAACTGCTCGAACAGATCAGCCAGGTGCGCAGCGACGGTATCGCCCGCGTGCTGTGGGTGGGCGGTACACCGGGAGCGGGCAAGTCAACCCTGATCCATCAGGGCGTGCGGCCGTTGGTTCCCGGCTATTGGGCCAGCGGCAAGATCAACCTGTTGCAGCAGGAAATCCCCAATGCGCCGCTGGCGGAAATCTTTCGTTCGCTGATGACTCAGTTGCTGGGCAAACCCGCACTGGAACTGCAAACCCTCGGCGCGCAACTGATTGAACGGCTCAAGGGGCGCGGCAGGATCCTGGTGGATCTGGCCCCCGAGGCCGAACTGGTGATCGGTGCCACGCCGGAACTACCCAACATGCCCGCCCGGCACGCGCTTGAGCGGGTCAATCGCACGCTGCTCGATGCGCTGGACGTGTTTGCCCAGCCCGGGCGGCCGCTGGTGCTTTTCGTGGATGACGTGCAGTGGGCGGACGATTCGACGCTTGCGTTTCTGCGCGCTTTCTTCGCCCGGCCACCGCGGCATCTGGTACTGATCCTGGCGTACCGGGACAGCGGGTCGAAGGCCTTTGCGCGGGAGGACGCCATACTCGACGTGCTGCGCGGCGAACAGGCATTGCCCGGCATTCACATCACGCTGGGCGCCTTGTCGGTGTCCGCCGTCGCGCAACTGCTGGCCGCAGAACTGGACACCGATCCCGCCGGCATTGAAGTGCTCGCCCAGGTCGTGCATTTGAAAACGGCTGGCAATCCGCTGTTCGTCGGCCAGGTGTTGCGGGCGCTGATCGATGAGCGTCTGGTGCGTTTCGACGCGGCGGCGGATCGCTGGGTCTGGAACCAGAGCGATGTGGACAGCTATCGCTATGCCGACAACGTCGCGGAGTTGATGGTACAGCGACTGGACCGGCTGACATTGACCGAACGAGACGTCCTGCGCACGGCGGGTTACATCGGCGGTCGCTGTGATGAATCGCTGCTGGGCCGGGTGTTGCCGTTCGATTCGGTGCAACTGGCGCGCGATGTACAAAGTCTGGTGGATGGGGGATTGCTGCTGCGCGCCGGCGCGCAACTGGTGTTCGGCCACGACCGGGTGCTCGAGGCGGCCTGTCAGCTGCCTTCGCCGGTGGGGCGTGGCAGTGAGCATGCGCGCATCGCCGCTGCCATGCTGGACCTGTGGGGCGAACAGGCCCATGAGCGCGTGTTCGAGATTGCCGGTCAGATTCAGCGTGTCGACGATGCTGCACTGACGCAGTCGCGCAGCGCCGCGTTTATTGATGTCCTGGTCGAGGCTGCCGAGCGCGCGAGGGATTCGGCCGCCGTGCAACTGGCGGCGGATTATCTGCAGACGGCCGGACGCCTGCTCGGTCAGAGCGGCTGGACCCACCTCTATCCGCAAGCGTTCGCCAGCACCTGGCTGGCTGCCGAGTGCGCGATGCTGCTGGCGGATCTGGCGGGGGCCCGGGGACGTCTCGATGATTGCCTGAACTACGCGCTCACGGACGCGGACCGCGCGAAAACCTATCGCTTGCGTGCCACGTTGCGCACGCTGCACTCCGACTATGAAGGGGCGATCACCGAGGCTTTGACCGGCCTGGCGCTGCTGGGCATCACCCTGCAACGCAAACCTCCCGAGGACCATCTGACCCGGGCCTTTGCGCAGGTGCGCGACCTGATCGGCACGCGAGCGATCGCCGATCTGGTTCATTTGCCCAAGGCTGAGGATGCGCAGATCGAGGCGGCCATGGAGCTGCTCGGCACATTGATTCCTTCGTTCTTCGTCGATGACGATCTCCGCTTGCTGCACCTGGCGAAAATGGTCGAACTCACGCTCGAACACGGTACTACGCCAAGCAGTGGCTACGGATTTGCCTGGTTTGGCGTGATGATCGCCGAGCGTTTCGGCGAATACGTGGACGGACTGGCATTTGCGCAAGTCGCCCTGAAACTGACTGACCTGCATGGCTATGAGGCCGGCCGCACAGGCACCCTGGTGGCGCTCGATCAGGTCAGCCCATGGACCCGGCCGATGGCGTATGCCCGGCAGACAGCGCTCGCGGCGTTCGAGTGCGGTCAGGCCGGGGGTGACCTGGGCATGTCCTGCTATGCCTGCAATCACATTGTTTCCGACTTGCTGTTCATGGGCGAACCCTTGCAAAAGGTGCTGGACGAACTGGAGCACGGTCTGGCCTGGGTGAGGCAGTTCAATTACGTCGATATCGAACGCATTCTGCTGGCGCAACAGGCGTTCGCCATCGACCTGCGTGACGGTCGCCCCGTGCGGGCACTGTCTGAACTGGAGGGCGTGGAACACGACCGTTTCGGCCCCATCGATCGCGCCAGTGTTTCGCAGTCGACGTTGTTCCTGTCGTGGCTGTATTCCGGCATGTCGGCCTTTTATGCAGGCGATGCGCTGTATGCCTGGCGGCGTTTCGAAGACGCCGCGACGGTGGCCTGGTCCATTCCTGCGCATATCAATCTTGCCGATTACCATCTCTTTCGCAGCCTCGCACTGGCCAGTGCGCAAGTGCCGGGTGACGTTGAGCGAAAGCTGCAAGTGCTTGAGCAGCAACGCCAGCGATTTCTTTCATGGGCCGCGCTCAATCCGGCGACATTCCGCAACAAACTGCTGTTGATCGAGGGCGTGATCGCGCGCTTGCGCGGTCAGGATCTGATTGCCATCCGTTGCTTCGATCAATCGCAGATCGCAGCGGCGGGCGCCGGTTTCGTTCACGAACAGGCACTGGCGCACGAGCAACTGGCTGACGTCTGCATGTCCAATGAGCTGGTCTCGGGGGCTCATCACCACCTGCGTTTTGCCCGGGATTGCTACGACCTCTGGGGGGCGAGCGCCAAGGCGCGGCAACTGGAAAACCGCCATCCGTTTCTGCGCACGGAACCCGCTTCGCAACCTTCACAACCGATCAACCGGGGCCGGCTGGACCTGGAGGCGGGTATCGAGGCCGCGCGGGCACTTTCCCAGGAGGTCTTGCTGGATCGGCTGGTCGAGACCTTGATGAACCACCTGATGGTTCAGGCCGGGGCTGACCAAGGTGTGCTGATGATGGTCGCTGAAGGCGACCTGCGCCTGGCGGCCGCTGCGTCGATGGAAGCCGGCAATCTGATGATTGCGCTGGGCAGCGACCAGGCGCTTGAAGCGCTGGCGCCTGCGTCGGTGCTCAATGCAACGATGCGCACTCGTGCACCCCTGGTGCTCGACGATGTGCGGGTCGATTGCCCCGAAGCCTATGGCGCCGATCTGCGTCGGCGGCAGACCCGCTCGATGTTGTGCCTGCCGCTGCTCAGACAAGGCACGTTGATCGGTCTGGTCTATCTGGAAAACAGCCTGGTGCCCGGCCTGTTCGGTGCCGAACGGCTGACCATGCTGGAAATTCTTGCCTCCCAGGCAGCGGTGTCGCTGGAGACCGCCCGGCTGTATGCGCAATTGGTGGAAGACAACCGCCTGCGGGCGCAGATGGAAGCGGATCTGCGCAGCTCCCGCGCCGAACTGGCGCGCAACTCGCACCTCAAGGTCATGGGCGAACTTTCAGCCTCCATCGCCCACGAGATCAGTCAGCCGCTGCTTGGCATTCAGTCCAATGCCTCGGCCAGCCTGCGCTGGCTCAAGCGTGAAAAGCCCGATCTGGACGAGGCGATTCAGGGCCTGGAAGACATCCGCTCGGACAGCACGCGGGCCGCCGACATTGTCCAGGCCTTGCGCGCACTGGCCAGGCAGGCGCCGCTCAAGCGCTTGCCGGTGCAAATCGACGAGTTGGTGAGTGGTGTCGTTCAACTGACGGCGACCGAGCTGACCAACCGCAACGTCGCCCTGCACACCCGACTCGAAGCGCAATGTCAGGTGTGGGGCGACTCGGTGCAGATCCAGCAGGTGGTGTACAACCTGATCAACAATGCGATGGAGGCGATCGCCGGCGCCGGGGTCCCGGACGGGCGCATCGTCATCAGCTCCACCGTCAGGGACGGCCATGTGCGGGTGACGTTCCAGGACAACGGGCCGGGGATTGGCGTGCCTCAGCGCGAGCAGGTATTCGATGCCTTTTACACCACCAAGGGCAGCGGCATGGGAATGGGCCTGGCCATCTGCAGATCGGTGATCGGCGCACATGGCGGGACATTGCTGATCGAGGACAGCGAGCAGGGTGCCCGACTCAGTTTCGACCTGCCGCTGGAACCGGCTGGCGCCGGATAAAAAAAGGCCGCATCAGCGGCCAAAGGGGAGGAGCGGGTAACGTCAGGTTCGATCAGGTCAAGCGTGCGAGGGGTGGGCGTGCCCAGCGTTGTGCACGCTCCAGAGTGCAGCGTCGAGTTCGATGGCAGGCAACTGAAGCGCGATGGGCGCGCGGTTGGCGACGAAGGCGCGACGCCACTCTCGGGGCGGCATGCCTTCGAGGCGGTTGAAGGTGCGGGTGAAGTGCGAATGGTCCGAAAACCCGCATTCGTAGACGACTTCGGTGATCGGCATCGAAGTGATCAGCAGGCTTTTGGCTTTCTCGATCTTCATCCTCAGCCACCACTCCTGCGGTGAGTACCCGGTGTTCTTTTTGAACGCACGGGAAAAATGACTGCGCGAAAGATTGCAGAGGCCGGCGATCTCGCTGATGCGCGCGCTGCGGCTCAGGTCCCTGAACATCAGTTCCTTGGCGCGACGTTCCTGCCAACTGGTCAACGATCCCAGCGGGCGCATCAGGGGGCGTGGATGGTCGGAAATCAGCGATTGCGGGCTCATGTTTGCTCTCCTTATCGTTGTGCAAAGTCTCTGCGTCGACGCCCTTTAAAGTCCTTAAACAATCCTGAAGAGTTATTAAATTCCCTCGGTCAGCGCCCTGCGGTCAGCGGGTCAGGCGTGGGTCGGGTAGTCAACGTAACCACGCTGATCGCCGCCAAAGAACGTGCTTGGGTCTGGTGCGTTGAGCGTCAGGCCTTCGCGGATTCGCCGAGGCAGATCAGGGTTGGCCAGAAACGGTCGGCCAAACGCGATGATGTCGGCGCGACCGTCGGCCAGGGCCTGTTCCGCCGACTCGGGGTCGTAGCCGCCGGCGATCATCAGCACGCCACCCCAGGCATCACGCAACTGAGCGATGATCGCGTCCCAGCGTGGATCGAAATTCTCGTCCTTGACGGTGCCGACCACGGCCGGCTCGACCAGATGCAGATACGCCAGTTTCCAGCGGTTCAACGAACTCACGATGTAGCCGAACGTGGCTTCCGGCGATTCATCACCCATGCCCATGAAGCGGCCCATGGGCGTCAGGCGCACGCCGACACGGTCGGCACCGACTTCGTCGACCACGGCCGCCACCACTTCCAGTAACAGGCGCGCACGGTTTTCCAGGGTGCCGCCATAACCGTCGGTGCGCTGGTTGCTGTTGCTGTTGATGAACTGGTCCAGCAGATAGCCGTTGCCCGCGTGAATTTCCACGCCATCCATCCCGGCGTTCAGTGCATTGCGGGCGGCGCGGCGGTAGTCGTTGATGATGTCGGCGATTTCCGCAACCTGCAGTGCGCGCGGCACCGGCACGTCGCCCCAGACACCGTTGCCCTCGGCATCGACGATGAAGGTCTTGCCCGGCACCGGCAATGCGCTCGGCGCCACCGGCAGCCCGTTGTCCGGTTGAAAGCTTGGGTGCGATACGCGGCCCACATGCCACAGCTGCATGAAGATCAACCCGCCAGCCTCGTGTACCTGGCGGCTGACTTCGCGCCAGGCTTGCACCTGTTCGTCGTTGTAGATGCCAGGCGTCCACGCATACCCCTGGCCCTGACGGGAAATCTGCGTCGCCTCGGTAATGATCAGCGCGGCGCTCGCCCGCTGGCGGTAGTACTCGGCGTTCATGGATGTCGGGATGTCGCCCGGTTGCCCGGCACGGGAGCGAGTCAACGGCGCCATCGCCACCCGATGGGGAAGTGTGTAGGGGCCGAGGGCGATGGGACGGAACAGTTGTTGTGTCATGGGGTTCTCCAGTCTTCGAAAAGGATCGGCAGGGCGGTGTCGGACATTGGGTCCGACACCGGATGGCCCTACGTTAAGCGGCTGTCCGGTGCTTGATAATCCACACGCGACGCCACGCTGCATTGCGTGAAATGCAACGTGGCGCGGTTCAGGCAGGCTGCTGCGAGCGGGTCAGGGGCAGGTTCAGCCAGCGCCGTCCGGTGGCATTCGCCACGGCGTTGCCGATGGCAGCCGCCATGGGGCCCTGGACGATTTCGGCGGCCCCCAGAAACGGTTGCCCCGGCTGGTCGAGCAGGTGAACGTCGACCTTTTTGGGGAGTTGCGAGAAACGCAGGATCGGGTAGCCGCTCCAGTCGTAGCTGCGGATGCCGCCGGCGTCATAGGCGACCTTTTCATACAGCGTCCAGCTGGTGGACTGCACGATCCCGCCCTCGACCTGGTTGCGCAGGCCATCGGGGCTGACGATCTGCCCCACGTCCACTGCGGTGACGACGTGATCGATCTGCACTTCGCCGGTTTGCGGATGCACCCGCAGACGCACGGCAATGGCGCAGTAACCCATGATGTTTTTGTAGCGCGCGAAGGCGAAGCCAAGACCTGCGCCGGGGTCGCTGCTTTTGTGCGGCCAGTCGATTGCATCGCGCACCCGTTCCACAACAGCCCGTGCCCGAGGATCGGTCAGGTGCGCCAGGCGCAGGGCAACCGGATCGACTGCGGCCTTGGCGGCCAGCTCGTCGATGCAGGCTTCGATGGCGAAGACGTTGATGTGGGCGCCCAGCGAGCGCATGGCCGAGGTGCGGAACGGCATTTCGGTGACGAAGTTCATGTCGATCCGCGAGGAGGCCACGGTGTACAGCGGCACTGCGTTGCGATCGCCGTCGCCTTCGGGCTGAGCGATCGGCACCGACGGTGCGGAAGCGAACGGCCGGGCCAGCAGGCGTGCGGGCAGCAAGCGCCCGGCGTTGACGATGCGTTCGTTGTGCGGCGTGGTCCACAGCTCATAGTTCCAGTCCTGCAGCCGACCCTGTGGGTCAAGGTTGGCTTGCACCTCGGTGACCATCGCCGAGCTGTAGGGCTCCCAGAGGTTTTCCTGCTCGCGCATCCATTGCACCCGCACCGGCGTGCCCGGTACGCGCATGGCAATCAACGCCGCGTCGGCTGCTGCATCGTCCGCGCCGTTGTGGCCGTAACAGCCGGAGCCTTCAGTGTGGATGCAGCGCACGCGCTCGGGTGGCAGCCGCAGCATCTCGGCGATTCCGGCGCGCAACGGGTACACGCCCTGGGTGTGGGTCCAGACGGTGAGGGTGCCGTCCTTGAACCAGGCCACGGCGCAGGACGGACCGATCGAACCATGCATCAGATATTGCTTGGTCACCCGGGCGCGGTATTGGTTGGCGGTCGCGCCCTGGGGCGTGCCTTCATGGCTGATCGGATAACGACGCGAGGGCAGGCGTTTGAGCAAGGTGTGGATGTCCCGCGATTCGGGAATCGCCTGTCCGCCGCTCCAGCGCGCCGATGCGTATCCATGACGCATGGCTTTGATCGCCTGCCATTCGTCCCGCGCCACCACGGCCAGATAATTGCCGTCGCGAATCACCTGCACCACCCCGGACAGCGCCTTGATCGATTCAATATCGATGGCTTCCAGCGTGCAGCCGGGACGCGGCGGGCGGATGACCCGGGCGTGAAGCATGCCCGGCAGGCGAATGTCCTGCACGAACGCGGCGCCGCCGCTGACTTTGCCCGGAATGTCCAGGCGTGGCAGCGAATGGCCGATGAGCTTGAACGACGCCGGCGGCATCGAGGGTGACTCGGACGTTGCATAGCGGTGCAGATCGACCTGCTGCACGGCGTCGGCGTAAGACATGTGTTGCCCGGTCGGGCCGAGAATGCTGCCGTCGCGAGTCGTCAGCAGCGCCGGCGCAACGTTCCAGCTGCGTCCGGCCGATTCCAGCAGCATCTCGCGCACTTGTGCCGCCGCGTTGAACAGCGCGGTGCCGCTGTCAAAAATCGTGTGGCTGCCGGCGGTGTAGCCTTCGTTCGGCGTGAGTGCGGTGTCGGCGGTGAGCAGGTTGATCGCGGTCGGGGAGACCTCCAGCCGTTCAGCGGCAATTTGCAGTAACGCGGTTTTGACCCCGGTGCCCAGTTCGACCTTGCCGGTGTAGACGGTGATGCCGTCGTGGCCGACGCGGATCCACGCATCGAGCCAGGGGTTGGTGCGCAGGCTGCCGGGCAGGTCCGGCGCCAAGACGACCGTGCCGAGGGTATCGACTTCGGTGTCAGCCAGGGCGCGGCGCGAGACCGGCACCAAAGCAAACGCCACCAGCAGCGCGCCCCCGCGCAGGAACGCACGGCGACTGTGATCGACCTCATTGATCGTGGTCATTGCGCACTCCCGTTTTGCCGGGCGACAACGCTGATCGCCTCGATGATGCGCAAATGCGTGCCACAGCGGCACAGGTTGACGGACATGTGTTCGCGAATGGTCTGTCCGTCGGGATGCGGATTGCTTTCCAGCAGTGCCTGCGCACGCATCAACATGCCGGCGATGCAGTAACCGCATTGAGCGGCCTGCTTGTCGATGAATGCTTGCTGCAGAGTGCCGGGGCGTTTGGCCGTGCCCAGGCTCTCGACCGTCCGCACCTTTTTGCCCTCAAGACCCGCGCAGGGTGTCAGGCAGGAAAACACCGGTTGGTCATCGACGATGACGGTGCAGGCGCCGCATTGGCCCAGGCCACACCCGTACTTGGCGCCGTTCAGGCCCAGGTGATTGCGCAGCGCATAGAGCAGCGGCATGTCCGGTTCCAGCTCGAGAGCCCGGGAAGATCCGTTGACGTTGAGGGTGATCTGAGTCATTTCGTCTCCTGACGTAGCGCTTGGAGGGTGGCAGGGAGGTCGGTCCACGGTTGATCGGGGCTGGCCTGATGGCGCAGGTAGACGGCCAGGGCGTTGAGTTGGGTGTTATCGAGACTGGCGGCGAACGAGGGCATCACCGGTCCCGGTTGGCCGGGTTCTGCCAGGATGCCTTCGAGTACGGTTTTCACAAAGTTGCGCGGGCTGGCGGACTGCAGCGCCGAGGTGCGATCCAGTGCCGGGCGTCCGTCGATGTCACGCATCGGCGCGCCTTGGGCATGGCAGCCGGCGCAGGCACTGGCGAACAGCAGCGCGCCAGAGGATCGATCCGCAGGTTCAGCGCTGGCGCTCGGGATTTCGTTGATCGCGGTTTTCGCCGGCAGACTCAGCAGGTATTCGGCAATCGCCTGGGCATCTTCCACGGGCAAGCGCGCCAGACCGAGACTGACCGGGCGCATCGGGCCCGCTGCCGTGCCGTGTCCGTCGACCACTTCGGCCCGCAGGTAACTCACCAGTTGCTCGCTGCTCCACGGGTTTGCCCGGTGCGCCATGCCCAGCAGTGAAGGCGCGTCCCAGCCATCCACGCTGCCGCCGGCCAGGTTTTCGCCGGACTTTTCGGCGCCGATCAGGTTCAACGGCGAATGACAGCCCGCGCAGTGACCGGGCCCCTCGACCAGGTAACGCCCGCGATTCCACCCCTGCGATTGCTCCGCCAGCGGCGTCATCGGCTGCCCATGCAGGAACAGCAGGTTCCAGAACGACACCAGAGGCCGGATGTTCATCGGGAAGTTCATGCGGTTCTGTTGTGGCGGCGAGTCCACGGCCGGGCCGCTCATCAGGTACGCATAGGCGTCGGCGATGTCGTCTTGGCTCATGCGCCGGTAATGAACGTAGGGGAAGGCCGGGTACAGGAAGTGGCCGTCGCGGGAGATCCCTTCACGCATCGCCCGCTCAAAGGCCGGCAACGACCATTGGCCGATGCCGGTCTGTGGATCCGGGGTGATGTTGGTGCTGTAGAGGGTGCCGAACGGCGTCACCAGCGGCAGTCCGCCGGCCAGGTATTGGCCGCCGGGCCGCGTATGACACACCGCACAGTCGCCCGCCTCGACGACGCGCGCGCCGCGTTGCAGTTGTGCGGAATCGAAGGTTTGCGGGCGTTCGACCGGCGCAATTGCCGGCCGCCACATCAGCGCCAGGGCCGCGATCGCACCGATCGACGCGAGGGCTGCCGCGCTGACCCATAGCGCTCTGGATTTCATGAAATGGCCGTTCATGAGCGGTTGCCCAAGAGGCACGCGGTGGGCGTGAGGGACGGATTCGGCATCTTCGACAACTCCTGAACGACCGGGGAAGGGCGCCGATGCAAAGCCCTGCGCCAGGTGCCCAAGGGTAGAGAAGGTGCATACGTCCGAGTATTGCCAGACCGCGCAATAGCACGTTGCGCCAAGTGCAACGCCGAGGGTCGTTGCATTTGGCGCATCACTCAATTGCCTTTGGGATGGATACTCGAAGGCCTGCGCGACCCTTAGCCTTGGCGTCACTTTCCCAACTCATCGAGGTGTCATCATG
The DNA here is from genome assembly GCF_059424205.1 of Pseudomonas sp. GW456-12-1-14-TSB6. Lineage (NCBI taxonomy): Bacteria > Pseudomonadati > Pseudomonadota > Gammaproteobacteria > Pseudomonadales > Pseudomonadaceae > Pseudomonas > Pseudomonas sp. GW456-12-1-14-TSB6. The sequence goes on from NZ_JBWKZE010000026.1 coordinate 25,012, forward strand.
CTCACGGGCAATCCGGCAGCGGCGGCCAAGGCCGAACCATCCGCTTCTCTTTCCGGCCTGATGGTCGCGTTCCTGGCATTCTGCTGCGGCGCGGTCGTGGCCAACCTTTATTACGCTCAGCCGATCGTCGAACTGATCGCGCCGCAGATCGGCCTGTCCAGCGCCAATGCCAGTCTGATCGTTTCACTCACGCAGTTCGGTTATGCGCTGGGCCTGCTGTTGCTGGTGCCGCTGGCCGACCTGATGGAAAACCGTCGGCTGGTGGTCGGGTTTACCCTCGCGGCGAGCGTGACGCTGTTGTGCGCCGGCCTGACGCATTCGCCGTCGATGTTCCTTGTCCTGTCGTTGCTGATCGGCCTGACTTCGGTGGCGGTGCAGATTCTGGTGCCGTTGGCCGCGCATCTGGCGCCCGAGGCGAGCCGTGGCCGGGTGGTGGGCAACATCATGAGTGGCCTGTTGCTGGGCATTCTGCTGTCGCGACCACTGTCGAGTCTGCTGGTGGAAGTGTTCGGCTGGCGCGGGGTGTTTTTCAGCGCGGCGGCACTGATGGCCGTCATCGCCCTGATCACGGCGATTGCCTTGCCGCGCCGCGTCCCGAGCCATCAGGCGACGTACGCTGCGCTGATCGGCTCGGTGTTTGCGCTGGCCCGTCGGCACGCGGTTCTGCGCCAGCGTTCGCTGTATCAGGGCTTGCTGTTCGCCAGCTTCAGCCTGTTCTGGACCCTCGCACCGATTGAGCTGATGCGGCACCACGGTTTCAGTCAGGCACAAGTGGCGATATTTGCCCTGGTCGGCGCCGTCGGCGCGGTCGCAGCGCCGATTGCCGGGCGGCTGGCCGATGCCGGGCACGGTCGGCGCGGGACGCTCGTTGCACTGTTGCTGGCGCCAGCCTCGTTGCTGATCGCCGCGCTGCCGGGCAGCAGTTATGTCTGGCTGGTGGTTTGCGCGGTGCTGCTGGATTTCGCCGTGCAACTGAACATGGTGCTGGGTCAGCGCGAGGTGTACGCCCTCGATCCGCACAGCCGGGCCCGGCTGAATGCCGTGTACATGACCAGCATCTTCGTCGGCGGCGCGCTGGGATCGTTGGTCGCCAGTCCGCTTTACGAGCATTTTGGCTGGAACCTGTCCGCCGTGTCCGTGGCGTTGCTGCCGGCGCTGGCCCTGGCGTTGTTCCTGAGCCGCAAAGCCGATGCCTGAACCGCAGGCACCGCTGAGTCCGATGAAGCACGGTCCTACAAGACGATTGGCGAACGGTGATGCACAATCATCACCGTTTCCTTTCGATCGGGCTCCACTTATGGACAAGTTGCTGGCACTGAAGATGTTCGTTGAAACCGTCCGTTGCGGTGGTTATTCCTCGGCGGCGCGCAAACTCGGCATCTCCACTTCTTCGGTGACACGCCAGGTGGCGGGGCTGGAACACGAATTGGGCGCCAGCCTGCTCAACCGCACGACACGCAACACCAGCGTGACGGTCGCCGGCCAAACCTATTTCGAGAAAGCGGTGGCCATTCTCGATGCCATCGATGAGGCCGACGCGGTTGTCGCCGACCGTGGCAGCGAAGCGCAGGGACGCCTGCGCATCAGCGTGCCGGTGGAGTTCGGCCGGCAGATCATTGCGCCGCAACTGGGGGTATTGCTCGACCGCCATCCGGGGCTTGAAATCAGTGTGTCGTTGAGCGATCAGGTCAGCGATCTGCTGAGCGAGCAGATCGATGTCTCGGTGCGCCTGGGATCATCGGTGGTCAGTGACGATATCGTCAGCAAGCGGGTGGGCGGCTTCCAGCGCTGGGTGGTGGCGAGTCCGGATTACCTGAGCGGTCACGCTATGCCGGCGCATCCACGAGACTTGCTCGAGCATCAATGCCTGCGCTTCGACTACGCGGGTTCGCACCAGCACTGGACGTTCCAGGGCGACGAGGAAACCATCCAGCTCAATGTCCATGGCCGCCTGCAAAGCAACAACGCCGATATCCTGCGCGAAGCAGCGGTGGCGGGGCGCGGGGTGGCCCTGCTGGCCGACTGGCTGGTGCGCGCCGACGTCGAGGCCGGTCGGTTGACGCGGCTGCTGGAGGGTTATGAAGTCAACCCCGGTAATGCGAGCTGCTGCATCAATGCGTTGTATCTACCCAATCACCGGGGCTCCAGTCGTATTAATGTGTTCATCGACTTTCTGGAAGACATTCTGGTGGCGGATCCATCGCGTCAACGCTAGAGAGCCGTTTATTGCCGCCCGACGCTTTGTGAGTTCTGCATAAAAAAGCGCCCGCCAAAAAAACCGTGGCGGGCGCCTGGGAATGCGCAGCGATAGGGAAGTGTGAACCGTCGGGTGATCAGGCCACCGGAATCAATGGGTCGGCCGCGGCGAGTGCGGTTGCACGATCGGCGGCCGGCGGGTAAATCCACACGGTGTTGATCTGGGTCTTGAGGTCTTTGGCCTCTTGCCCGACCAGTTTCAATTGACGGTCCCATCCCTCGGTGAACACCGCGCCCCAGGCACCGAGGTCAAGGCAGGTCACGTACTTGGGCTGGCGGTAGGTGACCGGTGCGACACCGATCAGGTCAGCGGCCACATTGTTGCCGGCATAACGGCCCAGGCTGATTGCATGCTGGCAGGACATCGCGGCGTAGTTTCCGAGGTCATCCGTGGCGGCATAAGCGACGTCGCCGGCAGCGAAGACATCCACGTGCCCCAGCACTTTCAGGTGACCGTCGACGTGCAGGCGACCTTGCGGATCACGGCTGCCCGGAATCTGTTCGGTGAGCGGGCTGGCGCGGAAGCCAACGGTCCAGACGACGGTGCTGGACTCGATCCGTTTGCCGTCGGCCAGGGTCACGCCGCCGGCATCGACCGAGGCCACCGAGGCGTCGACTATCCATTCAATGCCCAACTCTCGGGACGCTTCCACAATGGAGGGCCGAATACCGTCACCCAGCGTCGCGGCGATTTGCGGCGCGCGATCCACCACGATGACCCTGATCGGCGCATCGTCACCCAGTGCGGCACGCAGGCGGGCCGGCATTTCGGTGGCGGTTTCGATCCCGGTAAAACCACCACCGGCGACCACCACGGTATTACGCGCAGCGCTCGACGGCTGGTCCTTCAACGACTTGATATGGGCTTCGAGGCGTGCTGCTTCTTCGATCTGATCGACATCGAAGGCGTGTTCGATCATGCCTTTGAGCGGTGGCCGGATTACTCGGCTGCCGGCAGCCAATACCAGTCGGTCATAGTTCAGCGTGCCTTGTGTGCCGAAGGCATCGCTGTAGGTCACTTGCTTGCTGGCGGTGTCGATGTTGTCGGCGATGCCTTTGACGAATTTCACGCCCACGGCATCGAACAGTTCACCCAGCGGCGCTTTCATGTTGTGGACATTCGGCTCGTAGAAGCGCGGACGGATGCGCAGTTCTGCCTGGGGCGCGAGGACGGTGATCTGCACGTCGTTACGATCATGCTGGTCCAGCAGACGTGCGGCGCTCAGGGCGCTCCAGACTCCACCAAACCCTGCGCCTATCACTAAAATGTGCTGTTTCATCGGATGACTCCTGTGGAAATTCTGGTCGTTGAACGGATTGTCCGTTCATGCGTGACCGTCTGCTGCTCTGCACGAAGCAGGTGGTTGTGAACAACCGCAGAGCCGGTTCGATTCGCTGGGGAAGATGCTATCGGGGAAGGTGCGGCGCGACACTTCTACATAGGGTCAGTGCCGACATGCTTAGGTATGGGTTGGGGTATACACAGGTATAGAAAGAGGGCAGTCAAACGGCGCGATTGAATGCGCTTTCGATGCAGGTGATGAGTTCGCCGCACGGGAAGGGTTTAGGGAAATAGGCGAGGGGCTCGGGGAATGCTGCGTTGACCCGTGGCGGACGCCCCTGGTAACCCGTGATGAAAATGATCGGGATGCGCACGCCTCGGGCGCACAGCTCATCGTACATCTCGATGCCGGACAGACCGGGCATCTGGATGTCCGAGATGATGCAGCCGGGGCGGTGCGGCGCCTTCATCGCCAGAAAAGCCTCCGCGTTCGGGTACAACTGCACGGTGTAGCCGTGAGAGCGCAACAGGCTGTCCAGCGCCATGCGCACGGACTCATCATCATCGACAACCGATACAACAGCGGTGTGGGACATTGCTTTACCAGGGCTGATCTCGGGTAGCCCGTCGAGGACGCCCGCATTGCCGCACGATACGCCGCTCGGTTCGGCGGCGTACTTATACGTGTGTATAGCGACAGTATTTGAACGTCTGCGAGCCCGGCGCCATTGCGCTGTTTGGCGTCAGCGCGAGAACCGGCTGCGGTATTCCCGGGGCGAGACCGAGAGGTGACGGTAGAAGGTGTCGCGCATGCGTTCCTCGTCGCCGAACCCGCACAACTGCGCGATCTGGTCGATGTTGCGCTGAGAGTCTTCGAGCATTCGTCGCGCCGCTTCCAGGCGAAACAGCTCGAGTGCCTTGGCCGGCGTGCGGCCGATCTTGCGTTTGTAGACCCGCGCGAAATTGCGCGGGCTCATCTGCGCCTGTCGGGCCAGCGATTCGACGCTCAATTGCGGGTCGCCGAGGTTTTCGCTGATCCACAGGTGCAATTCTTCGAAGCAGCCTCTGTCGTCGATCTGCGCTTGCAGCAACTGGCTGAACTGCGCCTGACCGCCAGGGCGTTTGAGAAAAACCACCAGCTCCCGCGCCACCTTCAACGCCACGGCGCGGCCGCAATCGGCCTCGACCAGCGCCAGCGCCATGTCGATCCCGGTGGTGACCCCGGCGGAAGTCCAGACGTTGCCTTGCTGGATGTAGATCGCATCAAGGTCGACATCGACACTCGGAAAACCACCCTTGAGCATGTCGCACATGCCCCAGTGCGTGGTTGCGCGCAAGCCTTCCAGCAGCCCGGCCTGGGCCAGCAGAAAGGTGCCGCTGCACACCGAGGCGGTGCGTCTGGCCTTGGCCGATGCCGCGCGCAGCCAGTCGACCAACGCAACGTTGTCGAGCATGGCCTGACGGATGTTCGGCGCACCGGGCACGATCAGCGTATCGATGGTTGTCTCGTCAAAGGTGCGCAGGGCCAAGGTGTTGACCGACAGCCCTTCGGCGGTGGCGATCAATCCGCCTTCCAGGCTGGCGGTGTGCAACGCGTAGCCAGGCAAGCCGCGTTCGGCCATCGCCTTGGACGCAGCCCAGAACACGGTTTGTGCGCCGGTCAGGTCCAGCAAGCCCATCTGCGGATACGCCAGGAACACCAGCATGCGCGGTTGCGCGAGCAAGCAGGTGAGAGGGTCGGGTTGGTGAAAAATAGAGTTCATGACTGCTCAGGGACCTGATGATCGCCCGCTTTTCGGCGATCCGGTGCGCCGTAGTGTCGGTGTTTGCGGGCAGGAGCGCGAATATACATTGGTATGGGCCACAGCCACCTCAACAGCGGCGTTACTCGGTCGATGTGGTTCAAGCCCTATACCCGCGTATGGTGTTGGACGTCGTGGTCGCGATGCACACTCGATTTCAAGGCGCGCCATTCAGCGCTTGCGCCAGCAAGGGCATTCGTCCGGGAAATTTTGACTCAGCCAAGAGGAAAGCGACCATGTCAACGTATCTGAATCACTCCAATCAAACCAACGCAACCGATGACCGGCAGGCGTCCGTCACCCGCCAGCCATTCGCTCCGGCGCAGGAGCTGGTGCCATCGCGCTACGCACTGCAGGTCGGCGACATCGACGTGGTGGTGATCAGCGACGGCGTGCTGCCGCTGCCGACCTCGACCATGTCCACAAATGCCGACCCGCAGGCTCGCGCCGCCTGGTTCAAGGACATGTTCCTGGGGCCTGATGCGTTTGACTGGGCACTCAACGTGCTGGTGGTGCGCAGCGGCGAGCAGATCATACTGGTCGACGCCGGACTGGGCGGGCAGTTTCCCGGTTTCCCTCGGGCCGGCCAGCTGCCGAAACGGCTGGAAGCGGCCGGAATCGATCTGGCAGCCGTGACCGACATCGTGATCACGCACATGCACATGGACCATGTCGGCGGTCTGCTGGTGGATGAAGTGAAGAGCCGGCTGCGTCCGGACGTGCGTATCCACGTCTCGGCGAAAGAGGTCGAGTTCTGGGAGACGCCGGACTTCACCCAGACCGTCATGCCGGCGCCGGTGCCTGACGTTCTGCGCGCGACGGCCAATCAGTTCATCAACGATTACCGCCGCCAGGTGCGCACCTTCGAGGATGAATACGAAGTGGCGCCGGGGGTGGTGGTGAAACTCACCGGCGGGCATACGCCGGGGCACAGCATTGTCTACGTCAACTCGGGCGGCGAACGCCTGACCTTTGCTGGCGACGCCCTGTTTCCGGTGGCCTTCGAGCATCCGGAATGGCACAACGGTTTCGAGCATGATCCTGAAGAGTCGGTGCGTGTCCGCGTACGCCTGATGCGTGAGGCGGCGGCGAGTGGCGAGTGGTTTGTCGCCACCCACCTGCCGTTCCCGTCGGTGGGCCGCGTGGCGGTCGATGGCGATGCGTTCCGCTGGATTGCAGCGTTCTGGGATTACTGATCGGCTGTCGGCGGCCTGGCTGCATTCGGCCGGGCTCGATAAAAATCAGGCCCCGCAAGTTCATCACTTGCGGGGCCTTTTTTACTTTGAGGTTTATCGGTCGGGCAGGGAGGCGGCTCTTTTTTGGGGCTCAACGTCCGCGCATCAGCGCCTGCGCGATGCAGGCCAGCAGTGCCTCGGTATGGAAGGGTTTGGAGAAGTAGCCTTCCGGCGTCTTCACACGGGTGCTGAATTCAGGGGGCAGGCCTGGCTTGCCGGTGATGAAGATCGTCGGAATGTGGATCTTCCTGGCCGCCAGTGCCTCGTACATTTCGACCCCGCACATGCCCGGCATCTGAATGTCGGAAATCAGACACCCGGTCTGCTCTGGCGCGCTCGATTCAAGAAATGCAAAAGCGCTGTTGAATGTCTTGACCGTATAACCGCAAGACCGCAACAAACTGTCCATTGAAACCAGAACAAGTTCGTCATCATCGACAACTGAAACAATAGCTGAGTTGAACATGGGAAACCTTGCGTTCTTTGCGGGTGTCTGTCGCGCCCGCCATACTTGCAAGATACGCTTTCAAAAATTGTGGGATAGTATACGTGGGTATGTTTAGTTGGTTTTTTTGTTAGTTGCGAAAGTTAATCAATGTTCAGCAAATAAATGGTTGTTGATTAACGAAAGAAAGTAACTGTTATGTCGAGTGCAGGCTTCAAAGAGTTGTCGGCTGGCGCAATCGTTGTTGGCAATTGCGCTGGCGCGACAGTCGCGGAACAAGGCATCGGCGGCCCGCAGTCGGCGCAGGGCGCGGTCAATGCCTTTAAGGCAGTCGGCAAAGCATAAAGGTTCGGGAGCCTCATTGAGGTGGTAGAGCGCGTCGCGCTGGGCATGGCCGCCCAGGTCGGTGATGCCGGTGACGAGAAAGTCGGCGTAACGGGTATTGGCATTCAACAGCCTGCGAAACAGCGTCTGCACCGGTAAAAAGCTGACAGCGTGCAGTGTCTGCTGGCTGTGCCTGAGCCGCGCCAGAATGCTCAGCGTCGCGCTCAGGGTCTGCGTCAATGCGTCGATGATCTCCACGCGCTCAGCGGTGGACAACGATGTGTGCGTGCCATAGCGGGTGACGCAGGGCGGGTGACTGACCAAATACAGTTTGTGCGGTGCGTTCATGACCACCGTCTCCGGCTAGCGCTCGTGCGCGATTGAATGTTGTGATTGCAGCAGCGGACTCCACTGTTTCTGGTTGTCCGGGCGTCGGTAGTACACCACCATGCGCCGGGCGACCTGCATGGCCAGCTCGCGACCGTGATCGGCCTCGACCAGTGCCAGCGCCAGATCGATCCCAGCGCTGACGCCAGCGCAGGTCCACACCGATGCCTGGTGGACGAAGATGGCCTCGCGATCCAGCTCGACCCTGGGGAACAGCCGCTCGAACATGTCAGCCATCAACCAGTGTGTCGCCACGCGCAGGCCATCGAGCAAGCCCGCCTGGGCCAGGAAAAAAGCGCCGCTGCACACCGACGTCGTACGGCTGGCCGTGGCTGAGGTGACGCGCAACCAGTCCACCAGCGGCGCGTTGTCGAGCATGGCCTGGCGGATGGACGCCGAGCCCGGAACAATCAGCGTATTGATCGGCTCGTCGCTTAGCTCATCCAGCCGCCGGGTTTGCACCACCAGGCCTTCGCCGGTCTGGACCGGTCCGCCTTGCAGGCTCGCGGTGTGCAAGGCATAACCGGGCAAACCGAGTTGCGCCAGTCTGCAGGTCGCTGCCCAGAACACGGTCTGCGCACCGGTCAGATCCAGCAGGCCCATTTGCGGGTACGCGACGAAAACAACGGTACGGCCTGATTGCGGGGTTTCGGGTCCAGCGCCAGGGTTTGTACTTTCGATAGACAATGCGGATCTCCATATCGCCACCGGGCGACGTCAGGGATGTATGACGGTCATTGATCGTGTTCGAGCGCAGCCAATGGAATCGCAAACACAAACTGCGTGCCGACGCCCTCGGTGCTGTTGACCCAGATGCGCCCGCCGTGGAATTCAATGATCGAGCGGCAAATCGAGAGCCCCATTCCCAGGCCCGTTGGCTTGGTCGTGAAGAACGGATCGAACAGTGAAGGCAGGATGTCTTCGGCAATGCCGACGCCGGAGTCGGCGATTTCAAGCACGGCCTCGTTGTGCAGGATCGAGGTGGTGATCCGCAGCGTCCGGGCCCGTTCATGCACGTTGGCCATGGCCTGGCAGGCGTTGATGATCAGATTGATGATGACTTGCTGCAGCTGCACCCGGTCGCCTTTGATCAGTGCGCTGCTTGTGCCCAGTTGGGCGTGCGGGCGAACCTCATGGAAGCAGATGTCGTGTTGCATGAGTGTCAGCGAGTCACTGACGATGTCGTCGAACACTTCGACATTGCGCTGCACCTCGCTGTGTCGCGATAACGCTCGAATACAGGCGATGACATCGGAGACCCTGACCGAGTTTTGAATGATCCGGTCCAGCGAACGGCGGGCTTCTTCCAGGTTGGGTTCGGGCCGGTTGATCCAGCGTTTGCAGGATTCACCGCTGGTAATGACCGCTGCCAGCGGCTGATTGATTTCGTGGGCGATGGAGGCCGCCAGTTCGCCCATGGAAGTCAGGCGCGTGACGTGGGCGAGGGTGGCTTGCGAGTGAAACAACGCCTCTTCCGACTGTTTGCTGGCGGTGACGTCCATCAGCGCCCCGGCGTATTGCGTGCGACCGCGATGTCTGGGCAACGGGCTGGCGATCATCTGCACGTGCTTGATCCGACCATCCGGCATGAGCAGCCGATGCTCGACTTCGACCAGCTCCTGCCGGCGCGCAAACTGCTCCAGCACCTGATCGATAACCGGCAGGTCGTCGGGATGAGTGCGTGACTTGACCAGCGCCAGTGTCGGGGTGACGTCCGGCGAATACTCGAAAATACGCGACGACTCTTGCGACCATGACACGCTGACTTTTTTATCAATGATGAAACCGATACTGCCGGTGTGGGTAAGTTTCTGTGCGCCCAGAAAGAACGCTTCCTTGCGCCGCAGCGTTTCAGTGGCGCGTTTGCTGCGCAACGCGAGCAGGGAAATGGTCGTCAGCGCGATCAGGCACCTGACGAATCCGGCGATGCTGCGGTGATCGCGATAACCTTCATCGACCAGGAAGTCGGCCGTCAGCAGTGTGAGGCAACCCAACGCGACGGCAAGAAATACCGGTACCGGGAAGATGTTCGCTGACATGAATACCAGCGTGATGTAGAACAACGTCGGCGCAACGTCCAGATCGAGGTACGCGTTGGTGATATAGATCATGCTGCCGACCGCTATGGCGCAAAGCCAGGTGAAGGCGTCTGAACAAAGAAGTTGTGCGCGACGTTTGATGATAGACATTTATTCTTCCAGATTTTTGCTATCGGACGGCAGGTCGTGTTCTTTCGATGAAGCAGGCAAACGCTATGAAAGGCGTATTGATGAAGAGGTTAAAAAGTCTGAAGTTGTTTTTCAGGCATGACGGTTGTTGGCGACTGTCTGTCGTTCACCAATCGTTGTATTGAGTAATGATTATTTGAATAAAGATCTTATTCGAAGACTTCTACGCTGGCACTGCTGCATTGGGTCATTTGCAGTATGACTGCGTATGAACCGGCTATACCCAAGTGTTAGTTGTTCGGAACTTGAGTGTTGATGGTGCCGGCCAGCCACGGCGGCTTGAGCCATACCGTATCGTTTCATTCGGTCACCGATGTGCAGGCAGCGCCGCGATGACTTCGGCCATGCGCACCAGGTCGGCAAATGAGCGCGCGCCCATCTTGCGCATGGCCTGGCCCCGGTGGATCTTCACAGTGATTTCACTGAGGCCGATTTCCCCGGCGATTTGCTTGTTCATCAGGCCCGAGGCCGCCAGTGCCATGACCGTTTGCTCGCGGGGTGTCAGCGTCCCATGGCGTGCGCGCAGCTCATCGGCATGTCGCCCGGACTCGCGACGCTGCTTGTCCCGCGAGTGTGCGGCGCAGACGGCATCGATCAGGTCCTGCTCGCGAAACGGTTTGGTGAGGAAGTCCACCGCGCCGGCTTTCATGGCGCGCACGGTCATGGCGATATCGCCGTGTCCGGTGATGAACACGATCGGCACGTTGATGCCGGCGGCGGCCAGTTCACTCTGGAAATCCAGCCCGCTGCTGCCTTGCAGGCGCACGTCGAGTACCAGGCAACTCAGCGTGTCCGGACGTTGATACGTCATGAACTCGGCGACCGATCCGAACAGCTCCACCCGCAGACCAATGGAGCGCAACAGGCTGCCGAGGGATTCGCGCAACGCGGCATCGTCGTCGACGATGAATACCACCGGCTCGCTGGGGTTGTTGCTGATGGGATTGTTGTTCATTGCTCTTTTCCCAAAAGGTTGTGACGTTGTGGCGAATCCCTTGGCCGGGCGGCCGGTGTTTGCTCGTGCGGGTTGATGCCCGACCAGAGACACGGTCCCGCTGGCGATAGCGCCGTGCGACACGTTGCGCAGGTGTGGGCGTGAGTAGATAGACGGTTAAGCATCGTAGTGGCGCAGCACGCCGTCAGCTAGGACAAAAAACCCGAAAAAACGGCCATTGCACCGGTCTTTGCGCGGCCCGATGCAGCTATCGTTTCAAACGGTTCATACACAAGTATCAAAACACTCACCTAACGCATGATCTCGCTGTCCCCAAGTACCACAGACGCCCGGCAGGCTCGCCCTTAACCTTTATGAGCTCTCCGTCGATCTCAATGGCCGCGTGCCGGGTGGTGAACTTCATGAACAGAAATGAACTCCGTCGTGTCGACATCAATCTGCTGGTGGTCTTCGAGACGCTGATGCATGAGCGCAACGTCAGCCGGGTCGGCGAGAAACTGTTTCTCGGTCAACCGACCATCAGTGCAGCGCTGGGCCGTTTGCGCGTGCTTTTCGACGACCCGTTGTTCGTTCGTGCGGGGAGGGTGATGGAGCCGACAAGGCGGGCCGAGGAAATTTTCGCCAACCTGACGCCGGCGCTGGATGGCGTTGTCGCGGCGTTGAGCCGTTGCCAGCCCTTCGACCCAGCTACCAGCGAGGTGACCTTTCAGGTCGGCCTGTCCGACGATGTCGAATACGCGTTGCTCCCGCGATTGCTGCGCCAGCTTCGTAGCGAGGCGCCGAATATTGCCTTGGTGGTGCTGCGCGTCGATCAGCAGCAGATGTCGCAGCGGCTGTTCAATGGCGAGATTTCTTTGGGCATCAGCCCTACGCTCGATCTGCCGGCCAACGCCCGACGCAAGAGTCTGCGGTCGATCCGGCCAATGCTCCTGCGCTCGGATACCCGCCCGGGCCTGCTGGCGCTCGATGAGTTCTGCGAGCGACCGCACGCCATCGTGTCATCCATGGGCAAAGCCAAAGACGATACCGACCACGCGCTGGACCTGCTCGGACGTCGGCGCAAAGTGGTGCTGGCAGTGCCGCAGTTCAGTGCCTTGCCAAGGTTGTTGGCGCAGAGCGACATGCTGGTCATCGTTCCGGATTACGTGGCCAGGGCCATGGCCTCGGTTGAGGGTGTCAGGGCTGAACCGGCCCCTCTGTTGCTGCCGTCGCGGGAGCTTTCCATGGTCTGGCGTGCCGCTGCGCACAACGATTGCGCTCAGCGTTGGCTGCGTTCGCGCTGCCAGGCGTTTTTCGGTACGCCGATTGAATTGCAGGTAGTGCCAAAATTACGCCCGGCGTTGCCCTTCGATCAGACGTTGATGATGGCCCGGTAGATAACTGCAACGGCTGTGTGATTCGCCCAATAAAAAAGCTCCGACTCGATCGGAGCTTTTCTTTTCAGGGGGCTGTACGTGGCTTGTCGTGAGGGCGCGGCCCTGGAACCTCACGCATTGATAAACGCCAGCAGGTCCGCGTTGATGGTGTCGCCGTTTGTGGTGCACATGCCATGGGGCTGGCCGGGGTAGGTTTTCAGCGTACCGTGCTTGAGCAATTTGATTGAGAGGTGAGCCGAATTGGTGATCGGCACGATCTGGTCATCTTCACCGTGCAGCACCAGGGTCGGCACATCGATGTTTTTCAGGTCATCGGTGAAGTCGGTTTCGGAGAACGCACTGATGCAGTCGTACTGCGCCTTGATCCCGCCGTTCATGCCCTGACGCCACCAGTTTTCGACGATCGCCTCAGACACTTTCGCACCTGGGCGATTGAAGCCGTAGAACGGTCCGCTCGGGAAGTCACGATAAAACTGGCTGCGATTCTGCGCGAGCGCCTTGCGCAAACCATCAAAGACTTCCATTGCAAGGCCGCCGGGATTTTTTGCGGTGCGCAGCATGATCGGCGGCACAGCACCGATCAGCACAGCCTTGGCCACCCGGCCGCGACCATACCGCGCGACATAGCGTGCCACTTCACCGCCACCGGTGGAGTGGCCAATGTGCACGGCGTTGCGGATGTTCAGGTGCGCCATCAACTCGGCAACGTCGGCGGCGTAGGTGTCCATTTCGTTGCCCATGGCCGTTTGCGAGGAGCGACCATGACCACGTCGATCATGGGCGATGACGCGAAAGCCCTTGCTGAGGAAAAACAGCATTTGCGCATCCCAGTCATCACTGGAAAGGGGCCAGCCGTGGTGGAAAATGATCGGCTGGCCGTGGCCCCAGTCCTTGTAGAAAATCTGCGTGCCATCCTTGACGGTGAACATTCCCGAACCGCTGGCGTTACCGGCGCTTGTGCTGCCCCCTGACGCGGATGCCGGTGTCTGCTGCGTCGCCAGCGCTGGCAATGCCACCGCCAGGGTAGCGGCCATGGCACCCGTCGTGATCAAGCCACGACGCGTGGTTCCGTTTTTCTCGTCAGTCATTTTGAACACCCATTGAGTTATTGAAATCGCACAGGCGGCGCAAGGCTGCCGCCCTGGCCGAAGGCAATCTTTGGGCAAAGGGGTACGACTGACCACCAGACATGGGTTTTTGAAATTAACGCTTTGGTATGTAGGGCATGAAGGGGGGCATGTTGGCGGGGTGGCGCGTCCCTGCGCCTGGACAAGTCAGAAGGTGTACTTGGCCGTGAGCATCATGTTGCGCGGCGTGCCATAGCTGTCGCCGCCGTAGCTGACGGAGTTGGCGATGGTGGAGTAGTACTTGCGGTCGAAGATGTTGTTGGCGTTGAGTTGCAGATCGAGGTTGTCATTGACCCGGTAGCCGGCCATCAGGTCGGTCACGGCGTAAGCGCCTTGCTTGAGGCGGTAGTTGCCGCCATCGAGCAGTTCGATGTCGTTGTACATGCGGCTCTGCCAGGAGATGTTGCCGCCCACGCGCAGTTTTTCCAGCGGGCCCTGGAAGTTGTAGCGGGTGGTCAGTTTGAACAGGTGCTCCGGGGTGTCGGTGTCGAACTGCTTGTTGACGTTCTGCGGGTTCGCCTCGTCCTTGATGGTGTGCGTGCGGGCGTAGGTGTAGCCGCCGCCGACCTGCCAGTTGTCGGTGAGCGCGCCTTGCAGCTCGAGGTCGATACCCTGGCTGCGGATCTCGCCGGAGGCTTCATAGCAGGACGACTGCGGGCAGTTCGGGACGAACACTTGCACCGCGCGGTTTTCCTGATCGACGCGGAACACGGCGAGGCTGGCGTTCAGCGCGCCGCCCAGGTATTCGCCCTTGATGCCGACCTCGTAGTTCTTGCCCACGATCGGCTTGACCGGGTTACCGGAGGTGCCCTTGTTGCTCTGCGGGGTGAAGATGTCGCTATAGCTGGCGTACACCGAATGATGGTCGTCCAGCTCGTAGATCAGACCGGCATAGCGGGTGACGTTGCGGGTGACTTTGTAGTCGCCGTCGCCATCGCGGTTGTCGTAGTCGTACCAGTCCAGACGCCCGCCGAGGATCAGCTTCAGCGGGTCGGCCAGGCTCAGGCGGGTCGTCAGGTACACGCCGTCCTGAGTGGTGACTTCACGCGTGTTGTTGGTGTGAACGAAGTCCGGTTTGCCGGCGTTGATCGGCCAGTTGGTGTCGTAGGGTGAGTAGTTGTGGGTGGTCAGGTCGTAGATGCGTTTGCTGGCGCCGACCACCAGTTCATGGCTGCGCCCGAAGGCTTCGAACGGGCCGCTGAAGAAGGCGTCGAGACCGGCCTGGTTTTCATCGGCCTTGGACTGGTAAACCGTGCGGGCCAGGTTGTCGTTGACCCAGCGCGACTGGTACGAACCGGAGAACAGCGCGTTCTGCTCGGAATAGTTGGCGTTGACCTGCAGTTTCCAGTCGTTGGCCAGTTGCTGGCGGATCTCGGCGAATACGGTGTTGATCTCTTGATCTTTGTCTTCCCAGGAGGTGCCGGGGTTATACGAGCGCGGCAGATCCAGGTGATGGCCGTCGAGGCCGATCATTGATGACCCCCAGAAGTAGTTGGTCCTGTCCTTCTGGTGCGAGAAACCGAGGGTCAGAGTGGTGTCTTCGCTCAGATCGGCTTCGGTGACGGCGTAGAACAGGTTGTGTTGTTCGTCTACGTCATCGATGAAGCTGTTGGCGTCGTGGTAGGACGTGACCACCCGGCCGCGCAGGGTGCCGCTGTCGTTGAGCGGGCTGGAAGCATCGAGCTCGCCGCGATAGTTGTCCCAGGTCCCGGCGGCGCCGGTCAGGGTCACGCGCTGCTCGGCCAATGGCCGTTTGCGCACCAGGTTGATCGCCGCCGAAGGGTTGCCGGCACCGGTGACCAGACCGGTCGCACCCCGAACAACCTCGACCCGATCAAACATCGCCAGATTCGGCTGGGACCCGACGTTCACGCCGTCGTAGCCGCTTGGAATGCCGTCGTACATCAGGTTGTCGATGTTGAAGCCCCGGGCTTTGTAGGCCTGTCGGCCTGGGCCGCTGGAGTAGTCGAGGAACAGCCCTGGCGTGGCGTTGACCACGTCGTTGATGCTGGTCATCGCCTGATCGTCCATGCGCTGGCGGGTGATGACGGTGACGGCTTGCGGTGTTTCGCGCAGGGTCAACGGCAGTTTGGTGGCGGTGGCCATGGTGCCGGTGGTGTAGGACTCGGAGCCTTCGGTGGTGCTGCCCAGCTGTGTCGATGTGATGGCGGTCGCGCCGAGCTCGAGGGTGGCGGGGGGCGGGGCGGTGTCCTGCGCCTCGCGGGTTTCATCGGCCAGCGCCGGGGCCATGACGGCCATGCAGATGGCCATGGACAGGAGGTTGCGTGACGGGTTGAAACGATGCGGCGAGGCTGGGCGCGACATTGAGGCTTCCTGATTTTAAATAGCAAACAAAGAGCAGTTGAGAATCATTGCCAATAATTGTGTCAGGGTTTTTTACAGCAACAAAGCGCTTCGTGAAAAAAATGTGAAACAGCGCAGGAGGAGAGGGAGAGGGCAAACGCGATCAAGGAACCGCTTAAGCGCGGCACTTGCAGCGCAAGAGCCGGTTACACCGTTGGTCAGCTTGCGATGCAAACCAACAGGTTGGTGTCTACTTTTGTGGCCGGGTCAGCCAAATGACGGGAGAAATTCTGAAGTCATTCAAGCGCTTTCGAGCTGATCCGTGACGTTGATTTCAGGATGGATCTTGAATGAGGCGCGGAGCATCGCCCAGGCGATGCGCAACGGAAACCCGCGCCTTTGAACTCGTTAAGGAGAACGCAGATGGCAATCAGCCGAGTCACCGAAACAACCGATAAAACCGCACTCGTCAAAGCCGAGGTGTACCGCTGGTACAACCTCTTTTTCCCGTGGTCGCGCGGTGTGGCTTCCCAGTCGGAAGACGCGATCAAGCCTTTGTACGATGCCCTGGCGAATGATTTCCGGGTGGTGCTCACGGACGGTCAGATCATGGACCGGGAGAACTACTGGGAACGCCTTTGGGGCCTGCACGGCCAGCGTGCCGGCAGCCCCGAATCGCACATCATCAATCTCTCGATCACGCCGCTTCCCGGTGATTTCTTCCTGACGGTTTTCGACCTGGTCAAGAACGGGATCACCAAGAAGAAAGTCGACTCGGCGCTCATGCGTCTCGACCCGGATTCGCCATCGGGAATCTCGTGGATTTACGTCCACGAAAGCGAGCACGAGACATCGTTCGCGTAAATCATTCAATGACCGTTCGCGCCTCTGGTTGTTTGAACCGGAGGAACGGCATCGCTCAACCCTGTAAAAAAACCGCCCGAAGCCTTGCATCGGGCGGTTTGCAGGATCAAACAGGGCTGATTCAGATCAGCCGCAGGGTGACGTCGATGTTGCCGCGAGTGGCTTTTGAGTAAGGGCAGGTCTGATGCGCAGCGTCCACCAGCGCCTGGGCAACCGTAGGCTCCAGCCCCGGCAGGCTGACACTCAAGCGCGCCTGAAGAAAGAATGCGTCGCCGGCCTTGCCCAGATCGATTTCGGTTTCGACCGCCACATCCGCCGGAAGCCTGATCTTCTGTGCCGCGGCTGCCTTGCCCATGGCGCCGATGAAGCAGGCCGACCAACCGGCTGCCAACAGTTGTTCCGGATTGGTGCCGCTGCCATTCGAGCCCGGTGGCGAAAGCTTGATGTCCAGGTTGCCGTCCGAACTGCGCGATGCGCCATCGCGCCCGCCAGTGGTGCGGGTCTTGCCGGTGTACAGCACGGTGTCGAGTTGATTGATCATGGAAATACCTGCCTGAGTGATGGGGGGATGTCGGACAGCGAAGGTTCCGATGGCCCACACTTTTGCATTGGCGTGTACCCGGGATGTGTCGTGCAGTGGCGCTTTTGTATCGCTCTGTAGCCTTATCGGCGTGGAAGGGGTCACACCTGGCCGTGTTTAACCGGGTGCAGCGCAGGGGGAGCCGAAAGCCCGGACCTTGCCGGGCGGGTGATGGACGTATTCAGCGCGAATCGGCGTTTCGCGTACGTTGCGTTGCAGATGCTTCGCGGCGTCTGCGAAGCCACGTGACGACAGCATGTACCGGGTGGAGGACGGCGACGAGAACGCCAAGCAGCATGATGGTGAAGATGATGATCAGCGGGATGCTTTCATGCGAGAACATGGTGGGTAACTCCTGTAGTCACTATGTCGGAACCCGCAGACTAGACGCTTGGAACGATGTTTTAGATGAATGTATGTTCATTCGACGAGGTGTGGAATGTGCTACGGCGCAAGGGCGTTTCCACACGCAAGTCGATGGCTCTCGTCGGGTTTTCCTCTTAACGCATCTGCAGGATGATCGGACTGCTGCTGGCCGGATCGGTGTGCTCACGTAGCTTGCCAACCGTGTTTGCATCAACAGCGCTGCCCTGATTGCCCCAGGTGCTGCGCATGAAGGTCAGCACTTCGGCGATCTGCTGATCCGACAGCTGCTCACGGAAGGCCGGCATGCGATAGGCATCCGGCACGCCGGCCGCCACCACTCGTTGCGATCCATTCAGAGTGATGTTGATTGCCGAGGCACTTTCCCTGGCCAGTGCCGAGGTGGCGCCCGCCAGCGGCGGCATCCACTGCGATTGACCCTTGCCGTCCAGACCGTGGCACGACGCACAGCGCGTCACGTAGGTATGCGCACCGGGCGAGTCCAGACGTTGCGCTGCCGAAACCGCTTGATACTGCCAAGGCGCGCCATCCCGCTCGCGATCTCCCGGAAGCGACTTCAGGTAGTGGGCAATGGCCGTCAGATCGTCGTCGCTCATGAACTGCGTGGAGTTGTTGAACGCCTCGGTCATCGAGCCGTAGACCACCGCGTGCTGGTTGCGACCGGTCTTGAGGAACTGCACGATCTCCTGCTCGCTCCAGCGGCCCAGCCCGGTGTCGTGGTCATCGCGCAGGCTCGGTGCGTACCAGCCATCGAGCAGGGCACCGGCGAGGTATGGCTTGCCGGACTCATCCAGTGCCTTCTCGTTGAACGCCAGGCTGCGCGGCGTGTGGCAACTGCCACAGTGCCCGGCGCCCTGCACGAGATAAGCGCCGCGGTTCCATCGTTCATCCTGCGACGGTTTGGTCACATAAGGTTCGACGTCGACAAACACACCGTTCCACAGTGCAATCGGCCAACGCAGGTTCAGCGGAAACGGAATCGCACTGGGGATGTTCGCCTGTTTGACCGGCGCCACGCCTTTCATGAAGAACGCATACAGCGCTCGCACGTCGTCATCACTGAGCTTGGCGTAGGACGGGTAGGGCATGGCCGGGTATAAACGGCGACTGTCAGGCGCCACGCCGTGGCGCACGGCACGATCAAAGTCCGCCAGACTGTAGTGGCCGATGCCGGTTTCCGAGTCCGGGGTGATGTTGGTCGCATGGATCGCGCCCAGCGGCGTGGCCATTTCCAGGCCGCCGGCGAATGGCGCGCCACCCGGCACGCTGTGACAGGCCACGCAATCGCTCAACCTGGCGACGTATTCGCCACGGGCGACCAGCGCCGGGTCGATATCGGCCACGGCGATCTGAGTGTTTTCCAGGCGCGAGACTGGCTCGCGGGTGACATACCAGGCCAGCAGGCCTGCCGCGACCAGGCACGGCACCGCCAGCCAGCCAGCGGTTCTTGCGAATCGGCTGTTATTCATGGACGCTCCGGGGCTGATCAACTGAAGGTGTGTCGGCTCATGGGCAGGCTGCGCACCCGTTGACCGGTCAGCGCTGCCACCGCGTTAGCGACAGCGGGTGCGACCGCAGGCAACGGCGGTTCACCGATGCCACCCATTTTTTCCCCGCTCTCGACCACGCGCACATGGACCCGTGCCATCCGCGCTGGCGGCAGGATCGGATACAAGTCGTAGTTGCGCGCCCGGGGTTTGCCATCGATCCACACGGCTTCTTCCACCAGTGTTTGCGACAGACCCAGCGCCACGGCACCGTTGACCTGAGCCTCGACAATCGCCGGGTTGACGATGCTGCCCGGATCAATCGCCTGCCAGATGTCATGCACCTTGACCTGGCCGTTCTCGATGGACACCTCGGCGATCACCGCCGTCTCCGTACCGAACGGCGAAGCCATGGCCACCCCGCGCGCACGCCGGCTGCCATCCTCGGCGGTAAACGGCCCACGCTTCCAGCCGCCCGACAGTTCACCCACGGCTTGCAGCAGTGTGGTCAGCCGTTGGTTGCCGCGCAGCAAATGCAGGCGCAGGTCGAACGGGTCCTTGCCGCCCTTGTCGGCCAGTTCATCGAGGAACGATTCATAGAAGAAGTCGTTGAGGGAATTGCCCACCGAACGCCAATAGCCGAGCATCGCCGGACCTTTGACGTAGATCTGCGCGATGCGCTTGTTGGGGATCGCATAGGACTTGCCCGATAAGCCCTCGAGCGCCGTCGGGTCGAGCTTTTCACCCTGCTTGCCGGCGAGGGCCTCGGTCGGGCCTTCAGTGGCACTGATCGCTTCGATTGCCAGCGGCCAGCCGTCGTTGTCCAGCGCGGCACGGAAATTCACGGCGGCAACCGGGCGAAGCACGTCACGCAGGAACTCTTCCTCACGACTCCAGATCAGTTTGACCGGGCGACCAACCGCTTTGGACAGCGCAATCGCCTGAGGATAGGGATTGGCCGAGTCGTAGAGGAAGTGCCGACCGAAGAACCCGCCCAGCAGCGGCGAATGCAAGGTGATGCGCGACGGATCCAGTCCTGTGCGCTTGGCGATGTCGGCGCGGAACATGTCCGGCGCCTGATTCGGCAACCAGACTTCCAGCGAACCGTCCGGATTGAACCGGGCCAGCGCTGAAGGCGGTTCCAGTTGGCCGTGGTTCAGGTATTGGTTGTGGTAAGTGGCGTCGATCCGGGTCTTGGTCTCCTTGAGAATCGAAGCCACATCGCCTTCGTGTTCATCATCTTTGGCGGGGCTTTTATCTTCAGCGAGGCGCTTGAACCACGCATCGCTGGAAAAGTCGGCGGGCATCGGCCGCACTTGGCTGTCGGCCGTCGGCTCTTGCCAGTCGACCTGGATCGCCTCGACGGCACGTTTGGCGTGCCACCAGCGCTCGGCGACCACCGCCACGGCGCCCGGCAGACGATGCACGGAATGTACGCCTTTCATCGCCTTGACCTGGTCTTCGTTGCGCAGGTTTCCCACGGTCATCCCCAGGCGCGGGGCATGTTGAACGGCGGCATGCAGCATGTCGTCGACCTTCAGATCGATGCTGTACAGCGCCTTGCCCGTGGACTTGTCGTAGGCATCGAGGCGCTTCACCGGTTTGCCGATCCAGCGGAACTGACTCGGATCGCGCAGCTTTACAGAGGCCGGATCGGGAACCGGCAAATCCATCGCGCGCTCGGCCAGTTCACCGTAGGCCAGCGAGCGGCCCGATCTGGCGTGCACCACTTTGCCAGGCTCGGTGCTCAACTCGCTCACCGGCACGCCCAGTTGCTGCGCGCCCGCCTGCAACAGCATGGCGCGGGCGAGGGCACCGAGGCGGCGCATGACCGGGTAACTCATGCGCACCGACATACTGCCGCCGGTGATGCGCATGCCGTTCTCCATGACTACGTAGGCCTCGCCGGGCGGGGCGGCTTCGACCAGGAAGGTCGCCGGATCGGCATCCAGTTCTTCACCGACGATCTGCGCCATGGCGGTGAACGTGCCTTGTCCACCTTCCATGAACGGGCAGAGCAGACGCACGCGGTTATCCGGACGGATCTCGAGAAACGCCGGGACCTGCGTGCCACGCTCGGCCGTCGTTGTCGCTGCAGCTTGCACCCGTGTCGCACCGAGTGGCAGACCGAAACCGAGCACCAGTGCGCCGACGGCGGTACCGGTCAGAAAACGTCTGCGCGACACATTGATCGGTTCCTGCAGATCCAGGACTGAAGCGTGTTGTGAAGGATCGATACGAACGTTCATCACGCGTCCCCCTTGCCGGCAAGTTCATGCACGGCGGCATGGATGGCGTTGTACGTACCGCAGCGGCACAGATTGACCATCGCCGCCTCGATCTGCGCATCACTCGGTTTGGGGTTCTGCTTGAGCAGCGCGGTGGCAGCCATCACCTGCCCGGACTGGCAGTAGCCGCACTGGGCGACCTGCAGATCGACCCAGGTCGAGATCACTCGTTTGCCCACGTCATCGGCCTCGATGGCCTCAATGGTGGTGACCTCGCGGCCGACCACACCGGCCACCGGCGTGACGCACGAGCGCACGACGTTGCCGTCCACCAGCACCGAGCAGGCGCCGCATTGCGCCAGTCCGCAGCCGTACTTGGTGCCGGTCATGCCCAGATCATCGCGGATCACCCACAGCAAGGGCGTATCGGCGTCGGCATCGACCTGATAGGTCTTCTGGTTGATTCGTAGTTCCATGATTCACCCGCTGATCATCGGTTGACGTGCATTGTTATGAGCGGTGACACGCGGCGCGGCGCATCACCGGTTTTCGTTCAATTCGCGACTGTGCCGAGGGCTTCTGCCTCGAATGGCTGCCCGCGCAAAAGGGCCATGTCGCGGCTCGGTGCGGTGCCGAACAGCCGGCCATATTCGCGGCTGAACTGCGAAGGACTTTCATAGCCGACTGCAAACGCCGCCCGCGACACGTCGAGGCGCTCGATCAACATCAGTCGGCGCGCTTCGTTGAGCCGCAGCCATTTCTGGTACTGCAGCGGACTCATGCCGGTGAGCTGGCGGAAATGATGGTGAAAGGTCGGCGTGCTCATCTGCACCCGCGCGGCCAGATCGTCGATGCGCAGGGCATCGGTGTAGTTGACCTTGAGCCAGTCAATGGCCTTGGCGATGCGATAGCCCTGACCGTCGACGGCAGTGATCTGCCGCAGCCGTGGGCCTTGGTCGGTGTGCAGCAGCCGATAGTGGATTTCTCGCAGAATCAGCGGCGCCAGGACCGGGATCGCCTCGGGTTCATCGAGCAATGCCAGCAGGCGATCGAGCGCGTCCTCCAACGCTGACGACAGGCTGCCAATCGCAGCGCCCGTACCCGTTGATGGCTGGCGTTTCGAGGGCAAGCCGCTCTTGGTAATGACCTCGGCAAGCATGCTGACATCCAGTTTCAATACGAGGCCGACGCAGGGCTGTCCGGGACTGGCGAGCATCACTTCGGAGTTCGCGGGCAGGTCCAGCGACGTGACCAGAAACCGCGACGGGTCATAGCTGTAGCCCTCACCGCCGACCCACAAGCGCTTTTCGCCGCGACCCACGAGAATCAGGCTGGGCTCGATCATGCACACCACGGGGGGCGCCGGCTGGTCGCGACGAAACAGCGACAGCCCGGGTATCGACGTGGCGAAGTCACCCGGTGCTTTCACACGCGGGTCGATGTGCCGTGCCAAATGTGATTCCTGGGGCAGAGGGGTAGGGATCATGTGGGCTCACTCCTTTGACCGAACTCTAATGCGCGCGCGAGACGTTTCCTATCTATCACCCTGCATCCCCAGAGGATCAGGCAAGCATTCAAGAGGAATGCACTAGGGAAGCACCGGATTGACCGGGAGAATGTGTCTATCTGTTACAGGGGCAGTGCCCGGACGGGCGACAAACTGCTTGCCCCTGCGCATCACCCCCCTACGGTTTTTCGCACCACAGGTAGTTTTCATGACGTTACCTTCTACAAAACCTTCTAAAAGAACGGGCGGCTGGAGCGCCGTGCTGGCCATGTCGTTGGCCGCATTCGCCCTGGTCGCTTCAGAGTTCATGCCCGTCAGCCTGCTGACGCCGATTGCGGCAGACCTGCACATCACCGAGGGCCAGGCCGGGCAGGGGATTTCCGTGTCCGGTGGCTTTGCCTTGATCACCAGTTTGTTGATCGCCTCGGTCGCCGCTCGCATCGAACGCAAGCAGCTTCTGCTGGGCCTGACCCTGCTTATGATCGTCTCTGGTACGGTCGTCGCGCTTGCGCCGGGCTATCCGTCATTCATGTTCGGACGCGCGCTGATCGGGATCGCTATTGGTGGTTTCTGGTCGCTGTCGGCGGCGACTGCCATGCGCCTGGTGAAGCCTGAACAGGTTTCCCGTGCGCTGGCCATCGTCAATGGCGGCAACGCTTTGGCCACGGTCATCGCCGCTCCGGCGGGCAGCTTCCTGGGCTCGTTGATCGGCTGGCGCGGCGCATTCTTCTGTGTGGTTCCGGTCGCGGTGCTTGCCGCCGTGTGGCTGCTGATCAGCCTGCCGTCCTTCAAGGCCGAACGCCAGGCAGGTAGCGGCAACGTTCTGCGTCTGATGAAGCAATTGCCAGTGGCCTTGGGCATGGTCGCCGTCAGCGTCTTTTTCATGGGCCAGTTCATGCTGTTCACCTACCTGCGACCATTTCTTGAAGGCGTGACGGGCGTCGGTGTCTCAACCTTGTCCTTCATGCTGCTGGGGCTGGGACTGGCTGGGTTTATCGGCACCTTTCTGATCGAACGGTTTATGGGGCGCGGTCTCTACCGCACGCTGACCGCCATTCCGCTGGTCATGGCGGTGATCGCGCTGGCGTTGATCAGCTTCGGCAAATCGCCGGTGCTGACTGCCGTGTTGCTCGGACTCTGGGGGCTGGTCGCCACGGCCGCACCGGTCGGCTGGTGGACATGGCTGGCGCAGACGCTCCCGGATGATGCTGAAGCGGGAGGCGGCTTGCTGGTAGCCATCGTCCAGCTGGCGATCGCCGGCGGCGCAATCATTGGCGGTCTGGCCTTTGATTTGAGCGGCTACAAAGCCACCTTAGAGCTTAGCGCCGCTGTCCTGGTCGCCGCTTCCGTGCTGGCCTGGCTGGCCGGGCGCAATGCCACGCAAATTCATCTTGTCGAGTCGAGCGCGACAGCCTGACGAGATCACCTGCAACCTTCCTTATGGCTCAAGCATCAAACTGTGCCAAACGATAACGGGCGGTTGAACCTGCACATCATCCGGTTGAAGCACTTGCTGCTCCTCTGGCGAAATCACTTCGGCTGAGGGCCGCTCCAGCAGTAAAGGGTGTGCAGTGTCTACGTTCGATTCAGGAACAGGCGGCGTGGTCATTTGAGCGCAACAACGACCTTGCCCTTGGCGCGTCCCCGCTCAACGTACTTCAATGCCTCGGCCGTTGATTCAAAGGGGAAGGAGCGATCAACCACAGGTTTGATGATTCCGCCCTCAACGAGCGCGGTGATGCGTTGCAGTTGAGCGCCATTGGCTCGCATGAACACAAACGCATAGCTGACGTCCTGCTTGCGCGCTTTGCGACGAATGCCAAGGCTCAGCAGGCGCATGACTTGCTGCAATGGCCAGGACAACCCTTGCTCCCGCGCGAACTGCACAGTGGGTGGGCCCGAGATGGAAATGAGCTGGCCACCAGGTTTCAGGACCTTGAGTGACTTCTCCAGTACGTCGGCGCCGAGGCTGTTCAGCACCACGTCATAGTCATGCAGTACATTTTCGAAGTTCTGCTGTGTGTAGTCGATCACCAGATCGGCCCCCAGCGCCTTGACCCATTCGACATTGGCGGTGCTGGTGGTTGTGGCGACAAACGCACCGAGGTGTTTGGCAAGCTGAATGGCAATGGTGCCAACGCCGCCCGAGCCTGCGTGAATCAGCACTTTCTGGCCCTTTTGCAGCCGGGCGGTTTCAACCAGTACTTGCCACGCAGTCAGTGCAACAAGGGGCAAGGACGCGGCTTGTACCATGTCGGTATTGCCAGGTTTCAGGGCGACCGCGGTTTCGTTCACGGCGATCAATTGGGCGAACGTCCCGATCCGCGCTTCGGGCGCGCGAGCATATACCGCGTCTCCCGGTTTGAAGCGTGTCACCTTCGAACCGACTTCAACCACGACCCCCGCCAGGTCATTGCCCAGGATCAACGGAAAGGCGTAGGGCAGGATCAGCTTGAACTCGCCTTTGCTGATCTTCGAATCCAGCACGTTGACGCTGCTCGCATGGACCTCGATCAAGACGTCGTGGGCACCGACTGCGGGGGCGGGCGCTTCGCCAATGCGTCCGGGGTTCTTGCCATAGCCATCAATCAGAAATGCTTTCATCGTGGTGCGGCTCTTGCTGGTTGTACGGAGGGTAGTCGGTGGGTTGCGGTGTTGCTGCGTGACGTGATCAAGCATCGAGAAACGCCTGCGCCTTGGCCACAAAGTCGGCGTGATGCTGGAAAATCCCGCCGTGCCCGGCATCCTCATAAATCACCAACTGTGCGTCGGGGATAAGCCTGGCCAGTTCAAACGAGTTAACGCTGGGCACCATGATGTCGTTGTCGCCGTTGACGACCAGTGTCGGTGTGCGCAAGCGTCCGAGCGCTTGCCGCGGTTGTCTGCCCCACGCCGTGATGGCTTTCAATTGCCGCAGGAAGGCGCGTGGCGTCGGGCCCTTGTCGCGATTGTTCTTGCGTGCCTTGAGGCGCCTTAAATACTGCGAGGCAGACCGTCGCCCATTGGCCGACGAGGTGAAGAAAAGGTAGAACTTGGGATCGCGCAGGGTCAGCAAGCCTTTGAGGATCAATGGCCATGACACTGTGCCGACCTTGTCGATGCCGGTGCCGCCCGCCGGTCCAGTACCGGTCAGAATCAACCGGCGTACCAAGTCAGGCGCCTTGAGGGCAATGTCCTGAGCGACGAAACCTCCGAGGGAAAATCCGAGCACATCCACGGTTTTCAGCCCCAGCGCCCTGATCAGCTGGATCGCATCGTCGGCCATTTCACCCACCGTCAGTGGCGCGGTTCCACCCGAGTTGCCGATGCCGCGATAGTCGGTGGTGATGACGCGTCTGGTTTGCGCCAGGCCATCGATGATCGCGGGGTCGAAGTTGTCCAGCACCGCGCCCCAATGATTGAACAGCACGAGGGGCACGCCGGTTGCGGGCCCGGTGTCGCGGTAGGCGTAGGGAATGCCGTTGACCGTGATCGACTGGTTCGCTGCGTCGATGAATGACGTCGGCGAACCCGAGCGGGAATTTGTCTGTATTGAACTCATTGTCACTCCGGCAAGCCGACAGGATTCGATGCAATGCCCTGTGCCTGCATCGAATCTGCCGCGACTGCTCGCTAGCAAAAAATCACTGTGGCGTCTGATAGCGCTGGGCAACCGCAGACTGGCGAATTTGCCCCAGCAGGCCCTGGCGTGCGCCCTGCAGGTCATCCCAGCGCTCGGCCTCGTGCAGCGGCGGGATGGTCACAGGTTCGCGACGATCGAAACCGACCAGTGCGGCATCCACCAGATCACCCACTTCCATGATTTCGCTCAGGGTGTTGATGTCGACGCCGGAGCGATCCCAGATTTCCGTGCGAGTGGCGGCGGGTAGCACGGCTTGCACATAGACACCTTGCGGCGACAGTTCCAGGCTCAGTCCCTGGGACAGGAACAGCACGAAGGCCTTGGTCGCACCGTAGACGCTCATGCCGAATTCCGGCGCCAGGCCCACCACCGAACCGATGTTGATGATTGCGCCGTCGCCGGCCTTGGCCAGGCGTGGGGCGATGGCGCTGGCGAGCCGCACCAGCGCCGTGGTGTTCAGGGCAACCAGTTGCGCGACGCTGTCGGTGCTTTGATCGACGAAGTGGCCGGACAGCGCGGCGCCGGCGTTATTGACGAGAATGCCGATGCGGGCGTCGTCGCGCAGGCGGCTTTCAACGGTGGTCAGATCGGCGAGTTGGGTCAGGTCTGCCGGGATGACATCGACGGCGACGTCGTGCTCGCTGCGCAAGCGCGCTGCCAGTGTGTCCAGGCGAGCCTGATCGCGGGCGACCAGTACCAGATCGTGACCACGTCTGGCGAAGCGTTCGGCATAGACGGCGCCAATGCCGGTGGAGGCGCCAGTAATGAGAACAGTAGGGCGAGTGTTCATGGGGTATCTCTCTTTCAGGAGGTGAGAAACAGAACGCGCTCAGCTTGCGCTGACGCTTGATTCAGCCAGCGTCGGGTAGTCGATGTAGCCCGCCGCGCCGCCACCGTAGAGGGTGGCGGGATTGAACGCGGACAGCGGCGCGCCCTGCTTCAGGCGCTCCACCAGATCCGGGTTGCCAATGAACGGGCGACCGAAGGCGATCAGGTCGGCCTGGTCTTCGGCGAGCCGCGCGTTCGCCAGGTCCAGGTCATAGCCGTTGTTGGCGATATAGGTGTTTTTGAAGCGCTGGCGCAGGGCGCCAAAATCGAAAGGCGCCACGTCGCGCGGGCCGCCGGTCGCGCCTTCGACCACGTGTAGGTAAACCACACCGAGGGCGTCGAGTTGCTCGACGACGTAATTGAATTGCGCCTGCGGATCGCTGCTGGATACGCCGTTGGCTGGCGACACTGGAGACAGACGCACACCGGTGCGATCCGCGCCGATCTCATTGACGACCGCCGCCGTCACTTCGAGCAACAGACGCGCACGATTTTCAATCGAACCGCCGTAAGCGTCGGTGCGCAGATTGGCGTTGTCCTTGAGGAATTGATCCAGCAAGTAGCCGTTTGCACCGTGAATCTCCACGCCATCGAACCCGGCCGCGACCGCGTTGGCCGCGGCCTGGCGGAAATCGGAGACGATCCCCGGCAGTTCGTCGAGTTCCAGCGCGCGGGGTTCGGAAACGTCTTCAAAACGGTTGTTGACGAACACTTTGGTCGCGGCACGCAGCGCAGACGGGGCCACCGGTGCGGCGCCGTTTTCTTGCAGGTCAACGTGTGAAACGCGGCCGACATGCCACAGCTGCAGGAAGATTTTTCCGCCCTTGGCGTGAACCGCATCGGTGACCGTGCGCCAACCGTCTATCTGCGCCTGTGTGTAGATCCCGGGGGTGTCCTGATAACCCTGACCCTGTCGGGAAATCTGCGTCGCTTCGCTGATCAGCAAACCGGCGCTGGCGCGCTGGCTGTAATAGATCGCCGCGAATTCGCTCGGGACAAAGCCCTGGCCCGCGCGGTTGCGTGTCAGCGGCGCGAGAACAGCGCGGTTCGACAGCGTGAGACTGCCTAGCGTGTAAGGGGAGAAAAGAGTCTGTTTGGTCATCTGATGAATCTTCCGTGCCCGTGAATGGAGATCGGTGGGTGTGAAATTAGGATGATGATCGAAATCTAAACTGTCAACGGTTTTGATTATGGGCGACATCTATGTATCATCGGACGTAGGAATTCCCGCTAAACACGAGGTATTGCACGTGAGAGTGACCAAGGCCCAGGCGCAGGCCAATCGAGAACACATCGTTGAGACGGCCTCAGAGCTGTTCCGTGAGCGTGGCTTTGACGGCGTCGGTGTGGCGGATCTCATGGCGGCTGCCGGTTTCACCCATGGAGGCTTTTACAAGCACTTCGGCTCGAAGGCCGACCTGATGGTCGAAGCTTCGGCCTGCAGTCTCGGCAAATCGTTGACAGGTGCCCAGGCGCTCGATGTCCCCGGTTTCATCAACGTTTATGTGAACAGAGAACATCGCGACGGACGCGGAAGCGGTTGCACGATGGCCGCACTGTGTGGCGACGCGGCGCGTCAGTCGGATGATGTGAAAGCCACGTTTGCCGAAGGCATTGAACGCACCCTGCAAACTCTGGGGGAAAAATATCCGACAGGGCCGGATGCCGCGGAGGGCGAGGGGAGGAAGAAAATGATCGACTTGCTGTCGCGTGCGGTCGGCGCAATTGTCTTGTCACGCGCCTGTCCGGATGATTCCGCCTTGGCGGATGAAATCCTTGAGGTATGCCGCGCCGAAATGTTTGCTTCATTGCCGGTGTTGCCGGTCGATGAAGTGGAAACGCCGTAGAAGGGCCGATCCGCGCTGTTCGATGACTTGAACGTCGGCGCGTTTTCAGCCAGTCGGATTTTTGTGAAATATGTACGCTATTGGTCACGATTTGTAAGACCTCGACAGGCTGAGTAAGCTACGCCCATGAATCAGCCATCCATATCTTCGCCCGGCCCACGTGGCCCAGTCGATCACGAGATTCGTGATCAGATTGTCGCGGCAGCCAATGAACACTTCAGCCAATACGGCTATGGCAAAACCACGGTTTCCGATCTGGCCAGGGCCATCGGTTTTTCCAAGGCGTACATCTATAAATTCTTTGATTCCAAGCAGGCGATCGGCGAAGCGATCTGCTCAAATTGTCTGGGGCAAATGGTTGCAGCGGTCGAACAGGCTGTTAACGCAGAGGCGATTTCGCCGACCGAGCGTTTACGCCGGCTGGTGAAGACCGTGATTGCCACGGGTGTGGACCTGTTCTTCAATGATCGCAAGCTTTACGACATCGCGGCATTCTCGGCAGCGGAGCGTTGGCCAAGTGCTCAGGTGTATGAGGAGCAGATCAAGCGCTTTATCTTCGGCATCGTGCGTGAAGGGCGGGAGCTCGGAGAGTTCGAGCGCAAGACGCCGCTGGACGAGACCGTCGAGGCGATTCATCTGGCCTTGCGCCCCTTCGTAAACCCGTTGCTGCTGCAGCACAATCTCGATTTTATCGAGGTTGCGCCCACGCTCACCTCCAACCTCATTCTGCGCAGCCTGATGCCCTGACCTGAAAGCGATCTGGTGGTGCTGCTCAGCGTGCCGCTACAGGTTGTGATTCAGTGGGTTGCCAGCCCCCGCCCAGCGACTTGAATACCGCCACCGCCGCACGGGCCGATTCCGTCCGCGCCTGCGCTCTGGCGTCGGAGGCCTGTAGCAATGTTTCGTCGGCGTGCAGGACATCGATCAGGCTGGCGGTGCCTTTTTCATAGGCGGTGAACGAGGACTGGCGTGCTTGAGTCAGCGCCGCTTCGCCGCCAGTCAGGGTCGTGGTCTGGGTTTGCCGATTCACCAGTGAGGACAGCGCGTTCTCTACATCTTCGGTGGCGCGCAGTACCGACTGGCGATAGGCCGCCAATGCTTCAGATTCCTGACCTTTGGCCTGATCGATCCGGGCGTTGATGCGTCCGAAGTCAAATAGCCGCCAGCGCAAACCCAACACACCGGCAGATTGGCTTGCGCCGCCGGTGAAAAGATTGCCGCCGGATACGGCTGTCGCGCTGCCGAGCAAGGCGCTGAGGGAAAATTTCGGGTAGTACTCGGCAATCGCTTCACCGATACGCGCGTTGGAGGCCGCAAGACGGCGTTCGGCCACGATCAGATCCGGTCTGCGCCGCAGCAGATCTGCCGGTGTGCCCAGTGCAGTCAGCGACGGCACATCGGGAATCTCGCCCTCACGTGCCAGTTGCGTGCGGTGAGTGCCGGGAGGCGTGCCGAGCAGCACGTCCATCGCATTCATGGCTGCCTCCAGACCGCTTTGCAGTACCGGAACGGTCGCCTCGACTTGCGACAACTCGCCCTCGGCCTGGCGCACCTGATACTCCGCGGCCAGACCCTTGCCGTAAAGTAACCGGACCTTTTCCAGCAACGCACGCCGGGTATCGACTTGCCGGTTGGCGATATCCAGCCGCGCCTGCAATCCGCGCAGGGTGATGTAGATGTCGGCCGTTTGCGCAGCGATCGCCAACCTCGTCGCCGTGACACCCGCTGCTGAGGCCTGATACTCAGCCAGTGCCGCCTCACGCCCGCGGCGCAGTCCGCCAAAAACATCGACTTCCCAGCCCGCCTCGAAGTTGACCTCGTAGGCATTGCCATAGCGGTCATAGCCGGGTGTTGAATTCAACACCTGGCCCAAAGGTGTCTCGACGGACTGATAAGCGCGTGCCGCCTGTGCGTTGATGTTCGCCGAGGGCAGCAATGCTGCATTTGCGGCGCCCAGTCCGGCCTTGGCCTGGGTGACGCGCGCCGAAGCCTGTGCCAGATCCAGATTCTGCTGCAAGGCCTGGTCGATGAGGTCGGTCAGCAGCGGATCATTGAAGCTTTCCCACCAGGCGGCAAGGCTGTCCGGTGTCGATCCGGATCGTGGTTCGACAGCAGACTGCCCCAGGTAATGATCTGAAAGCGGGGCGTCCGGACGATGGTAATCCGGACCCACCGCACAACCTGCCATGAGGCTGGCGGTAACTAAAAGAGCAATCGGGCGCAGGGGAGGCATCGGCGTTCCTTAACGAGATTTTCGTGACCATATTACGTAATGGTCACAATGTGTCAATTAAGGCTTGAAAAGGAAATCACGGCATAAATGATAAAACCGGAGCGTCGAATACCTCATGCAATGTGACTGTTGACGATGTTGGTCACAAGGATGAGAATATGATGATCATCCTATTTCAGTAAGAGAACCTATGCGCCGGCTCCGAACGTTCCCCATTGCCGCATGCCTGTTGCCGCTCGCCCTGGCGGCGTGCGGTGATTCCTCATCCGTTGCAGACCCGCGCACACAGGCGCCTCTGGTCAGGTTCACCGCCGTTCAGGCTGCGGCTGACGGTTCTCGCACCTTCACGGGAGTGGTGACTGCGCGCATTCAGGGCGACCTGGGGTTTCGCGTTTCGGGCAAGGTGCTCGAGCGTCTGGTTGACACGGGGCAGAGCGTCAAACGCGGTCAGCCGCTGATGCGGCTCGACCCCATCGACTTGGGGTTGCAGGCACGCGCGCAGCAGGAGTCGGTCATCGCCGCACGGGCCCGCGCCAGGCAGACAGCCGATGACGAAGCCCGCTATCGCACTCTGGTCAGCGCCGGCGCCATTTCCGCATCGGCCTACGATCAGATCAGAGCCGCCGCAGATACCGCCAAGGCCCAACTCAGCGCCGCTGAAGCGCAAGCGGACGTTGCCCGCAACGCTTCCGGTTATGCGGTGCTGGTTGCCGATGCCGACGGCGTTGTGGTGGAAACACTCGCCGAACCCGGACAAGTCGTCAGCCCTGGACAACCGGTGGTTCGATTGGCGCGGGCAGGGCAGCGCGAGGCCATCGTGCACTTGCCCGAGACCTTGCGCCCCGCAGCAGGATCCACTGCGCAAGCCACGCTCTATGGCGACGCCTCGGGTGCTGTTACCGCGAAACTGAGGTTGCTTTCGGATTCGGCGGACCGCACGACGCGTACGTTCGAGGCGCGCTATGTACTGGAAGGCGCGCTGGCCAATGCGCCGATAGGTTCGACAGTCACCCTCAGAATCGCCGAGGGTTCGACACCTGCCGCATCGTTGCAAGTGCCTGTTGCCGCTCTTTACGACGCCGGTAAAGGTCCTGGCGTGTGGATCATCGCCGGCACACCGCCAACCGTGACCTGGCGACCGGTTCAAGTGTTGGGGTTGAGCGACGATTCAGCGCGAGTCGCTGGCGATCTCCGGGTCGGCGAACAGATTGTGGCGCTGGGCGCTCACCTGTTGCGCGAAGGTGAAGGAGTAAGAATGCCCGTGCCTGATGCGGCGACCGTTGCCGGGAGTCGTCCATGAGCGAGGGCCGATTCAACCTTTCTGCCATCGCCGTTCGCGAGCGTTCGATCACGGTCTTTCTGATTTTCCTGATCGCCGTTGCCGGCACCCTGGCGTTCTTCCAGCTGGGGCGTGCCGAAGATCCTCCGTTTACGGTCAAGCAGTTGACCGTCATCACGGCGTGGCCGGGGGCGACCGCACAGGAGATGCAGGATCAGGTCGCGGAGCCACTGGAAAAACGCCTGCAAGAACTCAAATGGTACGACCGCTCGGAAACCTATACGCGGCCAGGGCTCGCTTTCACGATGGTCTCGTTGCTCGATAGCACGCCGCCCTCGCAAGTGCAGGAAGAGTTCTATCAGGCGCGTAAAAAACTCGACGATGAAGCGATCAAGTTGCCGGCGGGCGTCATCGGGCCGATGGTCAACGACGAGTATTCGGACGTGACCTTTGCGCTGTTCGCCCTGAAAGCCAAGGGCGAGCCGCAGCGTCTGCTGGTCCGCGATGCGGAGTCCATGCGCCAGCGCCTGTTGCATGTGCCGGGTGTGAAGAAGGTCAACATCATCGGCGAACAAGCCGAACGGATATTTGTTTCTTTCTCGCATGACCGGTTGGCGACTCTGGGCTTGTCGCCGCAGGACATCTTCGCCGCGCTGAACAGTCAGAACGCACTGACCCCGGCCGGATCAATCGAAACCAGCGGGCCGCAGGTTTTTCTGCGTCTCGACGGTGCGTTCGACAAGCTGCAAAAAATCCGCGACACCCCTGTGATCGTGCAGGGGCGGACACTCAAGTTGTCTGATGTGGCGACGGTCGAACGCGGTTACGAAGACCCGGCCACCTTTCTGGTGCGCAATAACGGCGAAGAGGCGCTGTTGCTCGGTGTGGTGATGCGCGAGGGCTGGAATGGCCTTGATCTGGGCAAGGCGCTGGATGCCGAGACCGTCAGGATCAATGAGGAAATGCCCTTGGGCATGAGCCTCTCCAAGGTCACCGACCAGGCGGTGAATATCGACTCCGCCGTTGGCGAGTTCATGGTCAAGTTCTTTGTCGCGCTGCTGGTGGTCATGCTCGTCTGCTTTCTGAGCATGGGCTGGCGTGTCGGCGTGGTGGTCGCCGCTGCGGTGCCGTTGACCCTGGCGATCGTGTTTGTGGTGATGGCGGCCACCGGCAAAAACTTTGATCGTATTACCCTGGGGTCGTTGATTCTGGCGCTCGGGCTGCTGGTCGATGACGCGATCATTGCCATTGAAATGATGGTGGTGAAAATGGAGGAGGGCTACGATCGCATCAAGGCGTCTGCCTATGCCTGGAGCCACACGGCGGCGCCGATGTTGTCCGGAACCCTGGTGACGGCGATCGGTTTTTTGCCCAACGGTTTCGCTCAGTCCACGGCCGGCGAATACACCAGCAACATGTTCTGGATTGTGGGCATCGCTCTCATCGCTTCATGGGTCGTGGCGGTGGCGTTTACTCCTTATCTGGGCGTGAAACTGTTGCCGGACATCAAGGCAGTCGAGGGTGGACATGCGGCGATCTACAACACGCCGCGATACAACCGCTTCCGTCGGGTTCTGACCCGGGTCATTGCGCGCAAATGGCTGGTCGCGGGCATGGTTATTGTGCTGTTCTTCGTGGCGGCGGCGGGCATGGGCCTGGTGAAGAAACAGTTCTTCCCGACCTCTGACCGTCCCGAAGTCATGATCGAGGTGCAAATGCCCTACGGCACCTCCATCGAGCAGACCAGCGCCACGGCCGCCAAGGTCGAAGCCTGGCTGCGCCAGCAGGATGAGGCGAAAATCGTCACGGCCTATATCGGTCAGGGGGCGCCGCGTTTCTTCCTGGCGATGGCGCCGGAACTGCCCGATCCGTCGTTCGCCAAGATCGTGGTGCTGACCGACAGTCAGGAAGCGCGGGAAACCCTCAAGTTGCGTTTTCGTGACGCGGTCGCTCAAGGGCTCGCCCCGGAGGCGCGTCTCAGGGCAACGCAAATCGTGTTTGGTCCTTACTCGCCGTTTCCGGTGGCCTACCGGGTGATGGGGCCTGATCCGGCCAAGTTGCGGGTGATCGCCGAGCAGGTGCGGGGCGTGATGCAGGACAGCCCGATGATGAGAACCGTGAACACTGATTGGGGCCCGCTGACGCCGTCGTTGCATTTCAACCTGGATCAGGACCGTCTGCAGGCAGTGGGGCTGACATCGACTGCGGTTGCACAACAATTGCAGTTCCTGCTCAGCGGAGTACCGATTACGGCGGTGCGCGAGGATATTCGTTCAGTACAGGTCATGGGGCGGGCAGCGGGCGATGTCCGGCTCGATCCACAGCAAATCGAAGGCTTCACCCTGGTCGGTGCGTCGGGGCAGCGGGTCCCGTTGTCGCAGATAGGCGAGGTCGATGTGCGCATGGAGGATCCGATCCTGCGCCGGCGTGATCGCACCCCGACCATCACCGTGCGCGGCGACATTGCCGAAGACTTGCAGCCACCGGACGTTTCCAGTGCGCTGCTGAAGCAACTGCAGCCGATCATCGAGAAACTGCCTTCCGGTTACCGGATCGAGCAGGCGGGTGCGATCGAAGAGTCCGGCAAGGCCGGCAAGGCGATCCTGCCGTTGTTGCCGATCATGATCGCCATGACCCTGGTCATCATCATTGTGCAGGTCCGTTCGATCTCGGCGATGATCATGGTGTTCCTGACCTCGCCGTTGGGCTTGATTGGCGTGGTGCCGACACTGCTGATCTTCAATCAGCCGTTTGGCATCAATGCGCTGGTCGGGTTGATTGCACTGTCGGGGATCCTGATGCGCAATACGCTGATTTTGATCGGTCAGATCCATCACAACGCGCAAGAAGGGCTGGATCCGTTTCACGCTGTCGTCGAAGCCACGGTGCAACGTGCGCGACCGGTACTGTTGACGGCCCTGGCGGCGATCCTGGCGTTCATTCCCCTGACACACTCGGTGTTCTGGGGGACGCTGGCCTATACCCTGATTGGCGGTACGCTCGTCGGCACCGTCATGACGTTGGTGTTCCTGCCCGCGATGTACTCGATCTGGTTCAAGATCGGTCCCGACGCCAGGGCGCGGGCTGCAATAGTCAAACCGATGTAGCGATAAATGCAGGAAATCGAGGCCCGTTCTGGCGGACCTCTTTGTCCGCGCACGTGAACAGCCTGGCGCTATTGGCTCGTCATTTCCAAACCCCGGAAACGTCCGCGTGAGCCCTTGGTGCCAGAGCTTATGAAATCGTGTACCAGTGGAAATGGATGTACTCGTCTTCATACTCCGCGAACAGTGAAACGATGAAATCCGTCTTCATTGAGTACATCAACAACGCTCCGACAAAACCTGTCGGCTCATGCAGCGGTTGCTTGAGCGGAGCAATCAAATCAATCGTCCGATCCACAATCATCTGATTGAAAACAGCTTCCGGGATTTTCTCAAACTTGGCGTCGGATACGTGTTGCGGGAAACGGCTGTCACTTTCAGGTCGCCAATCCAGGTACTCCGCCTGGAGCCAGAATTTCAGTCCGTCTTCACCATGCCGTTTGGGTGCGCGAGTTATTCTGATGGTCTCCTGCGACTCAGAATATCGAAAGGCGTCGTTTGGATAGGTGACGTAGTAGAGACCGCGACATTCACTTCGTGCAGCACTACAAATCTGCTGGTCACTCGATAGTTGATCGAAATCGCTTCTGTCGAACATGTAAATACCTGCGGTTTACTTCGTGCAATTGGGCTGGAGCGCGCGATGTTAGCAAAATAGTCTTGCCGATTTTTCCAGGAGGCGTCTTCACCCCGTTTTGGCCAGACTCAAAGCAAGTCTTCAGGCTGCATCGTCAGAATGATTTTCCCGACGTTCTCGGAAGACTCCATTCGGCGGTGAGCATCGGCAGCCCGTGATAACGCAAACGTGCTATCGACGACAGGCTCAAGGCTTCCGGCCCCCTCAAAGCGATCAAGCCAGTGCTCGCGGAAGCGCTTGATCATGTCGTGCTTCTCCGGCTGCGTACGCGACTTCATCACCGTACCGATGATTTGCAAATGGCGGTAAAGAATGTCGTCCAGCGCTACGGTCACGTTGCCGCCTGCGCCGAGGATGCCCACTTGCACCAGGCGACCGCCCTTTGCAAGGGACGCAATGTTGCGTGCGAAGTA
Organism: Pseudomonas sp. GW456-12-1-14-TSB6; assembly: GCF_059424205.1. Taxonomy (NCBI): domain Bacteria; kingdom Pseudomonadati; phylum Pseudomonadota; class Gammaproteobacteria; order Pseudomonadales; family Pseudomonadaceae; genus Pseudomonas; species Pseudomonas sp. GW456-12-1-14-TSB6. The sequence continues at coordinate 61,746 of NZ_JBWKZE010000026.1, forward strand.
GGGCGCCCCGATAAAGTCGATGATGACATCGACGCCGCGCCCCTGGGTTTTGGCGGCGATTACGTCAGCGAAATCCTGCGTCTTGTAGTCGATCGCCACGTCAGCGCCCAAATGCTCGACACGCGCCAACTTGCTGCCGTCGGTCGTCGCATACACCGTGGCACCCGTAGCGTACGCCAGCTGCACCGCGGCCGACCCGACGCCGCCGGCGGCCGCATGAATCAACACTGAATCGCCGGCCTTGAGCCGAGCCAGATGCATCATCGCTTCATGGGCCGTGACGAAGACCTCGGGAATGGCTGCCGCGTGTACATAGTCAAGCTGCGCCGGGACGTGCATGGCCATGCGGTAATCGATGCGTGCCAGTTCGGCGTAGGCACCGCCACCGACCACGCCCATGATTCGATCTCCTGCTTCGAATCCCGTCACCGCGCTACCTTTCCCGATCACTTCGCCGGCGATTTCCAGACCGATGATCATTGAGTCGCCGAAATTAGGACGGCCGTACCCACCGGTCCGGTGAGTCAGGTCCGCACGATTCACCCCGGCGGCATAGACACGTACCAGAAGGTCGTCAGGACGGACTTCAGGGCTGGCAACTTCTACGAGTTCGAGGACGTCTGGCGCACCAAACGCTCTGATGTCGATGGCTTTCATTCAGTTGTTCTCCGTTGCGCTGAACGTGGCGTTGGCGATCGCCGATGCGGTGATCGCGCCGGGGAAACCCACGTAAAAAGCCAGGTGGGTGATCGCTGCCGCCAGTTCGTCTTGGGTTACACCGTTGCCAGCCGCGCGGCGTAAGTGGGCAGGCAACTCTTCCGAATGACCACCGGCAATCAACGCCGCTACGGTGATCAGGCTACGGTCGCGCGGGGACAGCGCCGGATCGCTCCAGATTTGCGGATATAGTGTCGAGTCCACGAATTGCGCCAGCTTTGGCGTGAACGCGCGCGCGGCTTCGCGAGGACTGTTGAAATTGATCCTGGACATGGGCGAGCTCCTTAAACCTGGCTGATGAATTTGTGGGTGAGATAGTGCTCGATACCTTCAATGCCACCTTCGGAGCCGTGACCGCTCTCTTTCATCCCGCCGAAGGGGAGCTCGGTAGCAACGATGCGGTATTGGTTGATCCCGATCATCCCGGCCTCCAATCCGTCCGCGACGTCAATGGCCGTGCGAGCGCTGGTGGTGAACGCATAGGCAGAGAGGCCGTAGGGCAGGCGGTTGGCTTCTTTCAAACCATCTGCCAGTTCATCGAACGGCATCAGCACGGCGATAGGGCCGAAAGGCTCTTCGTGCATCACGCGGGCATCCATCGGCACATCCGCCAGAACCGTGGGTTGGAAGAAGTAGCCTTCGCCTGACAAGGCTTCACCACCCACCAATACCCGTGCACCTTTTTCGACGGCGTCGGCGACCAGTTCTTCCATCTTTGCCAATTGCCTTGGGTTGGCCAACGGTCCGACCTGGGTGTCAGGATGCAAGCCGTCGCCGATCCGCAGGGCCTGGGTCGCAGCGACAAAGTGATCAACGAAGGCTTGATAGGCACCACGCTGGATCAAAAACCGAGTGGATGAAATGCACACTTGCCCGGTCCCGCGAAACCGATTGGCGACACCTTCGATGGCGGCTTTTTCAATGTCGGCATCTTCGAATACCAGAACCGGTCCGTGCCCACCCAGTTCGAGGGTGATGGGCTTCACGCCTTCAGCCGCTCGTGCGGAGAGCAGGCGCCCGATGGGCACCGAACCGGTGAACGTCACTTTGCGAATGATCGGCGAGGCGATCAGATGGCTGGACACTTGATCCGGTACGCCAAAGACCACTTGCAGCACACCCTTGGGCAATCCTGCATCATCGAGTGCACGCGCCAGGGCCAGCGCTGTGGAGGGGCTTTCTTCACCTGGCTTGAGAATGACGCTGCAACCCGCGGCCAGCGCTGCCGCGAGTTTGCGTGCCGGGGTGATGGCCGGGAAATTCCAGGGCGTGAATGCGGCCACCGGGCCGATGGCCTGGCGTTTGACCAGTTGCAGCACGCCTGGTCGATTGGCCGGGACCACACGGCCGTCGATGCGCCGGGCACTTTCGGCGAACCATTCGAAATACTCCGCCGCGCGGGTCACTTCATCCAGGCTTTCACCCAGCGGTTTGCCTTCCTCCAGGGTCATCTGCGCAGCAATCTGCGGTGCACGTTCGAGGATCAGGTCGGCGGCACGTTTGAGAATTTTTGCGCGTTTGTCGGGCACGGTCTGGCGCCATTGCTCGAAGCTCAGGCGAGTCACTGCCAGGGCGTGATCAAGGTCGCCTGCGGTGGAGAGTGGGACGCGTCCGATTTCCCGGCCGGTTGCCGGATTCACGACGGCGGCAGTCTCGCGCCCTTCGGCGTTGAGCCATTCACCACCGATGAAAAGATAAAGCGGATCGTAGGAAGTCTTCATGATGTGGCCTTCAGTTGGTTGTGAGATTCGTATGAAGCTCGGTGCCTGATGGGCTGTACTGCAAAGCCAGATCAGGAAGCTTGTGCAACCAAGTCTATGGAAGGAGGGCCCGTTGATTTAGTCGGGCCCAAGGGAATCATTGTTGTCCGCAGAGGTAATATCGGGCTGCGGGCCGACCGTGTAGCATCCTGAAAAAAGCGGTATCACGGGTGAGCGCCAGATCCACAGGAAGGTCGCGATGGATAAGCTTTCGAACATGTCGGTGTACATAAAGGTTGTCGAGATGGGCAGTTTCACGGCCGTGGCCAATCATCTGGACTCCACGGTCGGTAACGTATCGCGTGCTGTATCTGCGCTTGAAAACGTGCTCGACGCACGACTGTTGCAGCGCTCGACGCGGCGCCTGTCGGTCACCGATGCGGGGCGACGGTTCTATGAGCGCTGCACGAAAATTCTGGCTGATCTGGAGAGTGCCGAAGCCGAAGCCAGCAATGCGGCGCTGGAGCCTCGGGGAACACTGCGGGTGCATTGCGTCCCCGGACTGGCTCGGCATCTGGTCACGCGGGCCGTGCTGGATTACCGCCAGCAATTCCCGGAGGTGTCTGTGGATTTACTGCTTTCACAACGCATGCCTAACCTGCTGGAAGACCAACTGGATGTCTCGATTCTGATCGCCCGAGCGCTACCCGATTCCGCGTACGTCAGCCAAAAGATCGGTGTCAGCCATTGTGTTCTGGTGGCGTCGCCAGACTACCTGGCCCGGCATGCGCCTCTTGAGACGCCTGAAGATCTGCGTGATCACCAGTGTTTGCTGCTGGGTACGGTGGACTATGCGCGGGATGAGTGGCAGCTCAAAAGCAAGGCGGGGGACGCGACATTTATCCCGACAGGGCCGAGTTTCAGCGTCAACGATATGGATGCGATGGCGCTTGCCATTCGAGAGGGTGCCGGGATTGGCTTGCTGGCCGGTTTCACGGCCATCGACGATCTGCGCTCCGGCAAGCTGGTGCGGGTTTTGCCTGACTACCATACCTACGAGCGTAACGTGTATGCCGTCTATACCTCGCGACAGTTCGTCGATGCAAAAATCACGCGTTTCATCGAAACGTTGAAAGATCAGGTTGGCAGTCAGCTGGCAGCCACGGCCAAGGCACTTATCGGTTGAAACGCTGCGGGGCAGAAAGGTATTTGCGCCTCGATGAAGCAACTTCCCGAGGCGCAATGATCGGCGAACAGGTTACTTAGCCCTGGCTGCACCGGCCCATGACTTTATAGGCCAGTACGTGTTGTTTGCCTTGCGAATCCTGGTAGGTCATGTGTGTCGGTACGACTGCACAAATATCCGGCACCGGGTCTTCAGAGATGACCTTGGCGACATCAAGGTGGGTGCCGTAGCCATATTGCTCGACCTGTTGATTCTTGGCAGTACCGTCCTGTGCCGCTACCACAGAGCTGAAGCCCAAGAGTGCGACGATGATCATTGCAGTTTTCATGATGAGATTCCCTGAAGTAAATGTGATCTTGCTGGCAGGACGAACTTTAGGCTCGAGGGATTTGTGGAAACAGGAGCGAATCAGGGAAAGACTTTTCTACATTCCGAACACAATTGTCAGGTTTCGGACGTCAGAACGCTTGATTTCGGGACTGTCGGCTTTTGACTGAAAACCGCATGTTGAAGACAGCTGCCTCCCTCAGTTGCGAGGTGGAGGAACTAAATTTTTTTGGGGGCGCGCGCAGCCGTGTCGGAAGAGCAGGGGGGCGGAAATGACCGAAAAGATGCGCAAACCCTCCTGAGGGAGAGGAGTAAAATTTCCGGATGCCAGAAACGACAAAGCCCTGAATAATCAGGGCTTTGTCGTATCAAATATGGCGGAGGCGATGGGATTCGAACTCATGGACCTGTTACAGTCGACGGTTTTCAAGACCGTTGCCTTAAACCACTCGGCCACACCTCCGTTGCGTTGCGGGCGCCATAATACCTGAATGAAACACACTGTCAAACTCTGTGCATGGCTTGTTACAGAGCGTCTGTTATGATCTTTGCGACTGAACGTTTCAAACCAACAGGAGTGTCGCCATGCGCGAACAGGATTACGCAGTTCACAACAGCGTGCAGGCTGAGCAGCTAGAGGTTAGCCGCGTCCTGCGCAACACTTACGGTCTACTGGCGCTCACCCTCGCATTCAGCGGTGTGATGGCGTTCGTGGCCCAGCAGATGCGGGTCGGCTACCCGAATATTTTCGTGGTGCTGATCGGTTTCTACGGGCTGTTCTTCCTCACCAACAAGCTTCGTGATTCCGCCTGGGGCCTGGTGTCGGCGTTTGCCCTGACCGGTTTCATGGGGTTCCTGCTCGGCCCGATCCTCAACCGTTACCTGGGCATGCAGGGCGGCGCTGAAGTGGTCAGCTCCGCGTTCGCGATGACTGCGCTGGTGTTCGGTGGTCTGTCGGCCTACGTGCTGATCACCCGCAAGGACATGAGCTTCCTCGGTGGGTTCATCACCGCCGGTTTCTTCGTCCTGCTGGGCGCGACGCTGGCAAGCATGTTCTTCCAGATCAGCGGCCTGCAACTGGCGATCAGCGCAGGTTTCGTGCTGTTCTCGTCGGTTTGCATCCTGTTCCAGACCAGCGCCATCATCCACGGCGGCGAACGCAACTACATCATGGCGACCATCAGCCTGTATGTATCGATCTACAACCTGTTCGTCAGCCTGTTGCAGATCTTCGGCATCATGAGCCGCGACGACTGATCGCTGCACCGCTATAAACAGAAAACCCGCGAAAGCGGGTTTTTTGTTGCCTGCGAAAAAGAGAGCGGGCGATCAATTGATCACGATGCTGCCATCGGCCTGTTGCTTGTAAATCGTGTAGGGCAGCAGCAATGTATCGAGCACTCCCGACACGGCCGCATCGACCAGCAAACCCGGCGTCGCGTTCTTGTAGTTGAACGCATCAACGTCATCCGGCTTTTCGGCGTGCAGCATGCAGAAATCGTACGTCACGCCGCTGTAGATGCGCGGTACAGCGCCGCAGTAGGATTTTTTAGTCTTCAACTGGTCGGTGGAAGACTTATCGCTGAACGCCACGGTCTGCACCGTCCCGCACCCGGTCAGCATCAACATCGCCAGCATCAATGCCTGAATTTTCATACCGCCAATCCTTCGCCGGAAAAAACACAATCTACGCCGCTCACGCCATCGGCGGCAACCGACGTTTCACCGGGGTCTTCTTGACGATCGCGGTATTGGTTTCCGCCAGCGTGTTCAGCCGGTCAAGCAGGGTGTCCAGCTGCTCCATCGAGCGCACATGCAGGCGCGCGATAAAACAGTCTTCTCCGGTGACCTTGTCACACTCGGTGAACTCGGGAATCGACAGGATCTGCCGCTCGACCTCCTGCAACTGCCCCGGCAATGGCCGCACCCGGACAATCGCCTGCAACTGATAACCGAAGCATTTCGGGTCAATCTCTACGGTGTAACCCTTAAGCACACCGCGCTCCTCCAGACGCCGCAGGCGTTCGGCCACGCTGGGCGAGGACAACCCGCTGATCTGCGCCAGCGCCTTGAGCGAGCGCCGCGAATCCTCCATCAAGGCCCCGATCAGGATCTGGTCGATATCGTCGGTCATACAAAAAACTCCCGCATTAGGCGAATGACGCAAACCACCCTTGATAAAAAAGGCAGAAATCGAGTTTAGCCTGCTTTTTGCGCTGGAGAAGCCCCGGTCGCGCTTGGCATACTTTTGCCACACATTAAGGAGATTGATGATGGACAAAACAATCCGTCGCGGCTCATTCGAAATGACCGCCGCCATGCTGATATCCGGGACAATCGGCTGGTTCGTGCTGGTGTCGGGGCAACCGGTGCTGGACGTGGTGTTCTGGCGCTGCGTATTCGGTGCCGGGACCTTGCTGCTGATCTGCGCCGCATTCGGCTTTCTGCGCCCAGGCATCCTGACCCGCACCACTTTCCTGCTGGCGGTGCTCAGCGGAATGGCAATCGTCGGCAACTGGGTGCTGTTGTTCGCCTCGTATTCACGGGCCTCGATTGCCATCGGCACGGCGGTGTACAACGTGCAGCCGTTCATGCTGGTGGGTTTGGCGGCATTGTTTCTGGGTGAGAAGATCACCCTGCAGAAGCTGTTCTGGCTGGCGATTTCTTTCATGGGGATGCTGGCCATTGTCAGTGCCCATGGGGGGCAGGGCGAGGGTGGCAATGATTACCTGATGGGGATCGCGCTGGCACTGGGGGCGGCGTTTCTGTACGCCATCGCCGCGTTGATCATCAAGCGCCTGACCGGCACGCCGCCGCACCTGATTGCGTTGATCCAGGTCTGCACCGGTGTGTTGCTGCTTGCGCCGTTTGCGCATTTTTCAGCGATGCCCGAGGCCCCGAGTGCCTGGGCCAGTCTGGTGACGCTGGGCATTGTCCACACCGGTCTGATGTATGTGCTGCTTTACGGCGCGATTCAGAAACTGCCGACCGCATTGACCGGCGCGCTGTCGTTCATCTACCCGATCGCGGCGATTTTCGTTGATTGGTTTGCCTTCGGCCATCAACTGCAAACCCTGCAATGGATCGGTGTGGCGGCAATCCTGCTGGCAGCAGCCGGCATGCAACAGGGTTGGGGATTGAAGTCACGTCGTCTGCTCGCTCAGTGAATTCAGATCTCCTTGACCGCGGCTTTGAACAGTCCTCTTAGTTGTTGATTGCCGGCATCGACCAGATGGTTATCGTCGAAATACAACGGCACACCTTGCTTTGACCCCATGCAGTTACCGTCCGGACAAAGCAGCGGGGTCGGGTCCAGCACCTGTGCATTGCACCGTTTCGCCACAGTTTCAATGGCATCGTTGGCGATTCGGTTGCGTTGCTCGTAATCCTGCAACGGGATGGAAATATCGGCTGTATCACCAAAGATGCGTTGATGCAGATTCAGGCCTTTATAGACGCTGAACGGCATCTCCGGGATTGGTTTGACGATGTAAACCGGATGGTTTTCGGCGATGGCGCACACGGTGTTCGCGTATTCAGCGACGTAGGCCTCGCTGAAAGACATTGGCTGCTGATCGGGAAAGCGAATCCGATAGCTGTTGTTACGACTCGGGTCGGCATACAGCGCCGCTCTGCTGAACAGCACCACTGGAATTCCCGTGTATGAATTCTTCAATATTTGCAGTTTTTCGTGATTGAACGCCTGACATTGACGCTCGAGTGTTTTGTCGTGCATCTGGAAGTTCTGCAATGTCGGACAACCGCCCAGGGACCACGACAAAGCTGCTTGCGGATTATCCATCTGCACAGCGGCGGCGGTCGATTGCGCATGACTGTCGCCAAACAGAATGACTGACACCTCGCCGTTACCCAGTTTGCAATCAGCGGCGCCGTACGCATTCGGATTACATTCCTGGGTATAGAGTTTGCTGGTGTACTCGGGCTGCCCGAGGTCGACAAAGGCAAAGCGAAGTGTGGGGTGTTCCTTGACCAGCGACGCCGTCGCGGCGGACACGACAACCATTGCGATCACCCACGATGCAAACCTGAAGAGCGTACCGCGTACCGACGTCATCGGCTTGACCCTGGATTCCACCAGGTAATACGACCCGGCACCCAGAACAAATGACAGCGCTACTGCGCCCCAGACATGTGGCCAGCTATCGAGCAGGCCGCAAGTGTAGAGAAGAACCACCAGCGGCCAGTGCCACAGGTAAACCGAATAGGAAATGGTGCCGGTCAATTGCAGTGGCTTGAACGTGCTGAAAACCGATCGGGTATTACCGTAGATCACCAGTACCGTGCCCACTACCGGTAACAGCGCCAGGTAACCCGGCCACAGATCCTGTTCCGAAAAACACAACACACTACCCAAGATGGCCAGCAGCCCCACGCCTTCAGCAATAGATCCGTGGCGCTTGCTCAGGTGCAAAGGAAAGAGATACACCAGTCCGCCGGCAATCAATTCCCAGGCTCGGGTCGGCAGCATGTAGAAGGCAAACACCGGATCCGAGCGTGTGATGACAGTCGAGGCGGCAAAAGACGCAGCAGCCAGTATCAACAAGCTGCAGCGGGTCTTTTGTGCGCCCAGGCACTTGTAAAGCGCCATCAGCAGCAAGGGATACAGCATGTAGAACTGCCATTCGACTGACAGCGACCAGGTGTGCAACAACCAGTTCTCGTGCAGCGGCGCGTCGAAGTAACTGCCACCCTTGGCGAACAAGAAGTTGGAACTGAACAGCAGGCTGCTTTTGATCGTTCTGATGACGTCGCGAAAGTCATCCAGCGGCAGAAAGACGAAACCGAACAGCAGCAGGGCAATACACACCACCAACAACGCCGGGATAATGCGCCGGGCTCTCGAGGCATAAAACCCCAGTATCGAAAAACGCTGCTGTTCCAGCCCCGTGAAGATGATACCGGTCATCAGGAAGCCGGAAATGACGAAGAACACGTCTACGCCCGCAAATCCGCCGCCGAATCCCTGAATAGCGAAGTGATAGAGCACCACCGATAGCACGGCAAGCGCCCGCAGGGCATTGATATTCGTCCTGAATTGCATTGAGGCATCCGTCCACGTCCATTGTGGAGGCGCATTGTAGAGAGGATGTCGAGTTTGTTACATCGAAAAATCGGGATCAGATGTTCCAGCGCGGCGCAGTCTTCGCCAGACGCTGGCGCATTTCGCCGATGTTGGCTGCCAGTTGCCGGGTCAGCAGACGGTAGCCATCCAACGGGCTGTAGACCGGCGTGTCGAGGCTGGCGTCCGGCAACTCCACCGGACGCCCCAGCCTCTGGGCCGCACCGGTTTTCAACGCCCGGGCCATGCCGATCAATTGCACGCGAATGTGCCGGTGTTCGGCCTTGAGCGCCGCTTGCAGGTGCGTCATGGCGTCGGGGTCGTTGGCGTCCGGGCGGATGTTGCCGAGGATTTCCAGAGTGCTGATGCACATGCGCAGGTTGCGCTGGATCGCGTCCAGTTCGGTCATCGACACTTTGACTTCCTTGGATACCGACGGCATCAGCGAACGCAGTTGCACCATCACCGCATTCAGTCGGTTCATCAACTTCAAGTGTTCGTCGGCGGTCACCGGTTGGCCGCCGATGATCCGTCCGTACACCGTGGCGCAATCGCGCAGCGCATCGGCCAGGTTGTAGCGCCACGAGTACACCGCGTACAGCGGCAGGGCGAAGGAAAAGGCCAGGGCCAGGGCGATGCCGATCAGGATATCGACCCCGCGCCACAGCCCGTCAGTGATCGGGTTGTCGCCATGCCCGGCGACGATGAATACGGTGATGGCCGAGAGCAGGGCGGTGTAGCCGCCCTTGCCGATGGCGTGATACGAGAAGAATCCGCACACCACTGCCATCGCAAAATAGGTCAGCCACGGCATTCCCAGCCACGCCTGTTGCGCCACTATCAACAAACCGACGCCAGCACCGATCAAGGTCCCGATGGCGCGTTCGGCGGCTTTCTTGCCGATGTTGCCGTGGTGCTGCAAGCCGCCGATCACCACCAGCATGGTCACCGACGCCCATTCGCCGTGGGGCAGGTTGATGCCGGTGGTCAGCAGGATCGTCGCCAGCAATCCCAGCGCGACCCGCACCGCGTGAATCGTTCGTGCATGGCGATAACGTCGATACGGGTCGAGCAACGGCCGCAGGATCCGCCGCAACAGCGGCGGCCAGCGGTGGGGGCTGAAAGTGCTCAGCGCTGATTCCTCCTCAGAAGATGTAGTCGGTGGCGATGAAGTTCGAATCGCGCCCGCGAATGATTTCGCTGATCAGATCCTTGTTGGGTTCCTGGAACTTGGTCGCCACCAGCGTACGGATCGAAAACACCCGCAGCGCATCGTGTACCGACAGCGTGCCCTCGGCGGAGTTCTTGCGCCCGTTGAACGGGTAAGTGTCCGGGCCGCGCTGGCACTGGGCGTTGAGGTTGATCCGCCCGACCTGGTTGGCGAAGGTATCGACCAGGCGGCCGACGGCGACCGGATTGGTGCCGAAGATGCTCAATTGCTGGCCGAAGTCCGACTCCAGCACATAGTCGATCACGGTATCGAGGTGACGGTACGGCACAATCGGCACGACCGGGCCGAACTGCTCTTCCTGATACACGCGCATCTGCGGCGTCACCGGGTACAGCACCGCCGGATAGAAGAACGATTCCCGCGACTCGCCTCCATTCGGGTTGACCACCTGGGCGCCTTTGCTCTGCGCGTCAGCCACCAGCCCATGCAGATAATCGACCTTGCCCGACTCCGGCAGCGGCGTCAGCGAAACCCCGCTGTCCCACGGCATGCCTGGTTTGAGGCTGGCCAGTTTGGCGTTGAATTTCTCGATGAAGCTGTCGACCACATCTTCATGCACAAACAGGATTTTCAGCGCGGTGCAGCGCTGGCCGTTGAACGACAGCGAACCGGTGACCGCTTCGCTGACCGCGTTGTCCAGATCCACCTCGGGCAGGACGATACCGGGGTTCTTCGCATCCAGCCCCAGCGCGGCACGCAAGCGGTGTGGTTTCGGGTGCAGTTTTTTCAGGTCGCTGGCGGCCTTGTTGGTGCCGATGAAGGCGAAGATGTCGATCTTGCCGCTGGCCATCAGCGCACTGACGGTCTCGCGGCCGCTGCCGTAGATCACGTTGATCACGCCGGTCGGGAAACTGTCGCGGAAAGCTTCAAGCAAAGGACGGATCAGCAGCACGCCGAGCTTGGCTGGCTTGAACACCACGGTGTTGCCCATGATCAGCGCCGGTATCAGCGTGGTGAACGTCTCGTTCAGCGGATAGTTGTAAGGGCCCATGCACAGCGCCACGCCGAGCGGGACGCGGCGGATCTGGCCGAGGGTATCCTGCTCCAGCTCAAAACGGCTTGACCGGCGGTCGAGTTCTTTCAGCGCATTGATGGTGTCGACGATGTAGTCGCAGGTGCGGTCGAACTCTTTTTCCGAGTCCTTGAGGTTCTTGCCGATTTCCCACATCAGCAGTTTCACCACGGCGTCGCGCTGTTGGCGCATGCGCCCGAGGAAAGCTTCGACGTGCTGGATGCGTTCGGCCACGCGCATGGTCGGCCACAGGCCCTGGCCCCGGTCGTAGGCGCGCACGGCGGCGTCGAGGGCGGTGAGGGCGGTGTCGGCGTCCAGCAGCGGCGTGCTGCCGAGGATCACTTGTTCATCGCCGTTGTCGCCATGCAGATAGACCGGGCTGCGCACGGTGGCGAGCGGGCCGTCCCAGCGGCGCAACTGGCCATCGACCAGGTATTCGCGTTGCTCGACCTGACCGTCGAGGCGGTATTTTTCCGGGATGTCGCTGACAGAAGGGAACAGGTTGCCAAGGATGTTTGCTGTGGTCATGTCGCTACCCCGTGTTGATGTCCGCATGCAGATCAAAAAGTCTCAACAGGTTATACGCCTGAATGCGCGGAAATTTAAACCCGCAAATGTCACGCGAATGTCACGCGAAACCGCACAGCAGAGCGGGCATCCACACATGATCGTTCCCACGCTCTGCGTGGAAATGCCTCAAGGGGCGCTCCGCGTTCCAAGCGGACGCAGAGCGTCCAGGGCTGCATTCCCACGCGGAGCCTGGGAACGATCGTCTTCAGGTAATGGGCTGGCCCCGTTTGCCCCCCTCAATGTCCCGCAATGCCCTCAACCCGCCGACCCGCCTGCCTTAAGGTGTGACCACAACAATAAGCGAGGCCGTTATGCGGGCAATCCGACTCACATTATTACTGGCGTTGGCCATGACGCTGCCTGGCTGCGGCGAAGACCCCAAACCCCCGGCCAGCACCAACAACACCATTCCCAAAGACCCGGCGCTGGCGCAGATCTACGCCAACAGCTGCCAGCTCTGCCACGCCAACCCCGCCGCGAATGCGCCGCTGACCGGTGACCGCAAGGCCTGGGAACCGCGCATCCAGCAGGGTGCCGACACGCTGCTCGACCACGCCATCAACGGCTACAACGGCATGCCGCCGATGGGCCAGTGCGTCGAGTGCTCGGAAGAACAATTCCTTCAGTTGATCGGCTTCATGGCCGATCAGCCGCTCCCTCAATAAGGATCCCGGCATGCCGATAGATCTGACACGCCGGCAGTTGTTGCAACGGGCAAGCATCGTCGGGGCGTTCAGCGCGCTGGCTTCCAATCCGGCGCTGGGCCAGTTGATGCGCGCGCCGCGGCTGATTCCCTGGCGCAACTGGTCGGGCGGGCAGAGTTGCCTGCCGGCGGCGCGGGTGGCGCCGAAGAATCTGGATGAACTGACCGCAGTGATTCAACAGGCGCCGGGCAAGATTCGCCCGGTCGGTTCGGCGCATTCGTTCAGCGCGCTGGTGCCCACCGACGGCACGTTGCTGTCGCTGAGCTACTTCTACGGCCTGCTCGACCACGACCCGAAAACCCTGCAAGCCGAATTCGCCGCCGGCACCCCGATGTCACGCATGGGCACGCCGCTCAAGGATGTCGGCCAGGCGCTGCAAAACATGGCCGACATCGATTACCAGACACTCGCCGGGGCGATTTCCACCTCCACCCACGGCACCGGCAAAACCTTCCAGTCCTACTCGGCCCACGTCTGCGGGATGCAGCTGGTGACCGCCAACGGCGAGGTGCTGGATTGCGACAGCCAGCGCCATCCCGAAGTATTCAATGCCGCCCGGGTGTCCCTCGGCGCACTGGGCGTGGCGACCAGAATCCGCCTGCAAAACCGCCCGGCCTATCGCCTGCGGGAAACCCAGTGGATCGCCAAGACCGAAGAGCTGCTGGAAGACCTGGACAAGAACACAAGCGAAAACCAGCACTGGGAAATGCTCGTCGTCACCCATTCCGATTACGCCTTGTCGATCGCCCTCAACGAAACCACTGACCCGCCCACGCCGCCGATCCCGCCCGAAGAGGAGGGCGGCAACGAGTTCGTGACGTTGATCGAGAAGATCGACAAGTACGGCAGCGATTTCCCGAACCTGCGCAGTTCGCTGCTCAACAGCCTGCGGCATCTGGCGAGTTTCGATGACCGGGTCGGCGACTCGTTCGACATCTACGCCAACGTGCGCACTGTGCGCTTCAACGAGATGGAATATTCGGTGCCCGCCGAGCACGGCCCGGCCTGCCTGCGCGAGATTCTCAAGCTGATCCGCGACAAGGACCTGCGCACCTGGTTTCCCATCGAGTACCGCTACGTCAAGGCCGACGACATTCCGTTGAGCATGTTCGAAGGCCGCGACAGCTGTTCGATCTCGGTCCACCAGCACTACCAGATGGACCATCACAACTTCTTTGCCGCCGTCGAGCCGATCTTCTGGAAATACAACGGCCGCCCGCACTGGGGCAAGTTGCACACGCTGAATGCCCGCACGTTGCAAACGCTCTATCCGCGTTGGCAGGAATTTATTCAGGTACGCCAGGCGCTGGACCCGAGCGGCAAGTTTCTCAACGGGCATCTGTCGTCGATTCTGGGGGTGAGCTGATGGCGGTCAATCGACGTAATTTCGTGCTCGGGACTTTGGGTGTCGGTGCCCTGCTTGTGGGCGTGGGGGCGTGGCTGCGGCCGGGGGATCGCGGCGGGCCTTACAGCGACTATTTCCGAGCGCTGAACAACGAACTCAAGACCAAAGGCCCGATGCGCCCGGTGTTGCTGATCGATCTGGATCGCCTCGATCACAACATCGACGTGGTGATGCGCTCGGTCAAACGCGCGGGCAAGCAGTTGCGGCTGGTGGAGAAATCCCTGCCATCACCGGGTCTGCTCAGCTACATCGGCCAAAGGGCAGGGACGCAGCAGCTGATGTCGTTCCATCAGCCGTTTCTCAATCACGATGCAGTGACGTTCCCGCAGTCCGACATTCTGCTCGGCAAGCCGCTGCCGGTGCGTTCCGCCGAGCTGTTCTATCAAACCCACAAGGGCCCGTTCGACCCGACGAAGCAACTGCAATGGCTGATCGACAACCCCGAACGTCTGCAGCAATACCTCGCACTGGCTCAGGGGGTGGGCACGCGGATGCGGATCAATATCGAGCTGGACGTCGGCCTGCACCGGGGCGGCGTCAGTGACGTGAACGTGCTCGGGCAGATGCTCGCGCTGATCGCCGCCAACCCGCAGCATCTGGAGTTCGCCGGGTTCATGGGCTACGACCCGTTCGTGGGTATGGGCGTGCCGGGGATTCTCGGTTCGCCCGAGGAACTGTTCGCCAAGGTGATGGTGATTTATCAGCGCTGCGTCGACTTCACCCGGCAGCAATATCCGGCGCTGTGGCATGACGGCTTGTGCCTGAACACTGCTGGCAGCCCGAGTTATCGCATGCATGAAAACGAAAGCCTGAGCAGTGAGGTGTCGGTTGGGACAGCGATGCTCAAGCCGACGCATTACGATCTGCCGTCGCTGGTTGAACATGAGCCCGCCACGTACATCTCCACCCCGGTGCTGAAAAGCACGGGGGCAGTGAACATTCCGGCGCTGGATGACAAGTCGAAACTGTTTTCGTGGTGGGACACCAACCAGCGGCAGACCTTTTTCATCTACGGCGGCAACTGGATGGCCGAGTTCGAATCACCGCCCGGATTGCAGAGCAATGGCGTTTATGGGCGTAGCTCGAATCAGGAGATGGTCAATGGTTCGAATGCCGTTGGCCTGACGGTGGAGGATCAAGTCTTTCTGCGGCCGACCCAGACCGAGGCGGTGTTATTGCAATTCGGCGACTTGCTGGCGGTGCGTGGCGGTAAGATCGTCGACATCTGGCCGGTCTACACCTGACTCAAAACCACCACAAATCCCCCCTGCGGGAGCGAGCTTGCTCCGGACGGCGTTCCGACGAAGGCGTCCTTTCAGTCAGCATCTATTTGACTGGCACACCGCATTCGCGAGCAAGCCCGCTCCCACAGGGTTTTGTGTTGTCTGCCAAATCCCGATCAATTTCTGTAATGAAGCTTTTATGACAAAAGTTCGGTAGCACATCGCCAGTCCGGTCATGCCTATGTAACGCGCTTGAGGGGCCCTTTTGGGCGCTTTTTACAAGTCGAGGCGGGACGCCGGGAGTGAGGCAATGGGGACTATGGAACGCTACTCGAAAGTGGGCATGCAGGAACTCGATCAACGCCTGTCGAAGATCGTCGAGGCCGCGCGCAAGAAGCCGGTTTCGGTGTATCGCTACGGCGCGCCGTGGGTCTGGATCGTGTCGCAGGATGACTGGCAGGGCGCCTTGAAAGAGGTCTCCAGCTACATTCCGCCGGGGCATTCGCTGGTGCTGCTGCGCCCGCAGATCGACGACCTGCTCGACGCTCACCGCGACCTCCTGCACGACCTCAATGCCCAGCCCGGCATGCTGATCGCCCCGCAGACGGTCATGCACATCCTGCTCCTGCAACTGCTGTATTCGGTGCCCAGCGAGCAGCAGCTCTATGAACAGCTCAATTACAACCTGCTGTTCCGCTGGTTCGTCGGCCTGGGCCTGAACCAGAAAGTCTGGAGCTTCAACGTCCTCAGTCGCGACATCGCCACGCTGCTCAACGAGCCGCGTGCGGTGCAGCTCATCCAGAAAATCATCGGTGAAGTGTTCTGCGGCGCGCTGCTGCAAATGCCCGAGTTCTCGCTGAACTTCGCGCTGCTGCACACCTGGCTGGGCAAGCACGCCGCGGTCCCGCACGTCAGCAATTAACAACGCCAGTCATTGACGCACACGCAAGGCGCAAAAGCGCCAACAGGTCATCGCGAATTTCAGGGGGTAGTGTGGAGCAGATTTTCACGTCACGGCTGGCGCTGTGGGGCTGGCTGCTGGTGACGGCCGGCGCGCAGCCGGCGTTCGCCGAAGAGGCCGAGAACGCAGCGGCGCAGCGTCTGGTGGACGTCAACGAATACTTCGTGCGCGGCAACACCGTGCTCGATGCGCGGGCGATCGAAGAAGCGGTGTACCCGTTCCTCGGCCCGCAAAAAGCCTTGAGCGACATCGAAGGCGCGCGGGATGCCCTGCAAAAGGCCTATCAGGAGCGCGGTTATCAATCGGTGTTCGTCGAACTGCCCGAGCAGGCGGTGGCCGACGGCATCGTCTACCTGCAAGTCAGCGAAACCAAGGTCGGCCGGGTGCGGGTGGTTGGCGCCAAACACTATTCGCCGCTGGACATTCGCGACAACGTCCCTGCGCTGAAGGAAGGCGAGGTGCCGGACTTCGCCAAGGTCCAGGGCGAACTGGCGCAACTCAACAAGACCCCGGGCCGCCAGGTGATGCCGCTGGTGCGTGAAGGCCAGCGCCCCGGCACCATGGACGTGGACTTGCAGGTCGAAGACCAGAACCCGTGGACCGCCAGCGTCGGGCTGAACAACGACTACAGCGCCGACACCGAAAAGCTGCGGACCGTCACCAGCCTCGGCTACAACAACCTTTGGCAGTTGGGACACAGCGTCAACCTGACGTTCTTCACCGCGCCGCAGGAGACTGACAACGCCAAGGTCTGGTCCGGCTCGTACACCGCGCCATTGACCGAGCGCTGGAGCGTGCAGTTCTCCGGTTACCAGTCCGACAGCAACGTCGCCACCATCGGCGGCAGCAACGTGCTCGGCAAGGGCCATTCCTACGGCGTAGCGGCGATCTACACGATCCCGTCCAGCGGCAACTGGTCGAACTCGCTGTCGGCCGGCATCGACTTCAAGGACTTCGACGAACGCCTGACCCTGTCCGGCGAGAGCGACAAGGTGCCGCTCAAATACGCACCGTTCACCTTCGCCTACAACGGCTATCGCTACAGCGAAAAGAGCCAGCTCGGCCTTGGCTTGAGCCTGGTCGCGGCCACCCGCAGCATCTTCGGCTACGGCAGCTCCGACGAAGACTTCGACTACAAACGCTACCGCGCCAACCCGAGTTTCGCCGTGCTCAAGGGCGATACCAACTTTACCTGGACCTTCGACAGCGACTGGCAGAGCGCGAGTAAAGCCGCGTTCCAATTGGCTTCGGGGCCGCTGGTTTCCAACGAACAATTCTCCGCCGGTGGCGCCACTTCGGTACGCGGTTATCTGGCCGCCGAACGCACCGCCGATGACGGTTTCCTGCTCAGCGAAGAGCTGCGCACGCCGTCGCTGGCCAAGTACGTCGGCGGCTGGATGCAGGACTGGCGCTTCTACGCCTTCGCCGAGGGCGCGCAACTCTACCTGCGCGACGAACTGCCGGATCAGGACGCCAATTACGCCCTGGCCAGTGTCGGCCTCGGCACCCGCGCCAGCCTGAGCAAATGGCTGTCCGGCAGCCTCGACTGGGGCTACCCGCTACTCGAAGGGCCGAACACCTCGAAACAGGAATCGCGCCTGCACTTCAACCTTCAGGCCACTTTCTAACAAGGAGCACCTCCATGCAGCGCCTTTTCCTTTCGTTGTTGATCTGCCTGGGCTTCGTGCTCCCGGCCACGGCTCAGGCCTGGTGGCAAGACGACTGGCATTACCGCAAACAGATCGCCGTCGACACCACGCCGCAAGGTGCCGCGATCAATCAGGCCCTCGGCCGCACCGCGCTGTTGGTGCGCCTGCACACCGGCAATTTCACCTTCGACGGCGTGAAGGAGGACGGTTCGGACCTGCGTTTTGTCGCCGCCGATGACAAGACCGTGCTCAACCACCAGATCGAAAGTTTCGACGCGCTGATGGGCATGGCGCTGATCTGGGTCGATGTGCCGAATGTCGAGGGCGGTCAGCGTCAGGACATCTGGATGTATTACGGCAATCAGAAAGCCCCGGCGACCGGCAACGGCCAACTGACGTTCGATCCGAATTACACCGCGCTCTATCACTTCGACGGCGCCACCGGCACTCCGGCGAAAGACACCACTGCTTACGGCAACACCGCGCAGAGCGCGACCGGCGCAAGCATTGACGGCGTAGTAGGGCGGGCCTTGCAGTTCAGCGGCCAGCCGTTGCTGTTGCCGGCCAGTCCGTCGTTGCAGCACAACGCCGGCAGCGCGTTTACCTTCAGTGCCTGGCTGCGACTGGATCAGGCCAACGGCGAGCAACTGATCCTGGCCCGCCGCGAAGGCGCCAACAGCCTGCTGGTGGGTGTGAATCAGGGCGTGCCGTTTGTGGAAATCGACGGCCAGCGCGCCGTGGCCACGCAGCCGCTGAATCCGGGCCAATGGCAGCACGTCGCACTGACCGCCGAAGGCGCGAAAGTGACGCTCTACATCAACGGTCGCGAAGGCGCGGCACTGGCTCAGGCGATGCCGGCGTTCAACTCGGTCATGGCCATTGGTGCTGATCTTTCCCCGAGCGCGTTCCAGCCATTCGTGGGCGCCATCGATGAACTGCGCCTGTCGAAAGTCGCCCGCCCGGCGCCGCTGCTGCTGGCCGA
The DNA here is from genome assembly GCF_059424205.1 of Pseudomonas sp. GW456-12-1-14-TSB6. Taxonomy (NCBI): domain Bacteria; kingdom Pseudomonadati; phylum Pseudomonadota; class Gammaproteobacteria; order Pseudomonadales; family Pseudomonadaceae; genus Pseudomonas; species Pseudomonas sp. GW456-12-1-14-TSB6. Next base: position 80,493 of record NZ_JBWKZE010000026.1, read on the forward strand.
CGCCACTTCTCAGGGCGCCGAGTCGAAGCTGGTCGCCTATGGCGTCGATGAAGAACAGTCCGGCTTCGGTTTCGGCAGCCTCGGCTTCCTGCTCAACGCGGTGCCTGTGGACGCCTGGGTGATCATCGCGGTGCTGGTACTGATGATGTTCCAGTCGTGGATCATCATGCTGCGCAAGAACCGCACTCTCAGCCGCGTCACCGCCGCCAACGAAGACTTCCGCGTGCAATTCGCCAAGGTCGGCACGCGTCTGGAAATGTTCGCCGACGACACCCAACTCGCCCAGCGTTTGCAGCACTCGCCGCTGTGGCGCCTGTATCAAGTGGCGGTGAAGGAAATCCGCACCCGCCGTGAGCAGGGCGCCGATACCTCGTCGGTTTCCGCCGCAACCATCGAAGCCATCCGCTGCTCGATGGACGGCGTGCGCACCCGTGAAAACCAGCAACTGAGCTCGAAACTCTCGACCCTGTCCAACGCCATCGCCGGCGGCCCGTACATCGGCCTGCTCGGCACCGTGCTGGGGATCATGGTGGTGTTCCTCGGCACGGCCATGGCCGGCGACGTCAACATCAACGCTATCGCGCCGGGCATGGCGGCCGCGTTGCTGGCCACGGCCATGGGCCTGTTCGTCGCGATTCCGGCGCTGTTTGGCTACAACCGCCTGACCACCCGCAACAAGGAAGTCAGCGCTGACATGCGCGTGTTCGTCGACGAGTTCATCACCCGTCTGGCGGAGATGCACGGCGAAGGCCAGTCCAGTGAAGCGGCGCATCAGCGCGGTCATCACGCCAACCACTCCGTACCGGCCTGAGGAGCACAGACATGGCGTCCGTAAATGCCTCCCACGACGATGACGAAGATGCCGCAGTGGACAGCATCAACATCACGCCACTGGTGGACGTGCTGATGGTGGTGCTGGTGATGTTCATCCTCACCGCCACCGCGCAGGTCTCCGGGATCCAGATCAACCTGCCCAAGGCCAGCGCCGCGGTGTCGCTGTCCGAGGCCAAGACCAAGGCGATTTCGGTCAACGACGGCGGCCAGGTGTTCCTCGACGCCTACCCGGTGACGTTGCCGGAGCTGGAAGAACGCCTGCGCATCGAGAAGGCGCAGAACCCGGACTTCCCGGTGATCGTGCGCGGCGACGCCACGGTGCAATACCAGAAGGTCATCGAAGTACTGGACCTGCTGCGCCGGCTCGAACTGTCCCAGGTCGGTCTCGTTACCGGCAAACCGACGCAGGGCTGAGTGATGACTGCACAACTGCCAATCGAGCCTTTGCCGGTGAAGAAGTCGCCACTGCGTTACGTGAAGTGGGGCGCCGGGCTGCTGCTGGGTGCCGTCGCGGCATTCCTGTTGTGGCAGTGGGCCAACGACATGAGCGGCATCCGCCGGGAAGCGCCGAAGGTGCCGACAATCATTCCGTTGCCGCCACCGCCACCACCGCCGCCGGAAAAACCGCCGGAGCCGGAAACCCCGGTGGAAGAAAAAATCGTCGAGCCCGAGCCAACGCCCGAACCGCAAGAGGTCAAGCCCGAGGAAGAGGCACCGCCATCGCCGGCGGACGACCTGGCCAACCCGATGCAAATGGACGGCGACGCCCAGAGCGGCAGCGACGCCTTCAACATCGGCGCGGGCAAGGGCGGCGGCATGGCCGGTTCCGGCGGTGGGCGACTGGGCAACGGCACCTACAGCCAGTTCCTGGCGTTCACCTTCCAGAAGCTGCTGCGCGAGAACCCCGACCTGCGCAACCTGGCGTTTTCGCTGCAGGCCGATGTGTGGCTGAGCAGCGTCGGCGAGATCACCCGGGTCGAGCTCATCAAGTCCAGCGGCAACCCCGAGATTGACAGTCAGGTGCTGGCCGCCTTGCGTAACGCGCCCCACCTGAGCGAACGGCCACCGGCCTCCATCACCTTGCCTGTGCGCATGTCCCTGCAAGGGCGGCGTCCGGGTTAACCGAATTCATAAAGCTGTATGAAAAGGAGTTGTGTGCAGATGATTTCCAACGTGAATCGATTGTCCCTGGCGGTCGGCATGGTCATCGCGACCCTGGTCGGTCAGGCCGCGGCAGCGCCTGCGCCCTCGGAGAACGCCACGATCAATCTGATCCGCTTGCTGGTCGAGCAGGGCATTCTGAAACAGGACAAGGCCGACGCGCTGATCGCCCAGGCCCAGAACGAAGCGGCCCAGGCCAAGCAGGCTGCGGCGTCCACCGCTGTGGCCGCCGGGCCGGTCGCCGCACCGGGCGATGTGCGGGTGCAATACGTGCCGGCCGCAGTGCGCGACCAGATCCGCGATCAGGTCAAGGCTGAGGTCATGGCCACCGCCAAACAGGAAAACTGGGCTGCGCCCAATACGTTCCCGGACTGGGCGTCGCGCATCAGCTTCGACGGCGACATCCGTCTGCGTGACGAATCGCGCTACTACTCGGGCAGCAACAGCAACGAAATCGTCGACTTCGCCAAGCTCAACAACAACGGCCCGTACGACGTGAACCCCAACAGCAGCACCGCGCTGCCACCGTTGCTCAACACTCGCGAAGACCGCGAAAACCTGTTCCGCCTGCGCGCCCGGCTGGGCATGAAAGCAGTAATCTCGCCGGAATGGACCGCCGGCATCCGTATCGGCACCGGCTCGGACAACAATCCGGTGTCGACCACCCAGAACCTCGGCGGTGGCTTCTCGAAAAAGGACATCTGGCTCGATCAGGGTTACCTGACCTGGAAGCCGTCGGATGAACTGACCCTGACCGGTGGCCGCTTCGCCAATCCGTTCATGTCCACCGACATGCTGTATTCCAACGACCTGAACTTCGACGGCGTGGCGGCGATTTTCGACCACAAGCTCAGCCGCGACTGGGGCGTATTCGGCACCGTCGGCGCGTTCCCGGTGGACTACACCAACGACACCACCACCAGCAACGGCTTCGACAAGGAAGAAAGCGACAACAAATGGCTGTACGGCGCGCAGATCGGCGCCAAATGGGCGATCAACAGCAACAACCGCCTGAAAGGCGCGCTGGCCTACTACCGCTTCGACGACATCGAAGGCCAGCGCTCCAGTCCTTGCGAACCCTGGGCCGGCGCACCGGGCTGCGACAGCGACGGCACCCGCGCGGCGTTCATGCAGAAGGGCAACAGCGTGTTCCTGCTGCGCGACATCACGCCTAACCCGCTCAACCCGACCACCACGCCGCAACCGCAGTTCGTTGGTCTCGCTTCCGAGTTCAACCTGCTGGACCTCAACGTGGTGTGGGACACCGACCTGGCGGAAGACTTCAAACTGCGCAGCCAGGGCAACTACATCCACAACCTTGGTTACGACGAAGGCGACATGCGCAAGCGTTCGGCCGGGCAACTGGTCAACAACCTCGACAGCAACGGCAACATCGAAAGCGGCGCCAATGCGTGGATGGTCCAGTTCACCCTCGGCAACGCACTGGAGCTGAAGAAGCAGGGCGACTGGAACCTGTTCGCCGGCTACAAGTACATCCAGCCGGATGCCTTGCCGGACGGCTTCAACGATTCGTCGTTCCACCTCGGCGGCACCAACGCCAAGGGCTACTTCCTGGGCGGCAATTACGGTCTGGCGAAGAACGTCTACGCCACCGGCCGCTGGCTGAGTTCGGAGGCGGTGTATGGCGCGCCGTTCGACATCGACGTCATGCAGCTTGAGATCAACACGCGCTTCTAAGCGCCGGGAGAGGGATATGAAAATCCGCTTTTTATGGCTTGGGCTCGGGATGTTGATCGCCACCGGGGCGAGCGCCGAAGGCATGGAAGAACGCCTGCGCACCCAGTTGCGCAGCACCACCCAGCAGTTGCAAGCCCTGCAAAGCCAACAGGCCCAGGCCAGCGCCGCGCAACTGGCGGCGCAGAACGAAGCCAAGGCTGCGCAGGCACAAATCAAGCAATTGACCGCCGAACTGGCCAAGGCCAAAGGCCTCGCCGAGCAGCTGGCCGGGCAGCAGCAAGCCCTGCACAGCCAGGCCCAGGCGCAAGTCGCGGCCAGCAACGAGCAGACCGGCAAGTTCAAGAAAGCCTATGACGAGTTGTTGGTCATGGCCCGTGCCAAAGAGGCAGAACGGTCTAAGCTTCAAGCGCAATTGACTGAACGTGACACACAAGTGCAGCAATGTTCGGTCAAGAATCAGCAGATGTACGGCGTGGCCAAGCAGATTCTCACCGCCTACGAAAACATCGATGTGGCCGAGGTGATGAAGATCCGCCAGCCCTTCGCCGGCAGTGCCCGGGTCAAGTTCGATGAACTGGCTCAGGGCTTTGGCGATGAACTGTACAAGACTCAATTCGATGCGCCGCAAGCCGCGATTGCGCACTGATTAAAAGACTCATGGACAAGGAAGAAGTAATGACTCAATTGATCTCCCACGTATCCCCGCAATCCCTGACCGACGTGCTGCAAGCTGCCGGTTACCGCGTCAACCAGACCGAACAGAACGGCATCGTCCAGTTGCTCAGCGCCAGCCAGGGCATCGGTTACGCCGTGCGTTTCGGCAACCCGGCGGTGGCGGAGCAGGGCAGCTACGTCGACTTCACGTTCAGCTGCGCCTTGCGCGTGCAGGGTGAGTTGCCGGCCGGTGTGGCTGAGCAGTGGAACGCGACTCGCCGGTTTGCCCGGTTGTCGTTGCAGGGCGAGTTTCTGGTGATGGAGATGGACGTGGTGGTGGCTGCTGGCGTCAGCGGCGATTACCTGCGCGGCAACCTGGAATTGTGGGATCGCCTGTTGCAGGAGTTCATCGTGTACCTGCGTGATTTCACCCAGAACGCTGCTGCCGCCCAGGCGCCAAAAGTTGAGCAAGAGGAAGTCGCGCTGTGACAAAACCTGCCATGGTAATCAGCGCCGCTGCGGTGGCGCTGTTGGTGGTCGCCGTGGCGCTGGTGGTGCGGCCGGGTAATGACCCGGTCGCCGCCCAGCAACCGGCGCCGGTCATTACGGCGAACAGTGGGCCTGCGGTGGCGCGTTTGGGCAATCAGCAGGTCTCGCCGGAGGAATTGCAGGCGCTGCTGGCGGCCGTCCCGCCGCAGACTCGTGAGCAACTGCGTGGCAATCGTGAGGCGCTGGAGCGCTGGATTCGTTCGCGCCTGGCCGAGAAAGCCGTGCTCGAACAGGCCGACGCCCAAGGCTGGGCGCAGCGTCCGGACGTGGTTCGGCAAACCCGCGCCGCCACCGAACAGATCGTGTTCCGCGACTATTTGCAGTCGGTGAGCCAAGTGCCGGCGGATTACCCGAGCGCTGCTGAATTGCAGCAGGCATATGACGCGGGCAAGGCCAACTGGCAGACGCCGGCGCTGTATCGGGTCAGCCAGATTTTCCTCGGGGTGAATGAGCCGCAGAATCTTGAGGCCGTACGCAAGCAGGCGGCGGAGTTGAGCAAGAAAGCCCAGGCAACTTCGGCGGACTTTGCAGCGCTGGCCAAGGAGTTTTCCCAGGATCGCCTCACCGCTGAACGTGGTGGAGATACCGGCCTGCAACCCTTGCAGCAACTGGTGCCGGAAGTGCGCGGTGCGGTGGCGCGACTCAAGGTTGGCGCGGTCTCCGATCCCGTGCAAAGCAGTGCCGGCTTCCACGTGATCAAACTCACCGAACAACAACCGGCCCGCATCGCGACCCTCGATGAACTGCGCGACCAACTGACCCAGGCCTTGCGGGCTCAGCGTCAGGAGCAGATTGCCCAGGCTTATCTGGACGGCATGCTCAACACCGCGACACTGAGCATTGACGGGGCCGAGCTCAATAAGGTGCTGGAGACCAAACCCTAAGCGCGGCACACCAAAACAAAGATCGACAGGGAGTCATCGATGTCATTCACCGAACCCGCAGCACGACAGAGCAGCGCCGATTTCCGCTGGCCCCGGGACAAGGACGAACCCTGGCTGGCGCAGGCCGCGACCCTCGACGGCGACGTCGCCCAATACTTTCTGGTCAGCGCCCGTTGCGGCTGCTTCATGCAGGCCGCCCGCAGCCTCAACGTGCGCTCGACCCTGCTGCGCAAGCAACTGGCGCAACTCGAACAGCAACTGCAATGCGCACTGTTCAGCTTTCAGGGCAGCGCCCTCAGCCTGACCCGCGAAGGCCTGCAATTGCAGGCGCAACTGATCGCTTTGGCCCACGAACGCAAGCTGCCGGTGATTGAGCAGCCCTTGATCAGGCTGGCCGTCGCCGAATCGATCCTGCATGACATCCTCGGCCGCGACCTCATCGCACTGCTGCGCCGCAACGCCAGCGTGCGCCTCGAAATCATCGCCCTCGACAGCGAACTGGCCCTGCGCGCCGTCAGCGCCGACATCGTGCTGTGGCTCGCCCACGGCGACACCCCGCATCCTGGCCCGACCTTCACCATCAGCGAACCGCAACGCCTCGCGCAACTGGAATATCAGCCGCACATTGCCAAGCGTTACTCCCGCGTGACTGCCCGCCCGGAGAGCCCGGACGACCTCGCCGATTTCATGCTGGTGCAATGGCAGCACGACCGGCAGATCGACAGCTTTCGGCCGTGGAATGAACTGGTTGAACAGCGTCTGGCGGGCGTGGTGCAGATGCAGTCTTACGAGCTGATGCTGGAGATGATCCGGTGCAGTGCGTGCATCGGGTTGCTGCCGATGTACATGAGCCGGTTTGATCGCGGGTTGGTGGCGTTGCCGGGGTTGTTTGAAGAGGCGATGCGGTTGCAGGCGTGGTTGGCGATTAATTCCGCATCGCAGGATGTGGCTGAAGTACAGACGTTGGTTGAGTTGATTCAGCGGACGTTCAATGAGCGGCAGGAGTGGTTTGAGTAGGCGGACTTAGATCGTTCCCACGTCGAGGCGTCGAACCGTCCGCGTGGGAATGCCTCAAGGGACGCTCCGCGTTCCAGCTCCGGAAGGGACGCGGAGCGTCCCGGGCTGCATTCCCACGCAGAGCGTGGGAACGATCAGGCGATCAGGTTACAGCGGCGCCTCGGCCTTCAACTCCAGATTATCCAGCGCCCGATTTACCGCCAGTTCACCCAGCATGATCAGTTGCGCAATGCCCAGCAGCACGTGTCGATGCGAACCGTCCACCAGCCCGGCGAAGTCGGTGGCCATGGTTTTGGCCGAGGTCAGGGTTTCGCAGGCGTCGGCCAGCAGTTCTTCGCTGTCGATGCCGGGGGCGATGAGGTAGCGGGTGTTGGGTTTGAGCAGCGGTTTTCTGGGGAGCAGGGGATTGAAGTAGTGATCGAGCGCGCGTTCGGCGGCTTCGTGGAAGGTCTTTGAATCGAGGGATTCGTAGGGCGAGGTGGTATCGGATTCGGGTGGGTTTGGCGTTGGTTTGATCATGGTAGTACTCCCTGATTGATGGAGCTGCCACGGTTCGCTGCGAAACGAATGGAGGTGGCAGCTGTACGCGGGTTCGCAGACCGGGAATCAAGGAACCCGGCATACCCGAAGGTATCCCGCGCACAACCGCCATTACGCGACCAGCAAAGAATGCTGAACGGAAACGACGCTCTGGGCGCCTTGATTGATCCGGGCTGCGAAACCCGATCGCTGATTCATCAGCGACCCGGAAACGATAGAGCCCGCCCTCAAGGCGCACAAGCCGGCGGATTCTGGCGGATGCGTAGGTAATGGCGCAAGCCGTTGTGGCTTGCCGGACGTTTCGGTCAACGGCTTTAAACAGTCGTGGCGAATCCGTGAAGAAGCGGTTTACAGTGACCGGCCACGCACTGATCCAGGAGGGATCTTTCATGCCTGAGCACAACCCCGCCATTCACCTTGAGCGCTACAACGAATCCCACGTCGAGGGCATCACCGCGCTCTATAACGACCCGGCCGTGACCCGGCAGGTGTTGCAGATGCCGTTTCAGACCACCGAGGTCTGGCGCAAACGCCTGGCGCCGGACAACGAGCGGGTGGTGCAACTGGTGGCGCTGCATCAGGGGGTGGTGATCGGCAATCTGGGGCTGGAGCAGTATTCACGAATTCGCCGCAGCCATGCGGGCAGTGTCGGCATGGCCGTTGCGGTGGCGTGGCAGGGCAAGGGCGTGGGTTCGAAGCTGTTGGCAACGGCGCTGGACATCGCCGACAACTGGATGAACCTGCACCGGGTCGAGCTTTCGGTGTACGCCGGCAACGAGGCGGCCATCGGCCTCTATCGCAAGTTCGGCTTCGAAAATGAGGGCCTGTTCCGCGATTACGCCGTGCGTGATGGGCAATGGGTCGACACCTTGAGCATGGCGCGTCTGCGCAAACGCTGACCTTCTGTCCGTCAATGGTCGATGGGGCGACCGTGCAGGCAAATGACTTGCACGGCCGTCATCGGCATCTGCCATGCTCGGAGTCCGCAGCACTGCTTCCTCAAAGGAACACCGCAATGGACGACGTACAGCAACTGGGCGAAATGCTTCGCCACTATGCCGACAGCGAAGCGCACAAGAAGCAACTGTTCGAGACGCAATCGGCGACCTGGGCCACCCGGATCACCGAGTTGTTCGGGCGGATCCAGCAATGGCTGGAACCGGTGCAGGCGCCGGGGTTGCTGGAGGTGAGCCGCGAGGCTTATGTGGCGTTCGGGCCGAGCACACCGGTTGAGACCTCAACCTTCAAGACTGAAAAACTGAGCATCGTGATTGCCGGCAAACCGGTGGAGTTCGTGCCGGATGTGATGGGCAGTGGCGGGCAGATTTCGCTGGCGGTGATGGGGTTGACGGCGGCGCGGTATGGGAGTGTTTCGTTGGTGGGACTGCCGGGCGGGGAGTGGCAGTGGCGCAAGACCAATGGGTTGAAGGATCCGGATACCTTTGCCTTCGACGCGAATTTCCTCGCGCAGCAATTGCAAAGCCTCATCCCCCGCGACCGAGGTTGACACACTTGATCGTTCCCACGCTCTGCGTGGGAATGCAGCCCGGGACGCTCCGCGTCCCTTCCGGAGCTGGAACGCGGAGCGTC
>NZ_JBWKZE010000027.1:0-86228 GCF_059424205.1 Pseudomonas sp. GW456-12-1-14-TSB6
CTAGAGTCGGAATCGAGCTTTTAGTCCCGCCCACCCCTTCAAGTCTAAACATACAAGCGAGCCTGCTCGCGAATGCGCCGTCTCAGTCAACATCATCGTTGAGTGAACAACCGCCTTCGCGAGCAGGCTCGCTCCCACAGGGGATTGAGTTGATTTCGAGATATTTGAATTTCGCGGAGTTTTTGCCCCTATGAAGCACACCGTCATCCTTGTCGTGCTCGACGGCCTCAACTACGAGGTCGCGCGTCACGCCATGGGGCATCTGCAGGCTTACGTTGGCGCAGGACGCGCCGCGCTCTACCAGTTGGAGTGCGAGCTGCCGGCCCTGTCCCGACCACTTTACGAATGCATCCTCACCGGCGTGCCGCCGATCGACAGCGGCATCGTCCACAACAACGTCTCGCGCCTGTCCAACCAGCGCAGCATCTATCACTACGCCCGCGATGCCGGTCTGAAAACCGCCGCTGCGGCGTACCACTGGGTCAGTGAGCTGTACAACCGCTCGCCGTTCGTGGCGGCACGGGATCGGCATACCGATGACCCGACGCTACCGATCCAGCACGGCCACTTCTACTGGAACGATCACTACCCGGACTCGCACCTGTTCGCCGACGCGGAAAACCTGCGTCTGCGCCATGCACCGGACTTTCTGCTGATCCATCCGATGAACATCGACGACGCCGGGCACAAGCACGGCCTCGACACCCCGCAATACCGCAACAGCGCGCGCAGCGCCGACATCATCCTCGCCGACTACCTGCAAGGCTGGCTCGACGCCGGCTGCCAGGTGCTGGTGACCGCCGACCACGGCATGAACAACGACCGCTCGCACAACGGCCTGCTGCCGGAAGAGCGCCAGGTGCCGCTGTTCGTACTCGGTGATGCCTTCAGCCTGAACAGCGAAGCTGCACCCAAGCAGACCGACATCTGCGGCACCGTCTGCGAGCTGCTCGGCGTGCCCCACGACAAACCTGTGTGCCGGGAGTTGCTCAAGTGAACTCAATGACTCGCGGCAAATGGCTGGCCGCCCTGTGCCTGGTGCCTTTCGCACTGTTCTTTATCGTGTTCGAAATCGCCCCGCTGATCTGGGTGATGATCAACAGCCTGCAATCGGAAGAATTCGGTTGGGGCTTTGCCAACTTCAGCAAGATCTTCAATTCGAAGTTCTATCTGCAGGCGATCCAGTACAGCCTCGAAATCAGTTTCTGGTCGAGTGTGTTCGGCATCATCATCGCGGTGCTGGGCGCCTACTCCCTGCGCCGGGTCGACTCGAAACTGCGCAACTTCGTCAACGCCTTCGCCAACATGACCAGCAACTTTGCCGGCGTGCCCCTGGCCTTCGCGTTCATCATCCTGCTCGGCTTCAACGGCAGCATCACCATCATGCTGAAGCAGGCCGGGATCATCGAGGACTTCAACCTGTATTCGAAAACCGGGCTGATCATCCTCTACACCTACTTCCAGATTCCCCTCGGCGTCTTGCTGCTGTACCCGGCATTCGACGCCCTGCGTGAAGACTGGCGCGAATCCGCCGCACTGCTCGGCGCCGACAGCTGGCAGTTCTGGCGCCACATCGGCCTGCCGGTACTGACCCCGGCCCTGCTCGGCACCTTCGTGATCCTGCTGGCCAACGCCCTCGGCGCCTACGCCACGGTCTACGCGCTGACCACCGGCAACTTCAACGTATTGCCGATCCGGATTGCGGCGATGGTCTCCGGCGACATTTCCCTCGATCCGAACCTGGCCAGTGCCCTGGCCGTGGTGCTGGTGGCGCTGATGACCCTGGTGACCGTCGTGCATCAACTGCTGCTGAAGAGGAGCTACCATGTCTCGCGCTGAATCCGGACCGGCCGGCGTCTACCACCGCGTCGTGGTCTATCTGTTGTTCGCCATCCTGCTGCTGCCGCTGGTGGGCACGCTGATCTATTCGATCGCCAGCAGTTGGTCGGCCACCATCCTGCCCAGCGGTTTCACCTTCAAGTGGTACCTCCAGCTGTGGAGCGATCCGCGTTTTCTGCACGCCTTCGGCCAGTCGTTGCTGGTGTGCGTCGGCGCGCTGTTCCTGTCGGTGGTGCTGATCCTGCCGCTGCTGTTCGTGGTGCATTACCACTTCCCGAAACTCGATGCGCTGATGAACATCCTGATCCTGCTGCCCTTTGCGGTGCCGCCGGTGGTGTCGTCGGTGGGGCTGTTGCAGCTCTACGGTTCCGGGCCGTTCGCGATGGTCGGCACGCCGTGGATCCTGATCGGTTGCTACTTCACCGTGGCGCTGCCGTTCATGTACCGGGCGATCACCAACAACCTGCAAGCGATCAATCTGCGCGACCTGATGGACGCTGCCCAACTGCTCGGGGCCAGCACCTTTCAGGCAGCCTTCCTGGTGGTGCTGCCGAACCTGCGCAAAGGCCTGATGGTCGCGTTGCTGCTGTCGTTCTCGTTCCTGTTCGGTGAGTTCGTGTTCGCCAACATCCTGGTCGGCACCCGCTACGAGACCCTGCAGGTCTACCTCAACAACATGCGCAACAGCAGCGGCCACTTCACCAGCGCGCTGGTGATCTCCTACTTCTTTTTCGTGCTGGTCCTGACCTGGGTCGCCAACATCTTGAACAAGGACAAAAGCGAATGAGCTATGTCAGCGTCCAACACCTGCAAAAAAACTACGCCGGCACCACGGTGTTCAGCGACATCAACTGCGAAATCCAGAAGGGTGAATTCGTCACCCTGCTCGGCCCGTCCGGTTGCGGCAAATCCACCCTGCTGCGTTGCATCGCCGGGCTGACGCCGGTGGATGGCGGCAAGATTCTGCTCGATGGTGTCGACATCGTGCCGCTTACCCCGCAGAAACGCGGGATCGGCATGGTGTTCCAGAGCTACGCGCTGTTCCCCAACATGACCGTCGAACAAAACGTCGCCTTCGGCTTGCGCATGCAAAAGGTCAACACCGACGACAGCCACAAGCGAGTTGCCGAGGTGTTGAAACTGGTTGAACTCAACGATTTCGCCAGCCGCTATCCGCATCAGCTGTCCGGCGGTCAATGCCAACGTGTCGCCCTCGCCCGCTCGCTGGTGACCCGTCCGCGCCTTTTGCTGCTGGATGAACCGCTGTCGGCCCTTGATGCGCGGATTCGCAAACACCTGCGCGAACAGATCCGTCAGATCCAGCGCGAACTCGGCCTGACCACGATTTTCGTCACTCACGATCAGGAAGAAGCCCTGACCATGTCTGACCGGATTTTCCTGATGAATCAGGGAAAGATCGTACAAAGCGGCGATGCCGAAACCCTCTACACCGCGCCCGTCGACGTATTCGCCGCCGGCTTCATCGGCAACTACAACCTGCTGGATGCCGAGAGTGCGTCGAAGCTGTTGCAACGGCCGATCAACCACCGCATCGCGATTCGCCCGGAGGCCATCGAACTCAGCCTCAACGGGGAGCCCGACGCGCAAATCCGCAGCCACAGCCTGCTGGGCAACGTGATTCGCTACCGCGTCGAAGCCCGGGGCGTGGAACTGGTAGTGGATGTGCTCAACCGCTCGGCGGCGGATCTGCATCCCGACGGTCAGCGCCTGTCACTTTCCATCGATCCCACCGCCCTGTGTGAGGTAGCTTGAAAACAGCTGCAAGCTGCGAGCTACAAGCTTCAAGCTGTAGACTGCGGCATACCTGATTCCAATTCTTGCTGCTCGAAGCTTGTAGCTTGCAGCTGTTCTCGGAGAGAACCGATGGCTCTGGCAATTTTTGATCTGGACGACACCCTGATCCACGGCGACTGCGCCACCCTCTGGTGCGAGCAGATGGGGCGCCTGGGCTGGGTCGATCCTGAGTCGTTCATGCGCAGGAACAACGAGCTGATGGACGCCTACAGCCATGGCAAGTTGCGCATGGAAGACTATATGGACTTCAGCCTCGAACCGATGATCGGGCGTACCCCGGAGGAGGTCGAGCATCTGGTCGGGCCTTGGGTGGAAGACTTCATCGAGCCGATCATCTTCAGCGACGCCACCAAGACCATCGCTGCTCATCGCAAGGCCGGCGACCGGATCCTGGTGATCTCGGCCTCGGGCACGCACCTGGTCAAACCCATCGCCGAGCGACTGGGCATCGACGAGGTCCTGGCAATCGAGCTGGAAGTGGCGCACGGCGTATTCAGCGGCCACACCGTGGGCACCCTGACCTACCGCGAAGGCAAGATCACCCGTCTGCTGGAATGGCTGGATGCCGAAGAGGAAAACCTTGAGGGCGCGAGTTTCTATTCCGACTCACGCAATGATCTGCCGCTGCTGTTGAAAGTGGATTACCCACATGTGGTCAACCCGGATCCGGTACTGCTGGCAGAGGCCGAGAAATCCGGCTGGCCGATCCACCTCTGGAAATAGGCAATTGGCTTGTGGGAGCAGCCTGCTCCCACAACCGTCGATGATCAGCTCAGGCTTTCGTCGATCACCAGCACCAACTTCCCTGCCACCGTGTTGCTCGCCAGCTCGGCGAAGGCAGCCTCGGCATCCTTGATCGGGAACGTCCTGGCCAGTTGCGGCTTCAGGCGACCTTCGGAAAACAGCGGCCACACGTGCTGGCTCAGATCGCTGAACAGATCCGCCTTGAACTGATCGTCACGGCTGCGTAGGGTCGAACCCAGCAGTTGCACGCGCTTGGCCAGCACCTGGGCCAGATCCAGTTTTGCCTCGCGGCCGCCCATCAGGCCGATCAGCACCCAGCGTCCGTCCTGCGCCATCAGCTTGAGATTCAATGCCGAATAGTTGCCGCCCACCGGATCCAGAATCACATCGAACGGCCCGAAATCCCGCAGGCTTTCCAGGTCGTCGGTGCGCACCACCCCGCCCTGAGCACCCAGCGATTCGCAATAGACCAAGCGCTCCGCCGAACCGACGCTGACCCAGCACGGATTGCCGAAAGCCTTGCACAGTTGAATGGCGGCCGAGCCGATGCCACTGGCTCCGGCGTGCAGAAGAATTTTCTCACCCGGTTTGAGCGCCGCAAGTTGAAACACATTCAGCCAGACGGTCGCGTACACCTCGGGCAAGCCAGCGGCCTCGATCAGGGATACACCTTCCGGAACCGGCAGCACATGCCGTCCGTCGACGACCACTTCTTCGGCCATCCCGCCCCCGGCCAGCAAGGCGCAGACCCGGTCACCGACCTGCCAGGACGATCCTGCACCGACCTCGCTGATCACCCCGGAACACTCAAGACCCAGCACCTGGCTGGCACCCGGAGGGGGTGGATAAAGTCCTGCTTTCTGTAATAAATCCGCGCGATTGAGGCCCGCTGCCGCCACCCGGATGCGAACTTGTCCTACATCGCATGTAGGACTTGGTTCATCAACCCATGCCACTTGACCTTCAACGCCTTGCAATGCCTTCACAGTGCCTCCATAGTGAGTCTGGACTGAGCCCGAAGCTGTAGCGCCGGGCTTTTTGCATTATGCGACCGGCCCTGGGGTCTGAACGAACGCTGAACAGCAGTTATCGTACAGAGCGTAGCGGTACCGGCGACTTCAAAGACGGCCTAATATGCGTTATCAATTGTCCCCGCGTCGAATCAGCATGAAGCATCTGCTCCCCAGCACCGCCCTCGCTCTTTTCATCGGTATCGGTCTGTTGCCGGTGTCGGGCACCACATTCGCAGCCAACAGCTGGGACAAGTTACAGCCTGATCGCGACGAAGTGATCGCCAGTCTGAACGTCGTCGAGTTGCTCAAGCGTCATCACTACAGCAAGCCGCCGCTCGACGATGCGCGCTCGGTGATCATCTACGACAGCTACATCAAGCTGCTCGACCCGTCGCGCAGCTATTTCATGGCCAGCGACATCGCCGAATTCGACAAGTGGAAGACCCAGTTCGACGACTTCCTCAAGAGCGGCGACCTCAACGCCGGGTTCACCATCTACAAGCGCTACCTGGACCGCGTGAAGGCGCGTCTGGACTTCGCCCTTGCCGAGCTGAACAAAGGCGTCGACAAGATGGACTTCACCACCAGGGAAACCTTGCTGATCGATCGCAAGGACGCTCCGTGGCTCAAGTCCACCGCCGAACTCGATGACCTGTGGCGCAAACGCGTCAAGGACGAAGTGCTGCGGCAGAAGATCGCCGGCAAAGAGCCGAAGCAGATCCAGGAAACCCTGACCAAGCGCTACAAGAATCAACTGGCGCGTCTGGACCAGACCCGCGCCGAAGACATCTTCCAGGCGTACATCAACACCTTCGCCATGTCTTACGATCCGCACACCAACTATCTGTCGCCGGATAACGCGGAGAACTTCGACATCAACATGAGCCTGTCCCTCGAGGGCATCGGCGCCGTGTTGCAGAGCGACAACGACCAGGTGAAAGTCGTGCGTCTGGTACCGGCAGGCCCGGCCGACAAGACCAAGCAGGTTGCTCCGGCCGACAAGATCATCGGCGTTGCCCAGGGCAACAAAGAGATGGTCGACGTGGTTGGCTGGCGTCTGGACGAAGTGGTCAAACTGATCCGTGGCCCGAAAGGCACCGTGGTGCGTCTGGAAGTCATCCCGGCCAGCAATGCGCCGAACGACCAGACCAGCAAGATCGTGCCGATCACCCGTGAAGCGGTGAAGCTAGAAGACCAGGCCGTGAAGAAGTCCGTGCTGAACCTGAAACAGGACGGCAAGGACTACAAGCTCGGCGTGATCGAGATTCCGGCGTTCTACCTCGACTTCAAGGCCTTCCGTGCCGGCGATCCGGACTACAAGAGCACCACGCGCGACGTCAAGAAGCTGCTGACCGAACTGCAGAAAGAGAAAGTCGACGGCGTGGTGATCGACCTGCGCAACAACGGCGGCGGCTCCCTGCAGGAAGCCACCGAGCTGACCAGCCTGTTCATCGACAAAGGCCCTACCGTGCTCGTGCGTAACGCCGATGGCCGGGTCGATGTGCTTGAAGATGAAAACCCGGGCGCGTTCTACAAAGGCCCGATGGCGCTGCTGGTCAACCGTCTGTCCGCCTCGGCTTCGGAGATCTTCGCCGGCGCCATGCAGGACTATCACCGTGCGCTGATCATCGGTGGCCAGACCTTCGGCAAAGGCACCGTGCAGACCATCCAGCCGCTGAACCACGGCGAACTGAAACTCACCCTGGCCAAGTTCTACCGGGTTTCCGGCCAGAGCACCCAGCATCAGGGCGTACTGCCGGACATCGATTACCCGTCGATCATCGACACCAAGGAAATCGGCGAAAGCGCCCTGCCGGAAGCCATGCCGTGGGACACCATCCGCGCAGCGATCAAACCGGCGAGCGATCCGTTCAAGCCGTACCTGGCCCAGCTGAAATCCGAGCATGACAGCCGTTCCGCCAAGGACGCGGAGTTTGTGTTCATCCGTGACAAGCTGGCCCTGGCGCAGAAGCTGCTGGAAGAAAAAACCGTCAGCCTCAATGAAGCCGAACGCCGTGCCCAGCACGCCGACATCGACGCCAAGCAACTGGCGATGGAGAACATCCGTCGCAAGGCCAAAGGCGAAGAACCGCTCAAAGAGCTGAAGAAAGAAGACGATGACGCCCTGGCGGCCGCCGAGCCGGACAAGGTCAAACCGGAAGACGACGCCTACCTGAGCGAGACCGGGCGCGTGTTGCTGGATTACCTGAAGCTGAGCAACCAGGTCGCAAAGAAGTAAGGTGATGGCAATTTAATGCTGACGATCCCCGGATCGTCATCAAACAGTCATCATTCTGTCGTGCAATAAAGGACTGGGAGCGGTTCTCTTCATCGAGAACGCTCCCAGTCCTTTTTTTATCGCCAGAGATTGCCATGACCACGACCGAACAGCTGAGTGCCTTGAGCTCGATCCTGACTCAAAGCGGATTACACAGCCTGTTCCAGCCGATCATTTGCCTCTCCGAACGGCGCATTCTCGGCTACGAAGCCCTGACCCGCGGCCCGTCCAACAGCCCGCTGCACTCCCCCATCGCCCTGTTCGCCGTGGCCCGCCAGGCCGGACGCTTGAGTGAACTGGAAATCGCCTGCCGCCAAAGTGCCTGTCGTCGTTTCAACGAACAGCAATTACCAGGCAAGCTGTTTCTCAACGTCTCTCCGGAATCCCTGCTCGAAGCGGCGCACCAACCGGGGCGTACGCTGCAATTGCTGCAGGACTTTGGCATCCCGCCGAGCCAGGTGGTCATCGAACTTACCGAACAGACGCCGATCGATGATTTCCAGTTGCTGCAGACCGCACTGCATCACTATCGGGCGATGGGGTTTTCGATTGCCCTCGATGATCTTGGCGCCGGTTATTCGAGCCTGCGTCTGTGGTCGGAGTTGCGGCCGGATTACGTGAAGATCGACCGGCACTTCATCGACGGCATTCATCAGGATGCATTGAAACGCGAGTTTGTCGGATCGATCCTGCAAATCGCCAAGGCCTCGCGTGCGCAGGTAATCGCCGAAGGCATCGAGCTGCCGGAAGAACTGGCAGTGCTGACCGAGATGGGGGTGGATCTGGTGCAGGGCTACCTGCTCGGCCGTCCTCAGGAACACCCGCCGCGCGATGCCCGCGCCTTGATGCCCAAGCACGACAGCAGCGCCGTGGCGCTGAACGATGAAGGCAGCGATCTCAGCGCCCTGCTCAACGATCAACCCGCCGTGAATCGCGACACACCGACCGCCACCGTACTGGAGGCTTTCCGCCGCCAGGCCAACCTCAACTCGCTGGCGGTGCTCGATGAACAGGGCCAACCGTGCGGCATCGTTCATCGTCACTCGTTGTCCGATGCGCTGCTCAAACCCTTTGCCACCGACCTGTTCGCCCGCAAACCGATCAGCCGCCTGATGAACGACGACTTCCTCGCCGTGGAAATGAGCCAGTCGCTGCAACAGGTCAGCCGCCTGATCACCAGCCGCGCCCGCCAACGCATCGAAGAGGATTTCATCATCACCCTCAACGGCAGCTACCTGGGCCTGGGCCGGGTGATTGACGTGCTCAAACTGATCACCGAACTGAAAATCCAGCAGGCCCGCTATGCCAATCCGCTGACCTTGCTGCCGGGGAATGTGCCGATTCAGCAATGTTTGACGAGGTTGCTGCAGCAGGGGCGCGAGTCGGTCATTTGCTATGTCGACATCGACAGTTTCAAACCCTTTAACGATATCTACGGGTATGGACGTGGGGATGAGGTGCTGCTGTGTCTGGCGCAATGCCTCAACGAACGCGTCGACCCGTCTCGCGACTTTGTCGGGCATATTGGAGGGGACGATTTTCTGTTGGTGCTCGGCCCGGAGGATTGGCGCAAACGACTTAACCAGTTGCTGGATGATTTCCAGAGCCAATGCCGACGGTTTTATCGTCCCGAACACCTTGAGGCTGGGTGTTTTGTTGCGCCTAACCGCCAGGGTATACGACAGGAGTTTCCGTTGCTGTCACTGTCCATTGGCGTGGTGCATTTGCATCCTGAAGCGTGTGCACAACTGGATGCGAGTCAGTTGGCAGAGATGGCTTCGCAGGCGAAGCATCATGCGAAGAATGTTCCGGGGTATAGCGTGCATGTTATCGATAGCATACGTGCGCTACCTTTTAACGAGGCGCTCGTTTCAGGTCATCGCTGATTTAAAGGCTCGATAACTACCATGTTGACCGATCCTCTCCAGCGGCTTTCGCAAGATCCTCCCTCCAAGCTTCCTTCGCAAACTTATAGATATCCTGGAAGAAGCCGCGTGGATCTTCTAGAGAGTACCATTCTCCCCGCGGCCAACTTGCTGCTTCGTATTCATCGACCTCGAATAGCTCTTGAAAGTCATAATTTTGCTCCAAGAGCAGCAACTCCAAACTTTCAACTAGCACTAGCTTATGCCTATAGGAAAGGTATGGCAGATTAAGACAATACTTCCTGATAAGAAGCTCTCTATCAGCGGAATCATTAGGATTGTAAACCTCGAGTTCCGCACCTCGAGTTTCCTCCCGATCATAAACGTCGAAAACGCCTATAAACCACATCAAATCCGGTTCAAACTTTTCATTTAAATATGGATCTTTCAACATCACTTCACCACGATCGGAAACGTGGCGAACTAACTTTGGTTAAATAAATTAGCTCCAAAAATTTTCACCATCATTATAAAAACCAAATAAAACAACCATTCTACCAAAAACCCAAAACATATAAAAACCTCAAGCCTAGAATGTAATTCTAGAAATTTTTAACTTTACCTATCTCAGCCTGATATAAGGAAAGACATTCTAGCAACACGCGCATAAAGCCACGCCCATCGACTATCTCGTCAGAAAATAAAAAACTCCTCTTTTCCAAAACCTCAACAAATGTTTCTCCCCTTTCCAAATAATAGGAAATCGTATCAATTATCCAACACCTATCCGATTCAGAGTACCCAACAAATTCCGGTTTCAGAACAGCATCAAAAACCCTAATCAAATCAGAAGAGTCATTTACATCAGCCAGACATATCAGTTCTTCAACGGCCCCTTCATGAGGATAGTCAATGTCAAAAACAAATAGAAAGCCAGGCAAAATTGAAAGTTTTGGATTAGGTTTCATTTGATATCAATCCACATAAGCTGTTATAGCCTCACCATGACTATCGAGTATAACAACAGTTCTTGTTGGCTCTATATATTCCACTTGTTTCCCCCTATACCCCTCCCCTACCTTTCTTCCCATTTCCACTGGGAGCGATGAGAGCGATAGACTCCCAGTCCGTCGGAAAATTAATTTAGCACGATTAATTGCATTCAATTGATCCCTATGACTCATAAATTTAGTTGCAGCTCGCGGAATGCTTGGCTCCATAAGCTTAGTTTTTTTATTTAATTTCATCTCAACTTTACCCGTAGTAGGGTTTTTAGCATATAGCAGACGTTCTTGCTGCGAAGCAAGAGTGGTTTGGGCGCCATGTTTTTGTAAAAAGTGAGATTTTTTGTTAGCGCTCTCCATTTGTTTCAACTCTTTTAATGCAATATTTTCTGCTAACTCATCAATTCTCGCCCTCCGCTCCTGCGCAGTCATCTTCGGTAGCGCTGGCTCCCCCTCATCAACAACCGAACCACTCACCCCATCTGGAACGGGACATCCCGGCTTGTTCGGCGGCGGACAATTGGACGTCAACCCCAACGGATCCACCCACCCCGTCGGATTCGGCACGTACCGGTACTGATTCAACCCACCCGCCAGCTTCACCGGATCCGGCGTCAGGTACCGGCCCACGTCCGGGTCGTAATACCGGTGTCGGTTGTAATGCAGTCCGCTTTCGTCATCGAAGTACTGCCCCTGAAAGCGCAGCGGCTGGTTCAGGTAGTCTTCGGTTGCGAGCTCCAGCGAGGTGACCTTGCCGTAGGCGCTGTATTTGGCCGACCAGACGATCTCGCCGCTGTAGTCGGTCAACTCCTGCGGGGTGCCGAGGTGGTCGAGCTGGTAGTAGAACGGGCAGGCGCGTTTCGGGCCTTTGCCGTCGAGCATCGCCAGCGGGCGGAAGGTGCCGGGTTCGTAGATGAAGCTGCGGTGTTGGGTCGGGCTGCTTTCGGCGATCAGGTGGTCGCCTTGCCAGAAAAACTCGGTGGTCTGGCCGTTGACGGTCTTGCGGATGCGCCGGCCGAAGGCGTCGTATTGGTAGGTGGCGCTGCTGCCGTCGGGGCGGGTCAGGCCGATCAGGCGGTGCTGGCTGTCGTAGCGGTATTCGGTGACGAGGGTTTGCGCGCGGCCGCGGCGTTCGCGGATCAGATTGCCGAAGGCGTCGTAGTCGTAGTGCCGGTCGCCCTGCATCCGCAGGCGATTGCCGTTGATCTGTGTCGGGCCCGGGCGGTCCTGCATCAGCAGGTTGCCGGCCGGGTCGTGGGCAAAGTTTTCCGGCACATCGTCGCGGGTGTGGCGCACGCGGATCAGCCGGTCGAGGGCGTCGTAGGTGTAGCTGCGCTGGCCGTGGCGGGTGTCGGCGATGTGTTCGAGGTTGCCGTTGGCGCTGTAGGCAAAGTCGCGGCGGTACAGCGCACTGCGCTGATGGCCTACGGCGTGGGCGCGTAAGCGGCCCTGTTCGTCGTAGGCATATTCGCTGAGCAGCAGGCCTTGCTGGCGTTGCTGTTCGCGGCCGTGCTGGTAGACGTGGCGGGTCAGCAAGGCGCCGTTGAGGTCGATCGCGGTCAGCGCACCGCCCTTGGCATAGTGATAATCGAGCTTGCTGTTGTCCGGCAGACGCATGCGAGTCAGTTGGCCGCAGGCGTCGTAGGTGTAACGCAAGGTGCCCCAGCCCTGATGCTCGCGCACCAGCCGGTCCTGCAGGTCGTATTCGAAAGCCAGCGGGTGATCCTGGCCGTCATCCACGCCGACCAAACGGCCTAAACGGTCATAGCGGTAGCTGACCTCGACCCCGTCCGGCAGGGTCTTGAGCAGCAATCGCCCGGCGCTGTCGCGCTGGTAAGTGGTGACCAGCGTCGAGCCGTCGTCGCCATACTCGGTCTTTTCCAGCAGATGACCGTTGCGGTCGTAGACATACGCCGTACGCCGGCCATCGAAGCCGGTTTCCTGTCGGATCAGTCCGGTGGGCGTGTAGTCCAGCCGGTACTTTTCGCCCGACTCGTTTTCGATTTCCGTCAGCAGCAGCTGCGCATGGTCGTAGCGGTACCGGAGTTGCGTGCCGTCGGGGTTGATCCGCCGGCTGACCAAATGCAGGTCATCGTCATATTCGTAGCGGGTGATGCGCCCCAGTTCATCGCGTTCGGCGGTGATCTGGCCGTAGGCGCTGTAGGACCAGGCGCGGGTGGCGCCATTCGGCGAGGTGGTCTGGATCAGCCGGCCAACGGCATCCCATGCATGACGGGTGACCGCGCCATGCTCGTCCTGCGCCGTAATCCGCCGCCCTAGCGCATCGTAGGAAAACTTGCGAACCCCACCGTCCGGCAGACTTTCTTCGACCAGTTGGCCCAGGTCGTTCCACACGAACACATGCCGACCCGAATCCGGATAACGGACCGACAGCAACCGCCCCTGCGGGTCGTAGTGGTAATGGGTGACATGGCCGTCCGGATCGACCGCCTCGGTGATATCCCCTTGGGCATTACGCCGGTAGGTCCACACCGCATCGCCACGTGAGCGGCTGTGCAGGAAACCGTTGCGGTACTCGTAGGACGTCGGCGCATCGTCCGGCGGAATCAGCGCGATCAGCCGTCCGGCATCGTCGTAGCGGTATTCGGTGACCGCCCCCAGCGCATCCTGCTCGGCGACCAATCGGCCCTGCGCGTCGTAGGCCTTGAGCTGTTCGCCACCATCGGCGGCGACCTGACGCACCAGCCGCGCCGTAACGTCGTGGACGTAGGTTTCTTCAGTGCCGTCGACGTACTGCACCGTGACACGGCCGGCGTCATCCCAGACGTAACGCGTATCCATCTGCGAAAACGACGCCCAGTGCCGCACGCAGCGCGCCGCTTTGCCGGCACGCTCCCATTCCCAGAAGAAACTCGCACCGCCGGCCAGCTGCCGTTGCAGGATGACGTGCTGGTCGTCGTAGTCGTAACGCTCAGTCTCGCCGACGGCGTTGGACGCCTCGATCAATCGATGGCGGGCATCAAAGCGGTAGCTGACCAGCGTCTGCTCGGTACGCCAGGCAGACTCCCGAAAAACCTGATAATCGACCGCGACCAGATGCGCCCGCTCATAGCGCAGCAACAGGGAACGACCGGCCCCGTTATCGAGGCGCTCAACGCGATCCAGACGATCCCGCGTAATACGCAACCGGTTACCGTACGCATCGCTGACCGCCGTCAGACGCCCAACCCGAAAGTGATAAAACCGCGCCGCGTCCCCCGCCAGCGCAACAATCAACTCCTCCGGCTCATCCCCGAGAAAGATCGCCGCCCGCGACAAGCTGTTGTGAATGGCCGGCCGCTCGACATTCGGCAGCGGAAACCGCGTCCGCCGGTTCTCATGGTCGACCCAGACCACCGAAGCGCCATCAATCTCCAGCCGATGCGCCAGCGAGTGACTCCAGCCAAACCCCAGCCCAACATCAATCTCGGCCGCGCTGCTGCGGTACAACCGGCTGAACTCAAATGGAAGCAGCCCATCGAGCACACCATCGGTCAGCGTTAGCAGCTCTTCACCGGTGACCATCGAAACCGGACAGCCATTGGTGCAGGTCCTCGGTGCACAATCGGCACTGTCACCGTTG
This sequence comes from Pseudomonas sp. GW456-12-1-14-TSB6, assembly GCF_059424205.1. Classification (NCBI taxonomy): domain Bacteria; kingdom Pseudomonadati; phylum Pseudomonadota; class Gammaproteobacteria; order Pseudomonadales; family Pseudomonadaceae; genus Pseudomonas; species Pseudomonas sp. GW456-12-1-14-TSB6. The sequence continues at coordinate 14,142 of NZ_JBWKZE010000027.1, forward strand.
GGGTTCTTCGCCTGATCTGGCGTGTCGTCGTGGTGCTCGTCTTTTTTCAGGGAAGCATTACGCCGGGCATCCCAGCGCAATTGCATGCGGCCCTTTTTCACCCCGGCGGCGATGCCTCGTGCGGCGACGGTTTTGTACTGGTTCACGTAGCCGATGAAGGTGCTGACGATGCCGAACATCGCCTTCACCAGGCGCGTCACCGCCGACAGCAACTGAGCGCCACGCTCCGCCAGACGCAAGGTCAGATACGCAATCCCCGCCCCGGCACCGACAAAGGTCAGCACAACGCCGATCAACACATCGATCAGCAGTTGCACCACCACCATCGAGACGGCCTCGGCGGTTTTCCCGGCAATTTCATTAGGTGGCAGCATCTCCAGCCAGAGGCTGGCGGTACGCAGCAACAGACACAGCGCCGCCTCGTCACTGACGAGCAGTTGGAGCTGCTCCATCTTTTCGGGCATCGATACCGCGAACTCGGCCAACGCTGTCGCGCTGTCTCCCAGACGACCACCAAACTCGAGCGGATTCTTGAGAATCTCCGACAACAACCCGATGCTGTCCCACACTCCCTCGATCGCCGCCCAGCTCCCGGCCAGCATGCCGTTCCCGGCTGCTGTGGCCACCGACTGCGACCATTGCGGCTTGAATCTCTGCCACTCGCTGCGCAGCCAGCCATCCAGCTGCCGAGTCAGGCCATCGTAGGATTCGAAAAGCGCATCAACCTGCTGCTCGCTGGCCTCGCCGTGCACCACTACCCGATAAAACTTGCCCGCCTCACCGGTGAACACCCCCTTGCCCTGAGCATCGAGGGTGACCGACTTGACTGCGCCGCCCTCCACCGCCACCACATCGACAACGATGTCACCCAACGGAATGTCGTAGGCCGACTCGAACTTGCTTTCGATCTCCATCGGCCCGGATTTCGGGCATTGCACGACCGCAGAAAAGAAGCGGTTGTCGTCAATCGCGACTGCCGTGCTGTGCTCGCCGAAACGGATGATCCGCTCCATCCCCATCAGCGAAGGCAGATCGGCCGCATGACTGACGCCGTCTGCCGAGCGACTGAGCCAGTGCTTCAGCTGTTCGCGATAGAGATCGAGGGTGCGGGGAAAGCTGTCGAGTTCTTGCTCGATGCGGGTGACGGCATCCATCAGCGCATTCCCATGCGCATGGCGAAACGAAAAACCGGGTCGAACATATGCGTTCCCTCGCGCAAAAATCAGGCGAGGGACTTTGCGGGGGATCAAACAGAAAAGAAGTCAGGCGAGTAGGCAGAGGATGTAGGAGAAGTCTGTAACTGATTTTTATCGAATTGCAGACGCAAAAACGGGGCGGGAGGTTTCCCTCACGCCCCGTTCACAGAACAGATGATTTGCTTATTGAGAGGCGTCTCGGCCGGCCAGCTCTTTCAACTTGAGCTCCGCCAACGGATGCCCGGCCCTAGCGGCCATGGTCCACCAGCGAGCGGCTTCCGAAGGATCCGGCGCTTTGCTCGGTGTACCTGCAAGACTGATGACACCGACTTGATACGCCGCCTTGCCATCCCCGGCCAGCGCCGCCAGTCGCAGCAACCGAACACCTTCCTCACGTGCGCCCAGGCCAACCCCGCGAAACGTCAGGATGTGCCCGTAAAAGCTTTGCGCGCCGACATCGCCCAGATTGGCCATGCGCGCAAACTGCCCTTCGAGCCAGCGCCAGCCGCGGGGCTGACGAACAAACCACGACCAGTGAAACAGCCTACGGGCCAGCCAGTAACTTGCCCGCGCCTTGAGTCGTAAAAACACTCAGGCCTCCGCCGATTCCGGGTATTCGTACTCAAACACCCGTACCACTTCCGAGGCATGCCAGGAGGCGGCGGCAACACCGTCGGACGGCCCGGAAAAACGCCCCAGACGCTCGACACACTCAAAGAAACCGGTGCGTGGCAGACGACTGGCACCCTGGCTGATCACCAGCGAGCTGCGCAACGGTTGTTCGGCTTTCGCGTCCAGTGCGGCGAGATGCTCCAGTGCTGCAGTCAATGTCTGCATGGCCGGCGTGGGCAGTTGCAGACGTTCAAGCAAGGCTCGATAAGTCAAAAGATGGCGCTGCCTGCGCGCCTGATCCAGTTCCCCCAGCAATCCGTCCCAATGTTGACGACTGATGCGTACGCTCACGATTGTTCCCTCCACCCTGGCACCGTCAACTCCCAGGCCAGGCTGCGGCGAATCGCGGCGTTGGGCAGACGCTCGCCACTTTCAATCATGGCCAGGTAAGACGGGCTGATGCCTACCGTGCGGGCCAGCGCCTCAATGGCGATGCCCTTCCCTTCGCGCAAACTGCGTAACTGATCCAGACCTGGAAGAATCGGGTCCGGGGTTGCCGCAAGCGGCTCTGGAGCCGGTTGCGACGGTGCTTCATTGATGCCTGCTGCTTTCAGTAGAGCCTGATACTGAGCCCATGGCAGAACCGCATATTCGGGCTCGCCATCGCGTGCAATTATCTGAATATCCATGACTACCCCGTAGGACAACAACACTTAGCGAGTCGGCACTTTTCCCTAGAAGTGTAATCCTAACAGCGGCCAAGGTCGTGGGGGGTATCTATCTCTGTACGAGGCTGTCGCGATTCAGGACTTTTTCGGCCCCTGAAGCTGAAGTTGCTCGGGCGTATCGGGCAGACGCTCGACCACTCTGAGCTTTTCCGGCGCCTGGCGCTGACGCCACAGGCGGAAGGCGTTCAGTTCATCGTCGAGGGTTTTCATCAGCCAGGCGAGGACGGCGATGTCATCGAGCATGCCGAACATGGGAATGAAATCCGGGATCGCATCCACCGGGCTGAGGAAGTACATCAGGCCGGCCACTACCGAAACGATCGCCTTGGCGCTGATCGCGCGGTACTCGCCGCGCCAGTACGCCAGACACAACGACTGCAATAGACGCAGATCGTCCTTCAGTTTGCCGAGGCGATTGCCTTGGGCAGCGCCTTTGCTGGCCACGGCGAACAACAAGGTCGGCAAGCGGCCTCGAGCCAGCAAGCGTCCGGCCAAAGGCAGGAATCGGGCGAAATTCCACGGCGCTTTCATTTATTTCTCCCGTTGAAATGTTATCCACACAAATTGTGGATAACCTTGTGAACAGAGCTGCATTTCAGCGCTGAGAGCCCCGTTTCATAAGGGCTGCGCTTAAATCGGGCGTTTTTTACTCACATAAAAAATCCCAATATTTCATTGACTTGGCGGCTCCGGGCGTCTAGCGCGAACAACCTTAAAGTCTAGGACTGCCATGACCGGCATCGGTTCGGTCTGTTTACGCCGACCATCGTCCAGATGCAACAACGCCCCGCATAAGCGAGGCGTTGTTGTTGAAACCGGTGCCGATGCTTATTGCTTGGCGGCAGCGGCGTCTTCTTTGGCTGGATCCTTGATACCCAGCAGTTCCAGGTCGAAGACCAGAACCGAGTTGGCCGGGATTGCCGGGCTTGGCGATTGTGCGCCGTAAGCCAGGTCGCTAGGGATGTACAGCTTGTACTTCTCGCCAACGTGCATCAGTTGCAGGCCTTCGACCCAACCCGGAATCACACCGCTGACCGGCAGATCGATCGGGCTGCCGCGCTCTACGGAGCTGTCGAAAACGGTGCCATTGGTCAGCTTGCCGGTGTAGTGAACGGTCACGACATCGGTAGGCTTGGGCTGTGGACCGTCGGCTTTCTTGACCACTTCGTACTGCAAGCCGGAAGCGGTGGTGGTCACGCCAGCCTTCTTGCCGTTTTCTTCGAGGAATTTCTTGCCGGCGGCTGCCGACTCTTCGCTCATCTTGGCCATACGCTCTTCGGCACGCTTTTGCAGCGCGGCGAAAGCTTCGACCAGTTCTTCATCTTTCAGCTTCTGTTCTTTCTTGCCGACGGCATCTTCGATGCCCTGGGCTACCGCTTTGGAGTCCAGATCATCCATGCCTTCCTGAGCAAGGCTCTTGCCCATGTTCAGGCCGATACCGTAGGAAGCTTTTTGCGCCGGGGTTTTCAGCTCTACGCTGGTCTGCGAATCACAACCCGCGAGTACCAGGCTAACCAGGGCAACCGCCGCCGCCAACCGATGCTGTTTCATGCTATTTCCTTGTTCATGCGCCGAAAGGGCAATCGAGTAAAGCCGCGAGCTTATCAGGCCGCCACGACCAATGGCTACCGGCATGAGAGCAGGAATCTTCCGATAAGTTCAGGGATTAAAACGCATTTGGCCAACGCCGTGATGAAGCTTCTGTCATCTGGCTCTGACGACAATTGATGTCACCTCCCACAACACTTGGCGTAATGGCCACTTGCCGCACACCACCCGCCTCAGGCATAACAGCGCAACAAATCGACAAGGATGTTCATCTTGCGCCTCTTATACCGTGTGCTGACGCTGATCGTGGTGCTGCTGGGACTGGTCCTGGCAGTGGTTCTTTACTATGTCGCCAATCCGAAATTGCCCTTCCCGACGCCCGCGAAACAGGTGCATTACCTGGATCAGTGGACTGAGCAAGAGCGCCAGACCTACTACTTCACCCCGCAGGGGACGCAGGTCAAGGGCCTGCGCTATGAGTGGTTCCAGGCGCTGGAGCTGCCGTTCTCGCAGCAACGCTTCGCTTCCCCGGAATACCTCGCGCGTTTCGGTTTTCTGATCGATCCGCAGCAGAAAGCCACGCCGGACAACCCGGGCAATCTGCCGGTGGGTTTCGCCCGTCACCGGAATCCCGGGAGCTCCGAGCAATATCTCGACATCACTTGCGCGGCCTGCCATACCGGCGAACTGCACTTCAATGGCCAGGCAGTGCGCATCGATGGCGGCTCGGCCCAGCACGTGTTGCCTTCCAGCGTTCCTACGTTGCGCGGCGGAAGTTTCGGACAGGCATTGGTCGCCAGTCTCACCTCGACTTACTACAACCCGTGGAAATTCGAACGTTTCGCCCGCCATGTGCTGGGCGACGACTACGACGCGCGCCACGAACAACTGCGCAAAGACTTCAAACGCTCACTGAACACCTTCATCAAAGTGGCCTGGAACGACACCCATCGCGGCCTCTACCCCACCGAAGAAGGCCCCGGCCGCACCGATGCCTTCGGGCGTATCGCCAACGCGACCTTCGGCGATGCGATCTCCCCGAGCAACTACCGCGTGGCCAACGCCCCGGTGGATTACCCGCAGCTATGGGACATGTGGACCTTCGACTGGGTGCAATGGAACGGCTCGGCGCAGCAACCGATGGCGCGCAATATCGGCGAGGCGCTGGGGGTCGGCGCCACCCTGAATTTCTTCGACGCCAACGGTCAGCCACTGCAGGGCGATGAGCGCTATGCCTCCAGCGTACGCGTGCGTGATCTGCACAAGATCGAAGAAACCCTGCAAAAACTGCGACCGCCGGCCTGGCCTGAAGAGGTGCTCGGCGTCGTCGACAAACCCTTGGCGGCCAAGGGCCGAGCCCTGTTCGCCGAGAACTGCGCCGGATGCCATGTGCCGCGCCAGACCCAGGAAGGCGAACGCTGGGTGCAGCACCTGCACATGCTACCGGTGGACGTCATCGGCACCGACCCGAATGCGGCCAACAACATTGCCAATCACCGCTTCGACCTGACCGCTCTGCAATGGAACCCGGCGGAGTTGGAACAAATGGACGTGAAGTTGCACCCCAAACCCAAGGAGCCGCTGGACCTCAGCCAACTGTCGGTGGCCAAGGGACTGGCTTACGTCACCGCCTTCGTGGAGAACCGCGCGTACCGCGAAGCCGGCGTCACTGCTGCCGAGAAACCACAGCTCGACGGCTTCGGTCTGCCAATCGGCGTTCGCGAAAAAGTCGCCTACAAGGCCCGACCGCTGGCCGGCGTATGGGCCACGGCCCCATTTCTGCACAACGGCTCGGTGCCGAGCCTTTATCAGTTGCTGTCACCTCAGGACGAGCGGGCCACCACGTTCTATAAAGGCACCTTCGAATACGACCCGCGCCATCTGGGCTACCGCACCGAAGCCTTCACCAACGGCTTCCTGTTCGACACCCGCATCACCGGCAACCACAACAGCGGCCACGAATTTCGCGCCGGCGAGCGCGGCAAAGGCGTCATCGGCCGACTGCTGCAGCCTGAAGAACGCTGGGCGTTGCTGGAATACCTGAAAGTGCTGGGCGGCCCGCTGGAGGCGCAACTGCCATGATCTTCAACTCCTTCAAAAGACCTTCGATGCTGGCGCGTTTCTGGCTCTGGCTGGGACGGATACTGGGCAAAACCTTGCTGATCTTGCTGGTGATCGGCCTGATCGGCTGGGCCCTGGCGACCACCTGGTTCGCCTGGCAGCACCGTGGTCCGGTGTCGGCACTGGAACAGATTCCAGATGGCGAAGCCGCCATGACCCAGGACGTGATTCAGACCGCGGTGCGCATCGTCGATCAGCACCGCGAAAGCACCCGCTACCTGCGCGACGCCCATGCCAAAGCCCATGGCTGCGTGAAGGCCGATGTGCAGGTGTTGCCGGATCTGGCTCAGGAATTGCGCCAGGGCGTCTTCAGCGAACCGGGCAAGCTGTGGAAAGCGACGATGCGCCTGTCCAACGGCAACGCGTATCCGCAATTCGACAGCATCCGCGATGCCCGGGGCATGGCGCTCAAACTGCTCGATGTGCCGGGCAAGCAGTTGCTGGGTGACCGTCAGGGTCTGAATGAGCAGGACTTTGTGATGTTCAGTCACCCGAACTTCTTTGTCAGCGATGTCGCCGAGTACCGTAAGAATGTGGCGGCGCAGGCTGACGGCAAGAAGGTCATGGCGTTTTTTCCGGGGTGGGATCCGCGCCAGTGGCAAATTCGGCACCTGTTCATTGCGCTGGCGACCCTTTCGCCACCACCAGAGAGCCCGACACGTACGACCTACTTTTCGGTATCGCCCTACAAGTTCGGCGAGGCCAATGCCAAGTTCCGGGTGATGCCGGATCCGGAGCGCTGCCCCGCTTATACCTTGCCGAAACAGAACCGGGATCTGCCGAACTTCCTGCGCAGTGCGTTGAATCAACAGCTGTCGACCGACCGGATGCCGGCGTGTTTCGTGTTGCAGATCCAGCGCCAGGACGCGAACAAGTACATGCCGATCGAAGACACCAGCATCGAATGGCGCGAGCAGGACAGCCCATTCCAGACAGTGGCGAGGATCACCCTGCCCCCGCAGGACTTCGACACCCCGGCGTTGAACCTGCAATGCGACAACCTGTCGTTCAATCCCTGGTTCGGCATCGACGCTCATCGCCCCATTGGCGGGATCAACCGCCTGCGCAAAGCGGTGTATGAAGCGGTGAGTGATTACCGCCACAGCCGCAACTCGGCGCAATAGCAGCGCCAGAAACGAAAAAAGCGACCGTCAAAGGTCGCTTTCTCATGTTCAGGCCCTGCAAAAGCCAAATCCCGGACAGCAAAAAGCCCGCACCAGGCGGGCTTTCTGTGGTGATCTGGCGTTCAGTGTTCCAGATGACCGAATATGGCGCAGCGGACGGGACTCGAACCCGCGACCCCCGGCGTGACAGGCCGGTATTCTAACCGACTGAACTACCGCTGCGCTAAACACTTGAAACGAATGGTGGGTGATGACGGGATCGAACCGCCGACATTCTGCTTGTAAGGCAGACGCTCTCCCAGCTGAGCTAATCACCCTTCGCTTCGGTGTGGCGCGCATTCTACGGAGCGACCCAACCTCTGGCAAGCACTTTTTTAAATAATTTTCTCAGGCCTTCCAAAGGCTTAGAGAAGGGTTGGCCTATGACCCGGCGAAGACAATAATGCCCCCCTTTGTATAAAGGAGAGACTCACCCCATGTGGTTCAAGAACCTGCTTATCTATCGCCTGACCCAAGACCTGCCTGTCGATGCCGAGGCGCTGGAAACTGCACTGGCCACCAAACTGGCGCGTCCATGTGCAAGCCAGGAGTTGACCACCTACGGTTTCGTCGCGCCGTTCGGCAAGGGCGAAGATGCTCCACTGGTGCACGTCAGCGGTGACTTTCTGCTGATCTCCGCCCGTAAAGAAGAACGCATTCTGCCGGGCAGCGTCGTGCGCGATGCGGTCAAGGAAAAGGTCGAAGAGATCGAAGCCGAGCAGATGCGCAAGGTCTATAAGAAGGAACGCGATCAGATCAAGGATGAAATCATCCAGGCGTTCCTGCCGCGCGCGTTTATCCGCCGCTCGTCGACCTTCGCCGCCATCGCGCCGAAACAGGGCCTGATCCTGGTCAACTCGGCCAGCCCGAAACGCGCCGAAGACCTGCTCTCCACCCTGCGTGAAGTGATCGGCACCCTGCCGGTTCGTCCGCTGACAGTGAAAACCGCGCCGACCGCCGTGATGACCGAATGGGTCACCACCCAGCAAGCCGCCCCGGACTTCTTCGTCCTGGACGAGTGCGAACTGCGTGACACCCACGAAGACGGCGGCATCGTGCGTTGCAAGCGTCAGGACCTGACCAGCGAAGAAATCCAGCTGCACCTGAGCACCGGCAAGGTGGTGACGCAACTGTCGCTGGCCTGGCAGGACAAACTGTCGTTCATGCTCGACGACAAGATGACCGTCAAGCGCCTGAAATTCGAAGACCTGTTGCAGGATCAGGCGGAACAGGATGGCGGCGACGAAGCCCTCGGCCAACTCGACGCCAGCTTCACCCTGATGATGCTGACGTTCGGCGACTTCCTGCCGGCGCTGGTTGAAGCACTCGGTGGCGAAGAGACTCCGCAGGGCATCTAAGCCTCTGCGCAGTCTTTGGGTTATCTTCAAACGCCACCGCTTCGGTGGCGTTTTCACATAATAAGGAACAGGCCATGCGCGCACTGGCTGCACTGAGTCGTTTTGTTGGCAACACCTTCGCTTACTGGGTTCTGATTTTCGCGGTGATCGCGTTCTTGCAACCAGCCTGGTTCCTCGGCCTCAAAGGCGCGATCGTGCCGTTGCTCGGGCTGGTGATGTTCGGCATGGGCCTGACCCTCAAACTCGACGACTTCGCCGCCGTCGCCCGCCATCCGTGGCGTGTGGCACTGGGCGTGGTCGCGCATTTCGTGATCATGCCGGGGATGGCCTGGTTGCTGTGCCAGATCTTTCATCTGCCGCCGGAAATCGCCGTCGGCGTGATTCTGGTGGGGTGCTGCCCGAGCGGCACGTCCTCGAACGTCATGACCTGGCTGGCCCGTGGCGATCTGGCGCTGTCGGTGGCCATCGCCGCCGTCACCACCCTCCTCGCCCCGCTGCTGACGCCAGCGCTGATCTGGCTGCTGGCCTCGGCCTGGTTGCCGGTTTCGTTCATGGAATTGTTCTGGTCGATCCTGCAAGTGGTCCTGCTGCCGATCATCCTCGGCGTGGTCGCGCAACGTGTGCTTGGTGACAAGGTGCGCCACGCGGTGGAAGTGCTGCCGCTGGTGTCGGTGGTCAGCATCGTGATCATCGTTGCCGCCGTGGTTGCCGCCAGCCAGGCGAAAATCGCCGAATCCGGCCTGCTGATCATGGCCGTGGTGATGCTGCACAACAGCTTCGGTTATCTGCTGGGTTATTTCACCGGACGCCTGTTCGGCCTGCCGCTGCCGCAGCGCAAGTCCCTGGCGCTGGAAGTCGGCATGCAGAACTCGGGGCTGGGTGCCGCGCTGGCCAGTGCGCACTTTTCGCCACTGGCGGCGGTGCCAAGTGCACTGTTCAGTGTGTGGCACAACATTTCCGGGGCGCTGCTGTCGACCTGGTTCCGGCGGATGAGCGAAAAAGAAGACCGTGAGACGTTGGCACAACAGACGGCCGACTGATTCCGGATCGCGGTGCGGCGCACATTTTTAGGTAGTATGTGCGCCACGCGGGGACGACCCTGTGGCTCAATCGAGTTTTCAATCTGGGGACGGCCCCGTCAATCGATGGAGGTCTTTCATGTCCTGGATCATTCTGTTTTTCGCCGGCCTGTTCGAAGTCGGCTGGGCCGTCGGCCTGAAATACACTGATGGTTTCACCCGTCCGCTTCCAACCGTTCTCACCGTTGCCGCCATGGCAGTCAGCTTGGGATTGCTGGGTCTGGCGATGAAGGAATTGCCGCTGGGCACGGCCTATGCGATCTGGACTGGCGTCGGTGCCGTGGGCACGGTGATTGCCGGGATCATCCTGTTTGGCGAATCGATGGCGTTGATTCGCCTGGCCAGTGTCGCGTTGATCGTCACCGGACTGATCGGGCTCAAGGTCAGCGCTTAAGCCACTGGCCTCATCACGGGCTTGCCCGCGATGAGGCCGGCACAGCCAATGATTATCTGACAGTCCCGCGTAATTCCCCGACCAACACCTGCAGCTCCGCCGGTTGCGCTGCTTCAACGGCGACCGGCGAACCCGCCACCAGCGTCACCCGCGACCACAAGCGCCGGAACAGTCCTTTATTGGGATCGCGGCTGAAGAAACTCCCCCACAATCCCTGCAACGCCAGCGGAATCACCGGCACCGGTGTCTCTTCGAGAATCCGCGTCAGCCCGCCCTTGAACTCGTTGATCTCGCCATCGGCGGTCAACTTGCCTTCCGGGAAGATGCAGACCAGCTCACCTTCCTTCAGATACTGGGCAATCCGGGTGAAGGCCTTTTCGTAGATCTGGATGTCTTCCTGGCGTCCGGCGATAGGAATCGTCCCCGCCGTGCGGAAGATAAAGTTCAGCACCGGCAGGTTGTAGATCTTGTAGTACATGACAAAGCGAATCGGCCGACGCACCGCACCGCCGATCAGCAAGGCATCGACGAACGACACGTGGTTGCACACCAGCAACGCCGCGCCCTCATCCGGAATCGCTTCAAGGTTGCGATGCTCGACGCGGTACATGGAATGGCTGAGCAGCCAGATCATGAAACGCATGCTGAACTCGGGGACGATCTTGAAGATGTAGGCGTTAACGCCGATGTTCAGCAGCGACACCACCAGGAACAGCTGCGGAACCGACAGCTTGACCACGCTCAGCAACACGATGGTGACAATCGCCGAGATCACCATGAACAGCGCGTTGAGAATGTTGTTGGCCGCGATTACCCTGGCCCGTTCGTTCTCGGCGGTGCGCGACTGGATCAATGCGTACAGCGGCACGATGTAGAAACCGCCAAAGATCCCGAGGCCCAGCACATCGATCAACACCGCCCAGGCATGACCGAAACTCAGCACTTCGGTCCAGCTATGGCCAACAGCGCTTTCTGGTATTCCACCGGAATGCCACCACAGCAGCAGCCCGAAAACGGTCAGGCCGAACGAGCCAAACGGCACCAGGCCGATCTCGACTTTGCGCCCGGAAAGCTTCTCGCACAGCATCGAACCGAGGGCAATACCGACCGAAAACACCGTCAGAATCAGGGTAACGACGGTTTCGTCGCCGTGCATCCACTCCTTGGCGTAAGCCGGGATCTGCGTCAGATAAATCGCCCCGACGAACCAGAACCACGAGTTGCCGACAATCGAGCGCGACACCGCTGGCGTCTGCCCCAGGCCCAGCTTCAAGGTCGCCCAGGACTGACTGAAGATGTTCCAGTTCAGGCGCATCTCCGGGGTGGCCGCCGCGGCGCGGGGAATGCTGCGACTGGCCAGATAACCCAGCACGGCGATGCCGACAATCGCGGCGGATACCACCGGCGCGTAATTGGCCGACGACATCATCACCCCGGCGCCGATGGTGCCGGCCAGGATCGCCAGGAACGTGCCCATTTCCACCAGCCCGTTGCCGCCGACCAGTTCGTCGTCCCGCAATGCCTGCGGCAGGATCGAATACTTCACCGGCCCGAACAGCGCGGAGTGCGTGCCCATGGCGAACAGCGCCACCAGCATCAGCGACAGGTGATCGAACAGGAAGCCGACGGATCCCACGGCCATAATGGCGATTTCTGCCAGTTTGATCAGACGGATCAACGCGTCCTTGGCGAATTTTTCCCCGAACTGCCCGGCCAGCGCCGAGAACAGAAAGAACGGCAGAATAAACAGCAGCGCACACAGGTTGACCCAGATGGAGCGGTCACCTTCGATGGTCAGCCGATAGAGGATGGCGAGGATCAGCGACTGCTTGAACACGTTGTCGTTGAACGCGCCCAGCGACTGGGTGATGAAGAACGGCAGGAAGCGCCGGGTGCGCAGCAGGTTGAACTGTGAGGGGTGACTCATCTTCCGTGTGACCCTGTTGTTTTTGGAAAGAGAAGGTAGCGAGTGGCCTGGCTACGCTTATAAGAATCTCGAACCGCGATCCAGGCCACACATTACCTAATCTTTGCAGGTTATTTCTTCAAACCTGCAATGCACGGTGAAACAAACAGCTCACCGCGCCACGCGCCTTGCAGCGTGCGTTTACCGACGATCAGCCACATCACCGCCAGCAACGTCACCAGTACACAACCGACCACACTGAAAAACGTCAGGTGCAAGGTGCTGCCCAGTTTCAGGGTTGCCAGCGAATAAACGCCCAACGGGAAGGTGAAACCCCACCAGCCAAGGTTGAACGGGATGCCATCACGCAGGTAACGCACGGTGATCAGCAGCGCCATCAGCATCCACCACAGACCGAAGCCCCACAGCGTGATCCCGGCGATCAGGCCCAGGCCCGAAGCGATTTCACCGATGCCCGGCAGACCGTTGGCCGCGAAGATCGCCGGGGCATCGCCGCCCAGCAGCAACATGCCCAAGGCGCCGGTGCCGATCGGGCCGAGAGCCAGCCAGCTCGACGCCGCCATGTTTTCGTGGGGCAGTTTGTGCAAGGCCATGCGCAGCAACAGGATGGTCAGGATGCTGAACGCCACCGGCAGAGAAAAGGCCCAGAGCACGTAACTGGTCACCAGCACCACCAGTTGCGAGTGCGCATCGGCGAGATGCGGCGCCAGCAGTCCACCGCTGGCCGCCGCCACTTCCGCGGCCACCACCGGCAACAGCCAGACGGCGGTCATCTGATCGATGCTGTGTTCCTGACGGGTAAACATCATGTAGGGAATCAGCACGCCGCAGGCCAGCGACATCGCCACGTCCAGCCACCACAACACTTCGGCCAGTTGAATGACCCCATCGCCCCAGCGCGGCAGACCGAACAGCAGAAAGCCGTTGATGATGGTCGCCAGGCCCATGGGAATGGTGCCGAAGAACATCGATACCGTGGAGTGCCCGAAGATCCGCCGAGCTTCGTCGAAGAACAGAATCCAGCGGGCGGCGTAGGCAGCGGTAAACAGCACGAACAACAGAATGTTGAACAGCCACAGCCCTTCGGCCACGGCGTGCAGGCCGGGAATGGAAACGGGCAATTGCGCCAGCGCCAAGGCCAGCACGCCGGTGCCCATGGTGGCGGCGAACCAGTTCGGGGTGAATTGGCGGATCACTTCACGCGGGTGCTGAAGCTGGCTGAATGGCTTGATGCCGGGTTTGGCGCTGTTGGGGCAAATCATCATGAACTCCTGTCCTCAGGTGAGGTTGAGCTCATGGTAGAACCGAATCGAATATCTATATAACGGGTAATATCTCTAACTGTTATCTGTTTTGTAGATATGAAGTCAGACACTGCCTTCGGTTTCGATCACCAGAATCCGCGCCGCGCCCTGAGGATGAGCGACGTGTTCAGTGCCGATGGACGCGTAGAAGATGTCGCCAACATCAAGCAAGACCTGCTTCTCCTCACCTTCTTCGCGGTAGTGCATGAGCACTTTGCCGTCGAGCACCACAAACACTTCTTCACCGTCATTGACGTGCCATTTGTAAGGCTGATCGGTCCAGTGCAGACGCGTGGTGATGCCGTTCATGTTGGCGATGTCGAGCGCGCCCCAGGCGCGCTCGGCGGTGAAGGTCTTGCTGCGGATGATCTTCATGCGTCGGTCCGTGAGAAGAAGGGGCTGGCCAAGGCTAACCGAATCCAGAGGTGTTATGGAGCGCTGCAAGTCTTGGCCGCTTGCGCCCGGAAACTCATCAGCAGCGCACCGACCGCCAGCACAATCAGCACCGCGCCATACACATCGGTGGTGGTCAGCAGGCCCACGCTGTGGGTGAAATGTCCGGCCAGCAACGCCGGCAGGCAGAACGCCAGGTAACTCAGCACATAAAATGCCGACATCAAACCGGCACGCTCATGGGGCAATGCCAGCGGCACCAGACTGCGCACCGCACCGAGAAAACCAGAGCCAAAGCCACAACCGGCCACCAGCGTGCCAAAGAAGAACAGCGACAGACTGGCGCTGTGCACGCCCAACAGAATCAGCACGATACCGGCCGGCAGCAGGCTCGCCCCAAGTTGCAGCGCCCGGGAGGCGTGACGATTGCGCAAGGTGAAGATCATCAGCGCACCGGTCACCGTCAGCGCCGCCACGGTGGCGCCGCCGATCAGGTTAGAAGTGGAACCGGTGGCCGTGCGCACCAGCGACGGTGCCAGCGAGGCATAGAAACCACCGAGCGCCCAGGTCGCGGTGTTCAACGGCAACACTCGCCACAGTGTCGAACGTGCCTGGACCGGCACGTGCAGGGTCGGCCGCAACGAGGCCCACGCCCCGGCCTGCGGCGAGACGCTCTCCGACAGGCGCCACACATAGATGCCCTGCAACACAAACAGCGCGAGCAGCAGCCAATAGGTCAATTGCAACGGCGCCGGGGCGAATTCCGCCAGCAAACCGCAGCCCATGCCGCCCAACGCCATGCCCAGCAACGGCGCAACGCTGTTGATCAGCGGCCCCTGCTGGCGATCAATGTCCAGCAGCGTCGCACTCAACACAGCGGTGGCCATGCCGGTGGCAAAACCTTGCAGCACCCGCGCGCCGATCAGCCAGCCCACGCTGTCGGCGTAGATAAACAGCAGCATCGCCAGCGCATTGAGCGTCACGGCGGTGAAGATTACCGGTTTGCGTCCCAGGTGGTCCGACAGCGAACCGACCGTCAGCAATGCGGCCAGCAGACTGAGGGCGTAGACGCCGAAAATCAGGGTCAGTACTGCTGCCGAAAAATGCAGCTGATCCTGATACAGGTGGTACAACGGCGTCGGCGCAGTGGAAGCGGCGAGAAAACTCAGTAAGGTGATCGCCAGAAACCACAGGCTGGAACGGTTGGAAGCAAGGCTGGTCATGGGCACACTCCGCAAAAGCTAATTTTTTGCTTTTGCGGAGTGTGCTCTTGGCTTGCGCTTAAAGCAAATTCTTTGTGTTAAGGTCTGCCGCATGGCTATTAAAGAAGGTTTACGCCCCGGCGGTCGCAGCGCCCGGGTGCAGGAGTCGATTCACTCGGCAGTCCGCGCGCTTCTGCAAGAACAGGAGCGCTCAACGGTGACCGTCCCGCAAATCGCGGCGCGCGCCGGGGTAACGCCATCAACCATTTATCGGCGCTGGGGCGATCTGGCGACCTTGCTGGCCGACGTTGCCCTCGCCCGCATGCGCCCCGACAGCGAGCCGGCTGAAACCGGCAGTCTGCGCAGCGATCTCCGCGCGTGGGCCGAACAATACCTCGACGAAATGAGTTCGGAACCCGGGCGCAACATGATGCGCGACGTGCAGGCAAGTGCGACGCCGGGCTATTGCGTGGCGATCATCGGCGCGCAGTTGCAGACCATCATCGAGCGCCACCCCAAGGAACCGGCGCCGAGCGTGGATCGGCTGATCAATCTGGTGGTGTCCCCGGTGGTGTTCCGCATTCTGTTTTCGGCAGCGCCGCTGGAAGTCGGAGAACTGCACCGCTTGATCGACATCGCGCTGAAACCGGACTGACCGCAGAACCGGCCGGTTCTGTTCCTGCGACACCCCGCCGCGCCACGACCTTGGTCGACACTGACTAACCGCCGCGCCCGTGCGAGACTGTCTGACCGGGCGCGAGTCCGGTCGTTTTCTGTCGGGAGTGTTCCATGTCGTTGTCCACCGGGCTGATCGCCGCCGTCGCCCTGGCCTATATGGCCATCATGTTCGCCATCGCCTTCTACGGCGACCGTCGCAGCACACCGCTGCCGCCACGGGTGCGTGCCTGGGTGTACAGCCTGTCGCTGGCGGTCTACTGCACCAGCTGGACCTTCTTTGGCGCAGTCGGCCAGGCCGCCGAACAACTCTGGTCATTTCTGCCGATTTACCTCGGGCCGATCCTGCTGCTGCTCGGTGCGCCGTGGGTGCTGCAGAAAATGGTGATGATCAGCAAGCAGGAGAACATCACCTCCATCGCCGACTTCATCGCCGCCCGCTACGGTAAATCCCAATCGCTGGCGGTGGTCGTCGCGCTGATCTGTCTGGTCGGCGTCCTCCCCTACATAGCCTTGCAGCTCAAAGGCATCGTCCTTGGCGTGAACCTGCTGATCGGTGCCGGCGCCGACGCCATGGGCACCCGCGCCCAGGACACCGCGCTGATCGTGTCGCTGGTGCTGGCGCTGTTCACCATCGTCTTCGGTACGCGCAACCTCGATGCCACCGAGCACCACCGGGGCATGGTGCTGGCGATTGCCTTTGAATCGCTGGTCAAGCTGTTCGCCTTCCTCGCCGTCGGCGCCTTCGTCACTTATGGCCTGTATGACGGCTTCGACGACCTGTTCAACCAGGCGATGCTCGCCCCGCGCCTGGAGGAATACTGGAAAGAAACCATCAACTGGCCGTCGATGGTGGTACAGACCGGCGTGGCGATGATGGCGATCATCTGCCTGCCCCGCCAGTTCCACGTGACGGTGGTCGAGAACATCGACCCACAGGATCTGCGCCTGGCCAAATGGGTGTTCCCCGCCTACCTCGCACTGGCCGCGCTGTTTGTAGTCCCTATCGCCCTGGCCGGTCAGATGATGCTGCCCAGCTCGGTCATCCCCGACTCTTTCGTCATCAGCCTGCCATTGGCCCAGGCCCATCCGGCGCTGGCGATGCTGGCGTTTATCGGCGGTGCGTCGGCAGCCACCGGCATGGTGATCGTGGCGAGTGTGGCGCTGTCGACCATGGTCTCCAACGACATGCTGTTGCCGTGGCTGCTGCGCCGCAACAATGCCGAGCGGCCGTTCGAAGTGTTCCGCCAGTGGATGCTCTCGGTGCGTCGCGTCAGCATCGTGCTGATTCTGTTGCTGGCCTACGTCAGCTACCGTTTGCTCGGCTCGACCGCGAGCCTGGCGACCATCGGCCAGATCGCCTTCGCCGCCGTCACCCAACTGGCCCCGGCGATGCTCGGCGCGCTGTACTGGAAACAGGCCAACCGGCGTGGTGTATTCGCCGGTCTCGCCGCCGGTACGTTCCTGTGGTTCTACACCTTGATCCTGCCGATCGCTGCGCGCAGCCTCGGTTGGTCGCTGGACAGTTTCCCCGGACTCGCCTGGCTGCACAGCAACCCGTTGAACCTGCCGATCACCCCGCTGACCCAAGGCGTGGTGCTGTCGCTGGCAGGCAACTTCACCCTGTTCGCCTGGGTCTCGGTGCTGTCGCGCACCCGCGTGTCGGAGCACTGGCAGGCCGGGCGTTTTATCGGCCAGGAAATCAGCGCCCGGCCGAATGCACGCTCGATGCTGGCGGTGCAGATCGACGATTTGCTGCAATTGGCGGCACGCTTTGTCGGCGAAGAACGCGCGCGCCAGAGCTTCATTCGCTTCGCCTACCGTCAGGGCAAAGGCTTCAACCCGAACCAGAACGCCGACGGCGAATGGATCGCCCACACCGAGCGTTTGCTGGCCGGTGTCCTTGGCGCTTCGTCAACGCGAGCGGTCGTGAAAGCCGCCATCGAAGGTCGAGAAATGCAGCTGGAGGACGTCGTGCGGATCGCCGACGAAGCCTCGGAAGTGCTGCAGTTCAACCGCGCGCTGCTGCAAGGCGCCATCGAGAACATTACCCAGGGCATCAGCGTGGTCGACCAGTCGCTGAGACTGGTGGCCTGGAACCGCCGCTATCTCGAGCTGTTCAACTATCCGGACGGTTTGATCAGCGTCGGCCGACCGATTGCCGACATCATTCGCCATAACGCCGAGCGTGGTTTGTGCGGTCCCGGTGAAGCGGAAGTCCACGTCGCCCGGCGCCTGCACTGGATGCGCCAGGGACGCGCCCACACCTCCGAGCGACTGTTCCCCAATGGCCGGGTGATCGAGCTGATCGGCAACCCGATGCCTGGCGGCGGTTTCGTCATGAGCTTCACCGACATCACCGCGTTCCGCGAAGCCGAGCAGGCTTTGACCGAGGCCAACGAAGGGCTGGAGCAACGGGTCAGCGAACGGACCCAGGAACTGTCGCAACTCAACGTCGCGCTGACCGAAGCCAAGGGCAATGCCGAGGCGGCCAACCAGTCCAAGACCCGCTTCCTCGCCGCCGTCAGTCACGACCTGATGCAGCCCTTGAACGCCGCACGGCTATTCTCCGCCGCCCTCTCCCATCAGGAAGACGGCCTGAGCGCCGAGGCGCAGAAACTGGTGCAGCATCTCGACAGTTCGCTGCGTTCGGCCGAAGACCTGATCAGCGACCTGCTGGACATTTCCCGCCTTGAGAACGGCAAGATCAACCCGGATCGCAAGCCGTTCGCGGTCAATGAGCTGTTCGATATTCTCGGCGCGGAATTCAAGGCACTGGCTCAGGAACAGGGCTTGAGTTTCCGGGTACGGGGCAGTCAGTTGCGCATCGACAGCGACATCAAGTTGCTGCGGCGGATTCTGCAGAACTTCCTCACCAACGCTTTCCGCTACGCAAAAGGCCCGGTGCTGCTGGGCGTGCGTCGGCGCAAAGGCGAGATTTGTCTGGAAGTGTGGGATCGCGGGCCGGGGATTCCGGAGGACAAACAGCAGGTGATCTTCGAGGAATTCAAACGCCTCGACAGCCACCAGACCCGCGCTGAGAAAGGTCTCGGCCTGGGCTTGGCGATCGCCGATGGCCTGTGCCGCGTGCTCGGCCACACCTTGCGTGTGCGCTCATGGCCGGGGCGCGGCAGCGTGTTCAGTGTCCGTGTGCCATTGGCCAAAGCACAGACCGTGCAACCGCCGGCAGCGGTGGAAATCAATGGCAAACTGCACAGCGGCGCGCAGGTGCTGTGCATCGACAATGAAGACAGCATTCTGATCGGCATGAACAGCCTGCTCACGCGCTGGGGCTGTCAGGTCTGGACCGCGCGCAACCGCGAAGAATGTGCGGCGCTGCTCGATGACGGCGTGCGGCCACAATTGGCGCTGGTGGACTATCACCTCGATCACGGCGAAACCGGCACCGAGTTGATGGCCTGGTTGCGCACAAGGCTGGGCGAGCCGGTGCCCGGCGTGGTGATCAGCGCCGACGGGCATCCAGAAACCGTGGCGCAGGTGCATGCAGCGGGGCTGGATTATCTGGCCAAACCGGTGAAACCGGCGGCGTTGCGGGCGTTGTTGAGTCGCTATTTGCCGCTCTAGCAGAGCGGCTTATTCAGGCAGTTCGACCAGGCCGTCGGCGTCGGTCATCGCGCGCTCCAGCAGATCCGCTGGCAGGCTTTTGCTGGCACGCGCGCCGAGCAATTTGAGCTGTTCGCTGCGGCTGACCAGGTTGCCGCGCCCTTCTGTCAGCTTGTTGCGCGCCGCGCTGTAGGCTTTGTCCAGTTGCTGCAAGCGATTGCCGACTTCGTCCAGATCCTGAATGAACAACACGAACTTGTCATACAGCCAACCGGCGCGCTCGGCGATTTCCCGGGCGTTCTGACTCTGGCGCTCCTGCTTCCACAGGCTGTCGATCACCCGCAGGGTGGCGAGCAGCGTGGTCGGACTGACGATCACGATGTTGCGATCAAAAGCTTCCTGAAACAGTGACGGCTCGGCTTGCAATGCAGCGGAAAACGCCGCTTCGATGGGCACGAACAGCAAGACGAAATCGAGGCTGTGCAAGCCTTCCAGACGCTTGTAATCCTTGCCGGCCAGGCCTTTGACGTGGCTGCGCAAGGACAGCACGTGCTGCTTCATGGCGATCTGGCCGATGGCATCGTCGTCCGCCGCCACGTATTGCTGATAGGCGGTGAGGCTGACCTTGGAGTCGACCACCACCTGCTTGTCGCCCGGCAGGTAAATGATCACGTCCGGCTGGAAACGCTCGCCATCCGGGCCCTTGAGATTGACCTGGGTCTGGTACTCGCGGCCCTTCTCCAGCCCGGCATGCTCAAGCACGCGTTCGAGAATCAGCTCGCCCCAGTTGCCTTGGGTTTTCTGGCCCTTCAGGGCGCGAGTCAGGTTGGTCGCTTCGTCGCTGAGGCGCAGGTTCAGTTGTTGCAGACGCTCCAGTTCCTTGGCCAGCGAAAAACGCTCGCGGGCTTCGGCCTGGTAGCTTTCCTCGACGCGCTTTTCGAACGACTGGATACGCTCCTTTAACGGGTCGAGCAACTGGCCGAGGCGCTGCTGGCTGGTTTCGGCAAAGCGTTGTTCGCGCTCATCGAAGATCTTGCCGGCCAGTTCGGCGAACTGTGCGCGCAGCTCGTCACGGGAACCTTGCAGGTCATCCAGGCGTTGTTGATGGCTTTCCTGTTGCTCGCGCAATTCGGCATTCAGCGAAGCCGCCTGGGCGTCCAGGCGCCGCAATTCGGCTTCCTTGTTCGCGCGTTCGAGGTTCCAGGCATGGGCGGCGTCACGGGCGTCGTCGCGCTCGATCTGCAACAGCTCGACTTCCCGGCGTACGGCGGCGAGCTCCGCTTGTTTCGAGGCATTGGCCTGGCCGAGGTCGGCGACTTCATCGCGGCAGGCTTCAAGTTGTGCAGTAAGGCCGTCCTGGGCCATTTGCGCCATGGCCAGCCGCTCCTCGAGCAACGCGACTTCAGACTGGTTCTGACTGGCCCGACGTTGCAGTTGCCAGGCCAATGCCAGCAACGGCACCGCCGCACCTGCCAGCCCCAGCAGGATGCTGGTCAAGTCCATCGCCATAGTGACTCCCGCCGATCCGATAAAGCCTGAAGGTTAACCAAGGCGTCTGGTCTTGGACAGCTCAGTCTTCGATCAGGCCGAGTTCCTGTTGCGCGCGTCGGTCACCGGCGCGGGCGGCCTGGCGCAGCAGGTCCTGGCCGATCCGGCGATCCCGGGCATTGCCGCACTCGCGACACATCAACTGGCCGAGGCGACTCTGCGCCGCGACCACCCCTTCCCGGGCCGGTTGCTTGAGCAGGCGGCCGGCGAGGTGCTTGGCATTTCGGCTGTCGCCCAGGCGCGGGCTGTCGAGCAGCCATTCGGCTACGCGCACGGAAAATCGCTTGGGAGCGGTAACACGAGGGGGTTGGGAGGTAACAGATTCTGGAGCTGAACGAAACTTCATAAAACACTGTGGGACAGATCGGAAGGCGCGCCACTCTACTCTTTTTTTCGCACAGGTAAAGTCGAAAAAAACCCGGCACGCCCGTGCTAGAGCAAGCGCTCGGGACAATCCACAGAAGCTGTGGATAACTCAGTGGACAACCGCCCTCCAGTCGCCGCAAAGCCTTGTGGAACGGGGCTCGCAGTCAAACTGACGATTTTTTCACCAGTTAAAAAAAGCGATGTTTTTCATTGACTTAAACTTTCGATGCAGGCAGCCATCGGGGTCAGGATTGTTGTGACAGCGCCGTTACAGTCTGCGCAACTAATGTGCACAAGTACCTGTTACGCGGTTATATCGATGCGCCTTTTCGGGTCGTTTTGGCATTCGTGCTGGGGATAAGCCGCTGCGCAGAGCGTCAGAATCTTTCGGGTCGTGGCGACCGACGGAGGTAAAGTGAGCCAGATCGGGGCAGGCGGGGAGCCCGGGCAGCGGATTCTGATTTTTTTGATCATCGGGTTTGCCTTCTGCGGTTCGTTCCGTTAGTATCCGCGGCGTTAGTACCAAGCTGAAAGTCAATTCCGGTCGAACACACCCCCACGGTCAAGTTTCTCTCACAGAGACCTTCACTGAAAAAAGCGGGATCGACCCCTCGATGGTTTCCAGGTAAATCTTGCGACGACACAGTCTTTGAATCGAATGCAAAGAGTGTTGCGAAGACCACTTACTCTGACCGAACCAACCTGCAAATTGATCAGGATCTTCACCAAGGGCCCAGAACCTCTGCCCTTGATATGTTGCCTGTCCTCCTAAGTACCTACCTGCCAGCCCAAGCGCGCCAACTTTTATAGCGCTCGAACTGGCTGCCTTGTTCCAGTCGGGTTCTTCGTTCGACCAATGGTGGTTGACGTTACTGGAACGTTTTAACGTTGCACGGTTCTTATCCGTGTCATTTGTAGGAACACCTAATAACTATGTCGACTCAAATCCAGACTCAGGATGCCATTCGCACCCTAACCAACGCTTTTGCTCCAATGAACTGCCTGATCATGGCCGCTCGCAAAGGCTGCTTCAGCTTCACCGTGGTCAATGAACACGGGATCGCCCGCCACAGCGAGCGTCTGTACCCCGATCAATACTCCAGCGCCGAACCGCTGCAGGCCGTGATTGATCGCACCCGTCAGGCATTGATCGCCTGAGAGGCCGAAATGGCTGCAAAAGCAAAAGCCCCGCTGAAAATGCGGGGCTTTTTATTGCCCGATGTTTCACTTTTACCTCTTTCCGCTTAAGCACCAACCGGTATAACGGTTATAACGGCGCGCCGGAAATATTTTAAAAACAGTCCTTTACGTCGCGAATATGACACTACACTTCAACTCAAGCGGCGTGATCCGCTTCCGGCGAGCCTGAGTCGATCCACAGCTGCCAAGCTCCCCCTTCAGGCCTCGCCGCCCAATAACAAGATCCGAGGGTTTTATGGGTATCGCTGCCAGCGAACTGTGCCGCTATGTGATCCGTCCTACGCTGATCTACCTGGGACGTCACTGCGCAACCGCCGAATCCCTGCTGCTGGGCATTGCCGCCAGCCAGTCCGCCCTTGGTTCCGCCCTGCATGACCGTCGTGGCCACGGCCTGTACCGGATTGCCGAACACCGCCACCAAGCCCTTTGGGACCATTATCTTGCGCTGGATCCGGAACGCGCCAGCCTGGTTCGCGGCCTCGCCAGCCAGCATGCCTTCCTCAGCGGCCCGCACCTCGAACTGACCGTCAATTTGCGTTATGCCACAGCCATCGCCTGGCTGCTGGTCGAAGAACAAAACACTCCCCTCCCCGAGCCGGACGATCTGCTGGGCATGGCGCGTATCTGGCGTCAGACCTTTCAGCCCCAAGGTCGTCTGCGCGACTTCACCTGCGCCTGGCAAACCTGTGTTTCACCGCTGAATCAGGTCGCTTGCTGACGCGCTGTTTTCACAACATCGCCCAACAGGCAGTGATTTTGGTCGGATTGTCCTACAAAACCGCTCTAACTCAAGGCATACGGACTATAGCGCCGGGACGAAAATGTTGGTAATTTTCGCCCCGGTGATCACCAGGAGTTCTAATAATGAAAAAAGTCATGCTCAAAACCACCCTTAGCCTTGCCGTAACCGTGGCATCCACCCAGATCTTCGCAGCTGGCTTTGCCATCAACGAACACAGCATCAGCGGGATGGGGACTGGGTACGCCGGGCGATCTTCTTCTGCCGACGACGCAAGCACCGTTTATGGCAACCCTGCCGGCATGTCGCGCATCACGCGCGAACAAATCACCGGTGGCGTTGCATTCCTCGACGCAAAAACCGATATCAGCGACGCCAGCTCCAGCCCGAACGGCGGCAGCAACAAAGGCGACATGGTGCCCTTCACCTCCGTACCTATGGGCTACTACGTCAAGCCGATCGACGAGCATTGGGCATTCGGTCTGGGTGTGTACGTACCCTTCGGCCTGATCACCGACTATGAAAACGGCTTCGCCGGCCGTTACTTCGGCAGCAAGTCAGAAGTCAAGATCATCACCTTCCAGCCAACGGTCAGCTACAAGTTCAACGATGTCGTATCGATCGGTTTCGGCCCGACCATCAACCGCATCGACGGCTCGCTGGAATCCAACCTGTCGATCACTCAGGCAGCGCCGGACGGCAAGGTCAAGATCAAGGGCGACGACACCGCACTGGGCTACAACATCGGCGTGCTGGTACAGGCTACCGACAGCACTCGCCTGGGTCTGACCTACCACTCGAAAGTCGACTACAAGCTCGATGGCAACACCAAGGTCAACTACGGTGTGCTGGGCGCGATCGGCCTGGGTGCGAACCAGAAGTACGACGCTTCGCTGAAGATCACCACGCCTGAATCCGTGGACCTCTCGGTCACCCAGGCGATCAACGATCGCTGGAACGTCTACGCCGGTACCACCTGGACCCGCTGGAGCCAGCTGGAAAAGATCACCGTCAAGAACTCCGGCGTTCAGCCACTGCTGGCTGGCCAGTTCGGCGAGATCACCGAAGAACAGAACTGGCATGACACCTGGGCTTACGCCATCGGTACGTCCTACCAGTTGAACAAGGAATGGGTACTGCGTACCGGCCTGACGTTCGACCAGTCGCCGACCAACAACGTCGACCGTTCGCCACGCATCCCGACCGGCGACCGGACCATCTTCAGCATCGGTGCCGGATGGAGCCCGACCGAAGACCTGACCATCGACGTCGCCTACTCGTACCTGAAGGAAGAGAAGGTCAACATCCGCAACGAAAACAATCGTGGCCAGAGCTACAACTCGCAGTATGAAAACTCGGCGAACGGCTTCGGTGTCGGCGCAACCTACCGCTTCTGATGCTGTACGGCGAGGCTAATGCCTCGCCCACTAAAAAGCCCCGCTCTCTTCACAGAGGCGGGGCTTTTTAATGGGCGTCGATCAGGGTTTCAGCGGCTGGGAGGCAATGGCTTTCTCGATGGCCGCCAGAAATTCAGGATCATCCGGTTTGGTCAGGCTGGAGAAATTGGCGATCACCTTGCCTTGGCGGTCGATGACGTATTTGTAGAAATTCCACTTCGGTGCGCTGCTCTGTTTGGCCAGCACCTGGAACAAGTGAGTCGCATCGTCACCCCGGACCTTCTGCGGTTCGGTCATGGTGAACGTCACGCCGTAGTTGGCGTAGCAGACCTTGGCGGTCTCGGCGCTGTCCTTGGACTCCTGCTTGAAGTCATTGGAAGGCACGCCGAGCATTTCCAGGCCCTGGGCCTTGTAGCGCTGATTCAGCGCTTCGAGCCCCTCGAACTGCGGCGCAAAACCACAGAAGCTGGCGGTGTTGATCACCACCAGCGGTTTGTCGGCGTAGCGCTGACACAGGTCGATGGATTCCTTGGCCCGCAACTTGGGCAACGAACCTTGCAACAGATCCGGACAGTCCGCGGCCTGGGCCAGTCCGGTCAACGCCATCAGCAACGCGGGAACAGCACACCAGCGCTTGAGCATGTCG
Organism: Pseudomonas sp. GW456-12-1-14-TSB6; assembly: GCF_059424205.1. NCBI lineage: Bacteria > Pseudomonadati > Pseudomonadota > Gammaproteobacteria > Pseudomonadales > Pseudomonadaceae > Pseudomonas > Pseudomonas sp. GW456-12-1-14-TSB6. The sequence goes on from NZ_JBWKZE010000027.1 coordinate 39,302, forward strand.
GGCATCCTTGAGCAATCGTCAGGCCTCGACGTTACTCGCCCTCCCGCCGGTCTAGCAAGCACCCATGCCCAACTGCATCAGCGCCAACCCGCCCTGATGCCAGCCCCACCACACCAGCGCCAGCAACGCGGCGCCGAGTGCGGTGACGACGATCTGCGGCCAGAAACGGTTCATGCAGCGCTCGCACGCGGTTGCAGGCGCTCGACCGGGCGCTCGCGCACCGGCCAGTTCAGCGCCGCCGCCAGCAGACTCAGGAGAATCGCCACTTGCCAGATCAAGTCATAACTCCCGGTTCGGTCATACACCACCCCGCCCAGCCAGCCGCCGAGGAACGAACCCAACTGATGGAACAGAAACACGATGCCGCCGAGCATGGACAGGTTTCGCACGCCAAACAAGGTCGCCACCGTACCGTTGGTCAACGGCACCGTCGACAGCCAGAGGAAGCCCATGGCCATGCCGAACAGATAGGCCGAAGTCGTCGTGACCGGCAGCCACAGGAACAGCACGATCACCACGGCGCGCAGCAGATAAAGTCCGGTCAGCAGACGCGGTTTGGACATCCGCCCGCCGAGCCAACCGGCGGTGTACGTACCGAAGATGTTGAACAGGCCGATCAACGCCAGCACCGTGGTGCCGACACTCGCCGGCAAATGCTGATCGACCAGATACGCCGGCAAGTGCACGCCGATGAACACCACCTGAAATCCGCAGACGAAAAAACCGAATGCCAGCAACCAGAAACCGGAGTGCGAACACGCCTCGCGCAGGGCTTCGGACAGGGTTTGCTCATGGCCGAGCACCGGCAGCGGTTTGTCCTTGAGCATGCTCACCAGCGGCACGATCAGCGCCACCAGCAGGCCCAGCACCAGCAATGCCGCCGACCAGCCGAGCCAGCCGATCAGCCCGAGGGTGCCCGGCAGCATGGCGAACTGGCCGAAAGAACCGGCAGCACTGGCAATGCCCATGCCCATGCTGCGTTTCTCCGGCGGCACGGCGCGGCCGACGACCCCGAGGATGACCGAGAACGAGGTGCCGGACAGACCAATGCCGATCAGCAGACCGGCACTCAGGGACAGGCCCAGCGCCGTTTCCGACAGGCCCATGAACACCAGGCCCAAGGCGTAGAGCACCCCGCCGATCAGCACCACTTTCGCAGCGCCAAAGCGGTCGGCCAGCGCGCCGGTAAACGGTTGCGCCAGGCCCCAGATCAGGTTCTGCAAGGCGATGGCAAAGGCGAACACTTCACGGCCCCAGCCGAACTGGGCGCTCATCGGCGACAGGAACAGTCCGAAGCCGTGCCGCACGCCCAATGACAACGCCAGAATCAGCGCACTCCCCAGCAACACCCAACCGCACGTACGCCACATCGAACTCATTATTATTCTCCAGTCGCGGGTATATACCCGCTTAGATTCGGAAAAAACCGGCCCTCAGGCCAGTTCATCCAATAGCCGCAGCAAGGTTTCACGCTTCTCGGCACCCAGCCGGTCGATCAACCGCTGTTGCGCCGCTTCCCAGGCCGGCAAGGCTGCTGCCAGGCGTTGCGCACCGGTTTCGGTGAGCCGGACGATGCGGTTGCGCATGTCTTCGCCCTCGGCCAGCGCCACCAGGCCCTCGCCTTCCAGCACCCGCAGATTGCGCCCGAGGGTGCTGCGATCCAGGCCCATGGCCTCGGCCAGTTCGGAAATGCTCGGCTGATCCAGGCGCTGCAGATTGCACAGCAGAGAATACTGGGCAACGTTGATCCCGAAGCCGTCGAGAGCGCCGTCGTAATGCCTGCTGACGCCACGCGCGGCGCGTCGCAGGTTGGTGCACAAACACTGAGAAGGAAGCATGATGCGTGTATATACCCGCGACTGTGTTAAATCAAGTTACAGATCAAAGTTACTTATCAAAACAAGGCCAGCCCGACCAGCACTGACATTTCCAGCAATTCCAGCAACGCGCCGGCCGTATCACCGGTGGTTCCACCCAGTCGCCGCACCATCAAATGCCGCAGCCAGATGAACACGACAACCGCCAGCAGCAACGCCACGACAGCGTCGAACCCGGCGATCGCCACACACGCCGCCGCACTCCCCGCCAGCACCTGCCAACCCGCCTTGCGCGGCAGATGATCGGCCAGCGCCTGCCCCAACCCGCCGGCCCGCACATAAGTCGTGGTGAGAAACAGCCCGAGCAACGCCGCTCGGCCGATCAGCGGCACGATGATCAACGCCGTGCCCTGCTGTTGTTCGATCAACGCCAGCAACGCGGCGAACTTGAGCAGCAACACCAGCACCAGCGTCACCACCGCGATCGGCCCGCTGCGCGGATCCTTCATGATCGTCAGCGTACGCTCGCGATCACCGAACCCGCCGAGCCACGCGTCGGCGCTGTCCGCCAGGCCATCAAGGTGCAACGCGCCGCTGAGCAGCACCCACACCGTCAGCAACAGCGCCGCATGCAACAGCAACGGCGTGCCGGCCAAGGCAATGTTCAGCGCCCAGAGAATGACACCGAACAACAGGCCCACCAGCGGATAAAACAGCAGCGACCGGCCAAGCTGTTCGGGCGTCGGCATCCCCGGCAGACGAATCGGCAGGCTGCCGAGAAATTGCAGGGCGATCCACAGAGGCAGCATGTCAGAGCACTTCCCTGAGCGAACCGTCGGCCTCGACGATCAGCGAAAACAGCGCGCCGTGGCCGACTTCGACATTGAGCAGTTGTTCGCGAGGCAAACCACGGGCCCGAGCCAGCAACAGACGCATGACGCCGCCATGACTGACCAGCAACACCCGCTCACCCGCGTGCGCCGCGTGCAGTCGCATCACCGCCGCCAGCACCCGCGCCGAAAAGTCACTGACCGGTTCACCCTGCGGCGGAGTAAATCCATACGGATCGGCCCAGAACAGTCCCAGCGCTTCAGCATAAGTCTCCATCAACGCCGCCGCGCTCTGCCCTTCCCAGGCACCGAAATGCAACTCCTGCAGATCCCTGTCCAAAGAAACCGGCAGATCCCGCTGCGCGCTCAACTCTTCAGCAAACCGCGCACAACGCCGCAACGGCGAACTGACCAGCCGATCCCACGGCCCCTGCCCGCTCACCGCCTCGCGCATCTGCGCCCAGCCTTTTTCGGTCAACGCATCGTCGAGGCTGCCGCGCAGGCCGCCGCCGAGTTCGGTTTCACCGTGGCGCAGCAGATCCAGACGCAGCGTCATGCCGGGCGGTCCGCTACCGCGGCTTCAGCGAAGGTTGCCATCTGGCCGTGCAGGTCGCAGGCCAGGCGCAACAACGGCACCGCCAGCGCCGCGCCACTGCCCTCGCCCAGACGCAGGCCCAGCTCGAGCAGCGGTTCAGCGCCGAGGGTTTCCAGTACATGGCGATGGCCCGGCTCGGCACCACGGTGACCGAACAGCAGCCATTCACGGCAGGCCGGATTCAGGCGCACCGCCACCAGTGCCGCGACCGTGCAGATGAAACCATCCACCAGCACCGCCACACCTTCCTGAGCGCACGCCAGATAGGCGCCAACCAGTGCCGCAATCTCGAAGCCGCCGAGATTGAACAGCGTCTGCAACGCATCGCCACGTTGCGCCGCATGCAGTGCCAGCGCCCGCTCGATCACCTGCGCCTTGTGGCTGACGCCTTCGGCATTCAGCCCGGTGCCGGGGCCGGTCAGATGCGCCACCGGGCAATCCAGCAAGGCACAAGCCAGCGCACTGGCGGCGGTGGTGTTGCCGATGCCCATTTCACCGCCGATGAACAATTGCGCACCCGCCGCCTTCGCCCGCAGCACGCTGTCGCGACCGCCCTGCAAGGCGAGTTCACCCTGAGCCTGACTCATCGCCGCGCCCTTGGCGAAATTCGCCGTGCCCGGGCCGATGTTCAGGTGGCGCACGCCCGGCAGGTTCAACGACGGGGTCACGGTGCCCAGATCCACCACTTCCAGCTGCGCGCCGAGTTGCCGCGCCAGCACGCTGATCGCCGCGCCGCCGCTGACGAAGTTCAGCAGCATCTGCCCGGTGACTTCCTGCGGAAACGCGGAAACCCCTTCGGCAACAACGCCATGGTCGCCAGCAAAAATCGCGATCCAGACCTGATCCAGCTTCGGCTTGATCTGGCCCTGCAATCCCGCCAGTTGCACCGCCACCGATTCGAGCCGCCCGAGAGAGCCCGCTGGTTTGGTCAATTGCTGTTGACGCGCCGCCGCGTTTTCAACGGCGTCCGTATCCACCGGTTTGCACGGGTTCAGCCACCAGGCTTGGGTCATAACGCAGGTCCTTTCAAAGTCAGGGGCAGGCCGGCGACCGTCAGGACAACTCGCTGACAACGCTCGGCCAGAGCTTGATGCAGCCAACCGGCTTCATCGACGTAGCGGCGAGTCAATTCGCCCAGCGGCACGACACCCATTCCGGTCTCGTTGCTGACAAAAATGATTTCACCCGGCAGCGACGCCAGGCATTCGAGCAAGGCTTCACGCTCGGCGGCGAGGCGTTCGGCGTCGTCGAGCATCAGCAGATTGGTCAGCCACAGCGTCAGGCAATCCACCAGCAGGCAACGCTCGGCACTGGCGGTTTCGCGCAGGACACGGGCCAGTTCCAGCGGTTCTTCGATCAACGCCCACTCGACGGGACGACGGGCGCGATGATGGGCGACACGCTCATTCATCTCCCCATCCAGCGGTTGGCTGGTGGCGATGTAAGTGACGGCCAGCGCGCTGTCAGTGGCGAGTTTTTCGGCCAGGCGACTTTTGCCGGAGCGGGCGCCGCCGAGGATCAACTGGAGCATGGGGAGATTCCACAGAGTTCACGTAACAGCCCGGTATCCAGGTGCTTCTCCACCAGATCCGCCAGCCGTTCGATATCGCGTTCACGCAGGCCGTGGTAATCCACCTCCTGCACATTGTTCAGACCGGCCCAGCGCAACAGCGCGGCACTGGCCGCCGGCGATTCGAACAGGCCATGCAGGTAGGTGCCGAAAATCTGCCCGTCGAGACTTTGCGCGCCGTCGCAGCGACCGTCGTCCAGATGCACGGCAGCATTTTCCAGCGCAGGTCCCGTGGTCACGCCGGCATGGATTTCATAACCGCTGACCTCCGCATCTTCCAGCGCCAGACGCCCGCGCACATTGCGCAACTGCTTCTCGGCTTCGAGCTGTGTTTCGAACCCCAGCAAACCCAGACCGGCACTGGAGCCCGGTGCGCCTTCCAGGCCCAGCGGATCGTGCACCTGCTCGCCGAGCATTTGCAGACCGCCGCAGATCCCCAGCAGCTTGCCGCCGTAACGCAGGTGACGGCGAATGGCGGTTTCCCAGCCATTGGCGCGCAGATACGCCAAGTCACTGCGCACACTTTTCGAGCCCGGCAGGATGATCAGATCAGCCGGGGGAATCGCTTGCCCCGGGCCGATGAATTGCAGATCAACTTGCGGATGCAGACGCAACGGATCGAAATCGGTGTGGTTGCTGATACGCGGCAGCACCGGCACCACCACTTTCAAAACTTGCTCGGCCTTGTCGGTCTGGCGCTGGTCAATGCCGTCCTCGGCCTCCAGATGCAAGTCCATCACGTACGGCAGCACGCCCACCACCGGTTTGCCGGTGCGCTGTTCCAGCCAGTCGAGGCCCGGTTGCAGCAAGGCGATGTCGCCGCGAAAGCGGTTGATGATGAAACCTTTGACCCGCGCCTGTTCGCTCGGTGACAGCAGTTCCAGCGTGCCCACCAGATGAGCGAAGACGCCGCCACGATTGATATCGGCAATCAACAGCACCGGGCAATCCACCGCTTCGGCGAAGCCCATGTTGGCGATGTCGCCGGCGCGCAGATTGATCTCGGCCGGCGACCCCGCACCTTCGACCATCACCAGCGGATAGGCGGCACTCAAACGTTCGTGGGAGGCGAGCACCGCCTGCATGGCGATGGCTTTGTAGTCGTGATAGGCGACGGCGTTCATGCTGGTGACCGCTCGACCGTGAATGATGACTTGGGCGCCGGTGTCGCTGTTGGGCTTGAGCAGCACCGGGTTCATGTCAGTGTGCGGTTCAAGGAACGCCGCCTGGGCTTGCACCGCTTGCGCGCGACCAATCTCGCCGCCGTCGGCAGTCACTGCGCTGTTGAGCGCCATGTTCTGCGGTTTGAACGGCACCACGGCAACGCCCTGACGGGTTGCCCAGCGGCACAGCGCCGTCACCAGCGTGCTTTTGCCGGCGTCGGAGGTGGTGCCTTGCACCATTAATGTGGTCATGCTGGTTTTTCCATGGAGCAATGCTTGGCGAATGCTTGCAGGGCTTGCTCAAGGCGCGCCTCGTCGGCGGCATCGACGGGCAGGCCGAATCGCAGGCTGCTGTTGTGCGCAAACAGGCGCAGAAGAATGCCGCGTCGAGCCATGAATTCGTGCAACGTGGCAGCCTGTTCGGTGATCAGCCACTGAAACAGCGCGCAACCGCCCTGCGGTTTGAAGCCGGAGCGTTCAAGCAGCGCAGCCAGCCGTTCGCTGGCCTCGTCGCTGCGGATGCGCTGGCGGGTATGGCCTTCGGTGTCGCGCAGACAGGCCTGACCCAGCACCCGGGTCGGCCCGCTGACTGCCCAGGGCCCGACCTGTTCGGCCAGCAACCTAAGCAACTTGCGCTCGGCCAGCACGAACCCGAGCCGTACACCTGCCAGACCGAAAAACTTGCCGAACGAGCGCAACACGATCAACCCAACCTGATGCGCATGCGGGGCGAGACTCAACTGCGGCGTGTTGTCCATGAACGCTTCGTCGACCACCAGCCAGCCGCCGCGCTGGGCCAGCCGCGCATGCCAGTCGAGCAGGCGCGCCGGGGTCAGATTCAGGCCCGTGGGATTGTTTGGATTGACCACCACCAGCACGTCGAGGCTGTCGAGAAAGAAGTCGACTTCCTGCTCCAGCACCTCACGCACGATATAGCCGCTGCGCCGCCAGGCTTCAGCATGCTCGGCGTAACACGGCGACAGCACGCCGACCTTGCCGGCACGGCGCAATCGCGGCAGCAGTTGAATGGCCATCTGCGAACCGGCCACCGGCAACACCTGACTGGCACCGTAGTAATCGCAGGCGGCCTGCTCCAGACCGTCATCGTTTTCCGGCAGGCGCGCCCACGCCCGCAGCGGAATCTCCGGGACCGGAAACGGCCACGGCGCAAGACCCGTGGACAGGTCGAGCCAGTCTTCTTCCGCGATGCCGTATTCGAGCGCCGCCCTGCGCAACCGGCCACCGTGCTCAAGCATAGAATTCAGCCCCCACGCAGAGAATCAGCAGCCATAACCATACCCCGCGCTGGACCAATTGCCAGCCGCGATCAATGGAATCGGCATCCGCCGGTGTGCCCTCGCCCAATTGCGGACGCTCGTGCAGCTCGCCGTGGTAAATCGCCGGCCCGCCCAGTTCGACACCCAGCGCACCCGCGCCGGCGGCCATCACCGGGCCGGCGTTCGGGCTGTCCCATTTCGGCGCCTGGGTGCGCCAGCATTTCAACGCCAGTCGGGTTTTGCCGAGCAGCGCGTAGGTCAACGCTACCAGCCGCGCAGGAATGTAGTTGAGGACGTCGTCGATTTTTGCCGCCGCCCAGCCGAAACGCTCGAAACGCTCGTTGCGATAGCCCCACATCGCGTCGAGCGTATTGCTCAAACGGTAGAGCACCACGCCCGGCGCACCGGCCACGGCAAACCAGAACAGCGCGGCAAACACCGCATCGCTGCCGTTTTCCAGCACCGACTCGGTGGCGGCGCGGGCGACGGCGGTGCTGTCCAGCTCATCGGTCTGACGGCTGACCAGATAACCCACACGCTTGCGCGCCTCTGCCAGATCATCGGCGCGCAAAGCCTTGGCCACCGGCTCGACGTGCTCACCCAGGCTGCGCATGCCGAGGGCGCAATACAGCGCAAGAATCTCGACGATCCAGCCCACGTAAGGCGCCCAGGAAAACGCCGTGGCCAGCAGGGTCAGCGGCAACACCGCGATTACCCACGCGGTGACGCCATGGCTGCGCCAGCCACGACCAGCGCTATTGAAACGTTGCTCGATGCGCCCGGCGAAATTGCCGAACGCCACCAGCGGATGCCAGCGTTTCGGTTCACCCAGCAGCGCATCCAGCGCAACCGCGGCGACACTCAACAACGCCACACTCATTGACTCACTCCCCAAAAATTTTCGTACAGCAGCTCATTGAGCGGACGCGCCTGCGCCCACCCTTCGAGTACCAGCATCGGCGCCGGATAGAATTCCTTGACCGGCCCCAGGCAAAGCACCGCCAGCGGCTTGGCCCCGGCCGGCAGTTTCAGCAGATCGGCCAGCGCCTGTGGCTCGAACAACGATACCCAACCCATGCCCAGGCCTTCGGCACGCGCGGCCAGCCACAGGTTCTGGATCGCGCAGGACAATGAGGCCATGTCCATTTCCGGCAGCGTGCGACGACCAAAGATGTGTTTTTCGCGATCGTCCATCAACGCGGCAACCAATACTTCGGCGCAGTCGTTGATGCCCTCGACCTTGAGTTTCATGAATTCGTCGCTGCGCTCGCCGAGGGCTTCGGCGGTACACACGCGTTCTTCTTCAACAAGGTTCTGGATCTGGCCACGTAGAGCGCGGTCGCTGATGCGGATGAAGCGCCACGGCTGCATCAGGCCGACGCTCGGTGCCTGATGCGCGGCTTCAAGCAAACGGCGCAACACGTCAGGCTCGACCGTACCGCCGCTGAAGTGGCGCATGTCGCGGCGTTCGGCGATGGCGCGGTAAACCGCTTCGCGCTCGGCGTCAGTAAAGGCGTTGTCGGTCATGGCACCAACAGTGCGGCAATCGCCGACGGATTCGACGGGAAGTAAAAGTGCACGTACGAGGCGGTCATCCGCCCTTCCCTGTAAACCGCTTCCGCGCCGCGCCCGCCGTTGGGGCTGTGGCCACGGGCAATCGGCGTCAGTTCGGTGGTGGTCAGGGAATGGTGATAGGTATGGCCGCGCAACAAGCCTTCCGGCAGGTCGACCTCTTGCAAGGCCAGTGCGGCGAGGCGCTTTTGCATCACGGCGTCGCCACTCAACAGGCCGACCAAATCAGCGCGGGTGCCTTCGACATCCGTCAACGAGTCGAGCAGATAAAGCATGCCGCCACATTCGGCGAGCAGCGGTTTGCCGGCCGCATGATGCGCGCGGATCGCTTTGAGCATGTCAGTGTTCTGCGCCAAGGCAACGTGGTGCAATTCCGGATAACCGCCAGGCAGGTACAAGCTGTCGGCTTCAGGCAATTGCGCATCGCGGATCGGCGAGAAGAAACTCAGCTCCGCCCCCATCGCTCGCAACAGATCGAGACTGGCGCCGTAGGTGAAGGCAAAGGCTTCGTCGCGGGCGACGGCAATTCGCACGCCTTCAAGCAGCTTTTCGGTCTCAACGATTGCTGGCGCGGCGAATGCCACGGCCGGTGGCAGCGCTACCTCACATGTGCCGGCGAGTGCTTCGGCGGCGGCGTCGAGACGTACGTCGAGGTCATTCAGTTCACTGGCCTGCACCAGACCGAGATGGCGGCTCGGCAGTTCGATCCCGGTTTCCCGGGACAATGCGCCGTACCAGCGCAAACCTTCGGTGAGGCTGCCTTCCAGCAACTGTGCATGGCGCACGGTGCCGACGCGGTTAGCCAGTACGCCAGCGAACGGCAGATCCGGCTGATAGCGCGCCAGACCCAGAGCCAAGGCGCCAAAGGTCTGGGCCATGGCCGTGCCGTCGATCACGCCGAGCACCGGCACGCCGAAATGTCGCGCCAGATCGGCACTCGACGGCGTACCGTCAAACAAACCCATCACGCCTTCGATCAGGATCAGGTCGGCTTCAGCGGCGGCTTCCCACAACAGGCGACGACTTTCCTGCTCGCCGACCATCCACATGTCCAGTTGATAAACCGGCGCACCGCTGGCGCGCTCGAGGATCATCGGGTCGAGAAAGTCCGGACCGCATTTGAACACGCGGACCTTGCGCCCCTGATTGCGATGCAGACGAGCCAGTGCGGCGGTGACGGTGGTCTTGCCCTGACCGGAGGCCGGCGCGGCGATCAGGACCGCCGGGCAGTGACGTGGTTGATTCAAAGTTCGACGCCTTTCTGCGCTTTGATGCCGGCCTGGAAGGCGTGCTTGATCATGCCCATTTCGGTGACGGTGTCGCCCATCTCGATCATTTCCGGCTTGGCGGCGCGACCGGTGACGATCACGTGCTGCATCGGCGGACGCGCCTGCAGATCGCTGAGTACCTGATCCAGGTCGAGGTAACCGTGCTTGAGCGCGATGTTCAGTTCATCGAGCACCACCAGACCGATCGATGGATCGCGCAGCAGTTCGCGGGAGACATCCCAGGCTGCTTCGGCGGCGGCGATGTCGCGCTGGCGGTCCTGGGTTTCCCAGGTGAAGCCCTCGCCCATCACGTGAAAACGCACTTGCTCGGGGAAGCGGCGGAAGAACATTTCTTCGCCGGTGCTGTTGCGGCCCTTGATGAACTGCACCACACCGCACTGCATGCCGTGGCCCATGGCGCGGGCGAGCATGCCGAATGCCGAGCTGCTTTTGCCTTTGCCATTGCCGGTCAGCACCAGCACCAGGCCGCATTCGTCTGGCGAATTGGCGATGCGCTCATCGATCACGGCTTTTTTGCGCTGCATGCGCGCGAGATGGCGCTCGTCGCGTTCGGGGGAATCAGTCATGGGGGAGCTCTCCGTTGAGGCTGGATAACGGCGGGCAGGCACAAGAATAGACGGCAACAAGCCTGGCATCGCCCACCGTGATGCCGCTGGATGGATCAGGCCGGTCTCCGGGCTCATGAGCGGCTTGCGCCTGGCTGCGCGCCTTCCCGCTTTTACGCAGTGGCATCAGACGCAGCTTTTACTCATTTACCGTTGCGGGGGCAGCGCCGGGATCGTGAGGGTTCATCGCTTGAAGACCCGCCTCACCGGCTTCCCTGTTTCACTCTGTCGACATGCGCCACAGAGCACCTGAAACAAGCCGCGAAGGTTAGAGGGTTGGGGGTGGAGCGTCAATTGAAGAGGGGCTTGTGCGGCGAATAACTGCCGCCGATCAATTAACTGACGCCAATCTTGTGCCACACTGCCAGCAGTGATATCAAAGAGCCATGCTCTTTGACTGCAGAGAGCCCATCACAATAACAAGGGAGAGCCCCATGCAAGGCATGATCATCAGCAATCCGCGGCTGGAATTCCTGCGCCCGGTGCTGGAACGCTGGTTTGACTGTATCGACCGCTACAACGCCGTGCGCGGCGACAACGACACGCCCTACTGGCACGACGAAAAAGCCAACCTCGGTCTGCTGTCGGCCGCCGCGTGGATGGCTGAACTGGTCACGCTGCGCGACACTGCCACCCGCAAACAGAACGAAGAGGGCGAGCGCAACGCCCGTGCCGATTTGTTTATTGCTGGCGCCGAGGATCGCGCCTTCATTCAGGCGACCCAACGCTGGCCGCGCGTCACCAGCCTGAATCTGACCCAGGCCCTGGCGGATATCACCAGCGACGCCAAGCGCATCAGCTACGCCAGCGACCTGAAACTCGGCTGCCTGTTCGTCGCCCCGCAAAAAGCCCAGCACAGCGCCAGCCCGGAGGAATTGCAGGACATGGTCGACGACCTGCAGAAGGAACACACCTGCGCCGTCGCCTGGTATTTCCCCTACGCCTACCGCAAATTGCGCAGCGAAGCCGGCAACTATCACCCCGGCATTGCCGTGCTGTTCAAGGAAGCCCGCGGCTGAGGGTTGAACCATCGGGCTTGTGCGCTTCTCTATGTTTAGGAATGCATTCATAGGGAAGATCAGCAATGCGCAAGCCCCAGCTCGTTTTCGTCATCGTGCTCGCCGGAGGGCTCGCCGCCTGTGGTGAATCCTCCAGCCTGCAAGTCTCCGACGGCACCGGTCCGTCACCGAAACTGCCCGAACCGAACAAGACCCTGATCCCGACGGTGAACATCGCCCCGGCCATTGGCTGGCCGGCCGGCGCGAAGCCGACGGCAGCGGCAGGCACTCAGGTGGCAGCCTTTGCGGAAAATCTCGATCACCCGCGCTGGTTGTATGTGCTACCCAACGGCGACGTGCTGGTGGCGGAAACCAACGCCCCACCCAAACCCGACGACGGCAAGGGCATTCGCGGCTGGGTGATGAAGAAAGTCATGGGCCGTGCCGGCGCCGGCGTGCCCAGCCCGAACCGCATCACACTGTTGCGCGATGCCGATCATGATGGCGTGGCCGAAACTCGCACGGTGTTCCTGCAAAACCTCAACTCGCCGTTCGGCATGACCCTGGTCGGCAACGATCTGTACGTGGCCGATACCGATCGCCTGCTGCGCTTCAACTACGAGCCCGGCGCGACCGAAATCAAGAGCCAGCCGATCAAGGTCGTGGATTTGCCGGGCGGCACGCTCAACCATCACTGGACCAAGAACGTCATCGCCAGCAAAGACGGCAGCAAGCTGTACGTCACCGTCGGCTCGAACAGCAACGTCGGCGAAAACGGCCTCGATCAGGAAGAAGGCCGCGCGGCGATCTGGGAAGTAGATCGCGCCACCGGCAACCACCGGATTTTCGCTTCGGGCATCCGCAACCCCAACGGCCTGGCGTGGGAGCCGCAAAGCGGCGCGCTGTGGACTGCCGTGAACGAGCGCGACGAAATCGGCAGCGACCTGGTGCCGGACTACATCACTTCGGTCAAGGACGGTGGCTTCTATGGCTGGCCGTTCAGCTACTACGGCCAGCACGTTGACGTGCGCGTGGAACCCCAGCGGCCGGACATGGTAGCCAAGGCCATCGCTCCGGACTACGCCGTCGGCCCGCACACCGCATCACTGGGGCTGACCTTCGCCGAGGGCAATCGCTTGCCGGCACAGTTCAAAGAAGGCGCATTCATTGGCCAGCACGGCTCGTGGAACCGCAAGCCGCACAGTGGCTACAAGGTGATCTTTGTGCCGTTTGCCGCTGGCAAGCCGAGCGGAACGCCGGTGGACGTACTGACCGGATTTCTCGACAAGGACGAGAACGCTTTGGGTCGCCCGGTCGGCGTGGTGATCGATCAGCAAGGTGGGTTGCTGGTAGCCGATGACGTGGGGAACAAGGTGTGGCGGGTGTCAGCGGCCCGCTAATGTATTGCAGGCATTAAAAAACCCGTGGGAGCCATTCAGCTCCCACGGGTTTTTAAGTATCTGGATTACGGGTTGTGCGCCAGATGCTCCGGCTGCAGAACGCGCTTGGCGCTCAGATAGGCTTTCTGCCAATACGCTTTTGACAGACTGTCCAGCTTCACCGTCCCGCCAGTGGCTGGTGCATGAACGAAGCGCCCTTCCCCGACGTAGATCCCCGCATGGCTGACCTGAGAGCCGCCATTGGTGGCGAAGAAGATCAGGTCGCCGGTCTGCAGCCCTTCCTTGCCGACGTTCGGCGCCTGCATGACGATCATCTCGCGGGTCGAACGCGGCAGGCTGATGCCGGCGGCATCGCGGTAAACGAAACCGATCAGGCCACTGCAATCAAAGCCCGAATCCGGCGTATTGCCGCCCCAGCGATAAGGCGTGCCGACCAGCCCCAGCGCGCGGAACAGCACGTCTTCGGCAGCAGGCGAAAAGGTCTGGGAGGATCCGAACACGATCGGAGCGCGAACCACCGGCGCAGGCGGCGGAGTGCGGCTGGCGCAGGCGCTGAGCAGCGCGGCGAAGAACATCAAGGCAAAGCGGGCCGACATCGTCATATGCAGAACATCCTGATCTGGCTGAGGCTTTGACTGCCGATTCGACAGAAAACAAAACCGCCTGCGTTTGGACGCAGGCGGTTTGCCATCAATATAGATCAGGATTCTAGCGGCTACGCGGCAAACTTCAAGTAAGACTTTAACTTCACCTTGTAAAGTTTAAGTCTATTGCCCCTGAGGGACCGCTTGTCGCCACGAGCGTGGCGACAAAAGCGTGATTACTTGCGAGCGGTAACCACGGTTGGAGCGTTCGCCAAAGCGCGTTTGGCTTCGATAAAGGTCTTGCTCCAGTAGCTGTCGCCCAGGCTGTCGATGCGAACACCGCCGCTGCGACGAGAGCTGGAATGGATGAACTGGTTGTCGCCCAGGTAGATCCCGGCGTGACTGACACGACCGCGACGACCATTGGTGGCGAAGAACAGCAGGTCGCCCGGCTCGAGGTTGCTGCGCGAAACCAGCGGTGCATCCACGTTGATCATTTCGCGAGTGGAGCGTGGCAGGTTCATGCCGGCTTCTTCGCGGAACAGATAGCCGATGAAACCGCTGCAATCGAAACCGGCTTCAGAGGTACCGCCGAAACGGTAACGGGTACCGATCAGGGACATGCCGCGTTCGAGGATGCTGTCGGCCAGAACCGGAAGCTGGTAAGGCTTCTTGCCGTTGAAGTCGGCGAGTTCTTTTTCGGTGTCCAGCTCTTCCTGGTAAATAACGGAAGACTGGGCGGTGGCAGAGTTTTTTACCTGTTGTTGCTGCTCTTGATTAACAGGTGAATGAGCAGCGCAACCGAACAACAGGGTGACGAGTGCGAGAGGCACGAGGGGTGCGAAGCGCTTTAGCATGGGCACGACCGTGGCTGATAGTTGTAAAGAAGCCGAGACTATGCCCGCTATCAGCCTCATTTGCAAATTCAATCGATCTTTTTGTGACTTCCCGGTTTCTCGTTTACATCTAAGCGCTTAAGCCTATTTGAATCGAGACGCGGCCTGTGCAACCCACAGGAAAGCGGGTTTTCTGGCGCCTGAAATATGCCGAAACCGGCTGAAAGCCCCGGTTTTACCAGCCCAGGGTTTCTTTCAGGAAGGGAATGGTCAGCTTGCGCTGAGCCTGCAAAGAGGCCTGATCGAGCTGCTCCAGCAGATCGAAAAGCGCGCTCATGCTGCGGGTACCGCGAGTCAAAATAAAATGCCCGACTTCATCGGTCAGGTGCAGACCGCGACGGGATGCGCGCAATTGCAGGGCACGCAATTTGTCTTCATCGGAGAGAGGACGCATCTGGAAGATCAGCGCCAGGGTCAGGCGCGATTTCAGGTCGGCGAGTTTGATCGGCAGTTCACGCGGCGAAGTGGATGCCGCGATCAGCAGACGGCGACCGCTGTCACGCAGACGGTTGAACAGATGAAACATCGCCTCTTCCCAGTCCGCCTTGCCGGCAATCACCTGCAAGTCATCCAGGCAGACCAGTTCGTACTGTTCGAGGTTGTCGAGAATTTCGATGCCGCGATCCATCAACTCGGCCAGCGGCAGGTACACCGCCGGTTCACCCATCTGCTCGAAACGCAGGCATGCAGCCTGCAACAGATGCGTACGTCCTACCCCGTGCTTGCCCCACAGATAGATCAGGCTTTCGGTCCAGCCGGCGTCGGCTTCGCATAGACGCTCGACATAGCCGAGTGCAGCGGCATTGGCGCCTGGGTAGTAGTTGATGAAGGTGGCGTCGTCACGCAGACGCACACCTAGGGGCAGCTGAATCGGTTTCATGCTGACTGAACAGTTCCCAAGGAACCGTTAGTGGCCTCTGTGTAAAGTGAGCGAAGTTTATACCCGTGAAGCGGAGCGCACAATGCGACAGACCCCAAGCAAAATCAAAGGTTTGCGTTAACGTGCTGGTTTTATGACAGTTTCTTTGGCGCCACGGCCTGCAGGAGACGGGCCAACCCGGCAATCCACCGGGCAGCCCGCGCGTCACGATTACAACTCCGGCTCATCCACCCCGCTATAGATGTCGGAATCCTTGTACAGATCGTGGACGTGTCGCACCAGCACCATGATCACCGCCGCCACCGGCAATGCCAGCAGCACACCGGTGAAGCCGAACAGCTCGCCACCGGCCAGAATCGCGAAAATCACCGCCACCGGGTGCAGACCGATCCGATCCCCCACCAGCAAAGGCGTCAGCACCATGCCTTCCAGTGCCTGGCCGACCATGAACACCGCGACGATCCCGATCATCGGATACAGATCGCCACCAAACTGGAACAACCCGGCAATCAGCGCCGCGCCGATGCCGATCACAAACCCCATGTACGGCACAATCGCCGCCAGCCCTGCAATCAGACCGATCAACAGGCCCAGCTCCAGCCCGACAATCATCAGACCGGCCGCATAGATCACGCCCAACGCCAGCATCACCAGCAACTGCCCGCGCACGAACGCGCCCAGCACTTCATGGCACTCACCCGCCAGCGCCACCACACGTTCTTCGCGATCACGGGGCAACAGGCCACGGATCTTGGCCATCATCACGTCCCAGTCACGCAGCAGGTAAAAGCTCACCACCGGGATCAGCACCAGATTCGCCAGCCAGCCGATCAGCGCCAGGCTCGAGGCCGTCGCCTGACTCAGCACCACACCGACGATGTCGGTGGTCTGGCCCATGTGTTCGCTGATCGCGGCTTTGACCTTGTCGAACTTCCAGAAGCCGTCAGACAGCCCCAGCTTCGATTGCGCCCATGGCACGGCAGTGTGCTGCAACCAGTCGAGCATTTGCGGCGCCAGTTCATACAGCCGTACTAATTGCTTGGCGAGCATCGGCACCAGCACCAGCAACAACGCAGTGACGATCAGGGTGAACAAGGCGAACACCGCGATAACACCCCAGGTGCGAGACAGCCCCAGGCGTTCCAGACGATCGACGAGCGGATCGAACAGATAGGCGAGCAGCAGCGCCACCAGAAACGGCGTAAGGATCGGATGCAGCAACCAGACAAACGCGCAAAGCAGGAGCACCCCACCGAGCCAGAACCAACGCCGCGTATCGGCCATGTAACACTCCATTGCTTATATATAAGAAAGAAAAACTACCAGCGGAACCGCAAGGACGGCGCCGCCGGTGTCGGTGTCGGTGTCGGCGCAACGGTTGGCGCCGCCCCGACGACCGCAGGCTGAGGCGCAGCCACCGGAGCCGGTGCCTCGGCCGGCAGTTCCTGCAACTTCGCCAGCGACAATTGCGCTCGCAATTGATCGGCACTGCCGTTGACCCGATAGAGGATGCGATCGGCATCGACACTCTGCAGACGCACGCCGAACGGTTCGAGTAACCGCAGCAGCGCCGCGTAGTGCTCCAGATTCATGCCCTGCACTTCCAGGGTCTGCTGGCCGGACGCGCCCGGCTTGGCCACAAAGCGTGGCGCCAGACGTTCAGTGACCGCCAGCATCACCGCATCGGCCACCGCCGCCTGATCCGCGCCCTGCACGTTGCCCGCCTCTTTTTTATCGCCCAGCCACAATTGCCATTTGGCCTGCCATTGCCCGCTTTCTTCGCGCGCATGCACGGCGAGCAAGGCGTCGGCGTTGTAGCGCTCGGAAGCGTTACGCAGCGGCGCCGGGTCGGCACCTTCAAGCGCAGGCGCGGTTGCGACCAATTGCTCACTCAAGTCCGCCAAAGGCAGGCGCAACGGCAATCCACGGTGCTGGGCGGCGCGGCGCAACGGTGCGGCACTGGCCTGACCGTCGCCCACCAGGCTCGAACCCTCGGTCGAATCGTTCAGCCACCAGCTCAGGATCGAAGGCCGGTTGGCACCCCACAGCGCCAGCCCGGCGCGGCGCAACGCCTGCTCGGTGGTTCCCGGATCGAAATCGACCTTCAGCACTTCCGGCGGCCCGGCATCGAAACCGAACTGACTGATGATCTGCTGCGGATCCTTGCGAACCGGCGCCAGCCCCGGGTTCTGCGGGGCCTTCGGGTCACCGGTCAGGCGCAGCACCAGCGTATCCAGCGCAGCCTGGGTCGCGCGATCGCGCTCCTCTGGCGACTGGCCAGTGACCGGTTCGCGCACCTGATAAAGACCTTTGAGATTTTCCGCCTGGGTCGCCAGGCTGATCAGAGACAAACCACCCACTAACAGCAATTTACAAAAACGCATGGAGAATTCCCGTCGACAAGAGCGGCTGGAACAGGCCGCGTGCACCGTTGTGGCAAGCCTGTGACCACAGGCCGTCGCAAAACATTCACACGCGGTCGGTAAGTTTTTGCACAGTCCTAACGATAGACGGTTCCTTATACAGGCACCCGTGATGTCATCCACAGCGTCAATTGCAAAATTTTTCCATCGATATGCCCCTGCCCGTCGGCGTGAGGATGGCCGCTGCCCCTCAAGCCTGATAAAATCGCGCGCCTTCGCAGACCGGCAACAGCCGGGCACCCCGAACTTCGCGTGAGGCAATCGCCCCTGTCGGATTCGGCGTTCCCGCTGAACTCGGTCGTTACCCCTGAATCCCCTCCCCTAAAGGCCTGGATCATGAGCAAGCAACCCTCCCTGAGCTACAAGGACGCCGGTGTAGACATCGACGCCGGTGAAGCATTGGTCGAACGCATCAAGAGCGTCGCCAAGCGCACTGCGCGCCCGGAAGTCATGGGCGGCCTGGGCGGTTTCGGCGCCCTCTGCGAGATCCCGGCCGGTTACAAGCAGCCGGTACTGGTTTCCGGTACTGACGGCGTCGGCAC
This sequence comes from Pseudomonas sp. GW456-12-1-14-TSB6, assembly GCF_059424205.1. Taxonomy (NCBI): domain Bacteria; kingdom Pseudomonadati; phylum Pseudomonadota; class Gammaproteobacteria; order Pseudomonadales; family Pseudomonadaceae; genus Pseudomonas; species Pseudomonas sp. GW456-12-1-14-TSB6. Next base: position 57,743 of record NZ_JBWKZE010000027.1, read on the forward strand.
CAAGCTGCGTCTGGCGCTGAACCTGAACAAGCACGACAGCATCGGTCAGGACCTGGTCGCCATGTGCGTCAACGATCTGGTGGTGTGCGGCGCCGAGCCGCTGTTCTTCCTCGACTACTACGCCACCGGCAAACTGAACGTCGACGTAGCGGCCACCGTGGTTACCGGTATCGGTGCAGGCTGCGAACTGGCTGGCTGCTCGCTGGTCGGCGGCGAAACCGCTGAAATGCCTGGCATGTACGAAGGCGAAGACTACGACCTGGCCGGCTTCTGCGTCGGCGTCGTGGAAAAAGCCGAAATCATCGACGGCTCGAAAGTCGCCACCGGTGATGCCCTGATCGCCCTGCCATCGTCCGGCCCGCACTCCAACGGCTACTCGCTGATCCGCAAGATCATCGAAGTGTCCGGTGCCGACATCGAAACCGTTCAGCTCGACGGCAAGCCGCTGACCGAACTGCTGATGGCTCCGACCCGCATCTACGTGAAGCCGCTGCTCAAGCTGATCAAGGACACCGGTGCGGTCAAGGCCATGGCCCACATCACCGGTGGTGGCCTGCTCGACAACATCCCGCGCGTTCTGCCAAAAGGCGCTCAAGCCGTGGTTGACGTGGCCAGCTGGAACCGCCCGGCCGTCTTCGACTGGCTGCAAGAGAAAGGCAACGTCGACGAAACCGAAATGCACCGCGTGCTGAACTGCGGCGTGGGCATGGTGATCTGCGTGGCTCAGGAGCACGTTGAAGTTGCCCTGAACACCCTGCGTGACGCCGGCGAGCAGCCTTGGGTCATCGGTCAGATCGCTGTCGCTGCCGAAGGCGCGGCTCAGGTCGAACTGAAGAACCTCAAGGCTCACTGATGTCCCAGACCTGTGATGTCGTGGTGCTGTTGTCCGGCACCGGCAGTAACTTGCAGGCCCTGATCGACAGCACGCGGACCGGCAACAGCCCGGTCCGCATCGCTGCGGTGATTTCCAACCGCGCCGACGCCTACGGCCTGCAACGCGCCAGTGACGCGGGTATCGCCACCCGCTCGCTGGATCACAAGGGATTCGAGGGCCGCGAGGCCTTCGATACCGCCCTGATCGAACTGATCGACGAATTCAACCCCAAACTCGTGGTACTGGCCGGCTTCATGCGCATTCTCAGCGCTGACTTCGTCCGTCACTACCAGGGTCGCCTGCTCAACATCCACCCGTCGCTGCTACCCAAATACAAAGGGTTACACACTCATCAGCGCGCGCTGGAGGCCGGCGACGCCGAACACGGCTGCTCCGTGCACTTCGTCACCGAGGAACTCGATGGCGGACCACTGGTCGTACAGGCAGTAATCCCGGTAGAGTTGCACGATTCGCCGCAAAGTCTGGCGCAGCGGGTTCACGCTCAGGAACACCTGATCTACCCGATGGCCATACGCTGGTTCGCCGAAGGACGGCTGAGCCTCGGCGAGCAAGGTGCTTTACTGGATGGCCAGCCACTGCCGGCCAGCGGTCACTTGATTCGAAACTAGGAGATATTATGCGTCGCGCCCTGCTCTTCGCTTGCGCTCTGCTCGCCCTGCCCTTCGCGCAGGCGGCAGACCTTCAACCGTTCTCCGCCAGCTACACCGCCGACTGGAAACAGCTGCCCATGAGCGGCACCGCCGAGCGCAGCCTGACCAAACAGGCCAACGGCGTCTGGAAGCTCAGCTTCAAAGCCTCGATGATGATTGCCAGCCTGTCCGAGGAAAGCACCCTGACCCTGGACAAGGACACCCTGCTGCCACAGTCCTACCACTTCGAACGCGGTGGTCTGGGCAAGGCGAAAAAGGCTGACCTGGACTTCGACTGGGCCAACAAGCTGGTGACCGGAACCGACCGCGGCGACGCGGTGAAAATCCCGCTCAACCGCGGCATGGTCGACAAATCCACCTATCAACTGGCGCTGCAGCATGACGTGGCCGCCGGCAAGAAAAGCATGAGCTATCAGGTGGTCGATGATGGCGAAGTCGATACCTACGACTTCCGCGTGCTGGGTTCGGAAAAAGTCGAAACCAAGGCCGGCCAGATCGATGCGATCAAGGTCGAGCGCGTTCGCGACCCGACACAAAGCAAGCGCATCACCGTCCTGTGGTTCGCCAAGGACTGGGATTACCTGCTGGTTCGCCTGCAACAGGTCGAAACCGACGGCAAGGAGTACAACATCATGCTCCTCGACGGTACGGTCAACGGCAAGACGGTCAAAGGCAGCTGATCCGACGCAAATCAAAAAGCCCCGCAAATGCGGGGCTTTTTTTCGCCTGTCGAACGCTGATCAGACCGAGAACCTGGCCACCATGCTGTTCAGGTCCACCGCCAGCCGCGACAGCTCCTGACTCGCAGCACTGGTCTGATTGGCCCCCGCCGAGGTCTGCATCGCCAGATCACGGATGTTCATCAGGTTGCGATCAACTTCTCGCGCCACGGCGGCCTGCTCTTCCGACGCACTGGCAATCACAAGATTGCGCTCGTTGATCAAGGTAAACGCCGAAGCGATTTCCTCCAGCGCCACGCCAGCCGCCTTCGCCAACTCCAGGGTCGAGCGCGCCCGAACGTTGCTCTGCTGCATCGAACTGACCGCCGAATCGGTGCCCTGCTGGATGCCGCCGATCATCTGCTCGATTTCCTGGGTCGACTGCTGAGTGCGATGGGCCAGCGCCCGCACTTCATCCGCCACCACCGCAAAACCCCGTCCGGCATCTCCCGCCCGGGCAGCCTCGATCGCCGCATTCAATGCCAGCAGATTGGTCTGTTCGGCAATCGAGCGGATCACGTCCAGCACTTTGCTGATGCTGTAGACCTTCTGCGCCAGATCCTCCACCTGCGTGGCATTGGCGGTGACATCGTCCGCCAGCAGCTCGATGGACGACACGGTCTGCTGCACCTGCTCGCGGCCATGCTGGGCAATACGATCAGACTCACGGGACGCCTCGGAAGTCGCGACGGCATTGCTCGCCACCTCTTCCACGGCGGCGGTCATCTGATTGACTGCCGTGGCCGCCTGTTCTATTTCCAGACTCTGCTGATGCAGCCCCCGCGTCGCGTCTTCGGTGACGCAGCTCAACTCTTCCGAGGCCGAGGCCAGTTGACTGGAGGACTCCGAGATCTGGCGGATAGTGTCGCGCAGGTTGTGCTGCATGCTCTTGAGCGCGTGCAGCAGCCGCGCCGGTTCGTCCTTGCCGGAAATGCTGATATCCCCGGTCAGATCGCCACCGGCCACCACTTCCGCGACATTGAGCGATTGCGACAGCGGCAGCACGATGCTGCGGGTCAGCAACAACGCCAGCGCGATGGTGATCAGCGCAGTGATGCCGATCATCACCCCGACCCACACCCGCGAGTTGGTGAACACCAGCCGTGCGGCCTCTGTGGCGAGGTTGGCGTTGTGCTTGTTCAACTCGACCAGCTCACGCAGGGTCACTGCAATTTCATCCGCCAGCGGGCTCATCTGTCCGTTGAGAATGGCGGCCGCCTCTTCCACTCGTCCCTGAGCAGACAACGTCATCACCTGCGCCTGCAGCTCCAGGTACTTGTGTTCGGCGACCTTGAAGCGGTCGAACAGCGCGCGCTCTTCGGGCAATGCGATCAGGATGTCGTAGCGTTGCTGGGCTTCACTCAGCACTCCACGCAAATCATTGAGCTTGGCCACGTTCTGATCCAGCGCCTGCGGATCGCGATTGAGCAACAGGCGCATGGTCAGCGCACGCAAACGCAGCATGTCCTGGCTCATCTCGCCCACCGCCATCACGCTGGGCAGCCAGTTATTGTCGACCTCGTCGGACTGCGCACGCATGTTCGACATCTGCAGCAGGGCGAACGCCCCAAGGGCAAACACCATCAGCGCCTGCACGCCAAAACCCAGCCCGGCTCGGGGCGCAATATTGAGACTACGGATACTCATTGCTCTGGTTCCTTCCAAAAGCGCTGCATCAACCCTGCAGCTGGTTGCTCTAGAAGGTATCGGCCCTTTTAAAAAATGCGTAAGACCAAAACGCGATATCAAAAGGCCTTGATCCTACGAACCGTCGGCATTAACGATTCAGCGCGGGTTTGCCGGACTTGAGCGCTGTTCGCGGCAATATCGCCAGGAAGTTGTCCCGTGCGACTTTTTTCGCGACCGTCTCGGGCAAGGCATCAAGAAACGGCTTGAAGCCGTGGATTTCCTTACCGAGTTTGTTGAATCGCCCGACCACGTCCGAACCGATCATGAAGCGATCCGGGTAGCGCTCCACCAGTTGCACCCAGTCCGCTCGCGGTTGCCCCTTTTCGTCCAGCAGATAAGGCGTCAGCAAGCTCCACGACAGATCAATAAACAGGTTCGGGTACGCCTCCAGCATTCGCGTCAGGGTCGGCAGCAGAAAATCCAGCTGCGTCTGATGACGGTGGATTTCGGCGCTGGTGCCGGCATGCGCCCAGATGAACCGGGTGTGCGGATGATTACGCAGCGGCTCTTCGATTTCCCTCAGGTACAGGGGGTTCTTCTCACGCTTGGAGGTGATGTTGGAATGCAGCATCACCGGCAGATCGTTTTCAGCGGCCAGGTGATAGATGCGGGTCATGGCTTCGTTGTTGGCGCGTGGCGTGTCGCCGGAGGTCAGCGCGGTGAGATCGTCGTGACGGGTGAAGACTTCGCCTATGCCCTGCCACAAGCCGGGATACAGATCGAGCATGCGCTGGATATGCGCGGCGGAGTTCTTGTCGTTGGGATTGAAGCCTGAAAGAAACGGGTGAAAGTACTGGCGTTGCTCAGGTGTCAGCTTCTGCACCGCGTCGGCGACGATCACGTCAGTCGCGCTGTACCAATAGGCATCGGCATCATCGCCGGCGTAGTAACGCGGGCGCTTCGGCTCGTCTTCGTGCCATTTCTTCGCCACGGGAATGCCGGAAATCATCACATGCTCGATGGCATTTTCCTTCATGGCCGTCAGCAATTTCGGCATGCCGGCGGTTTCCTGGAAAAAATCCACGTAATGCAGGTGCGCGTCACTGTAGGTGTAATCCCGGGCACTGGCGGCGCCGGTGAAAGCCATCAGGCAGGCAAGGCTCAAACGAAACACGGACACAAGCATTCTCCGGCAGACAGGCATAGCCTAGACCCTCGCCGGGCGACGAGGGTTCACCCGGCAAGAAAGTGGAACGCGCCTGTGTGGGAAATGCTCTATACCTGCAAGGTCTTTTTTGATCGAATCCCTTTTCCTACAGCTTGCGAGGTTCACATGACCGTTACCGTCAATACCGTGTCCGCCGAAGGTTTTCGCCACACTGTTCAGATCGATGAGCATGAGCTTTTTGCAGACGTCCCGACGACTGCTGGCGGCGAAGGCTCGGCTCCGGAACCGCACGATTACTTCGACGCCGCCCTCGGCGCCTGCAAGGCCCTGACCCTTAAGCTGTACGCGAAGAAAAAGGACATCCCGCTGACCGGCGTCGGCGTTGAGGTCAAACGCGACAACAGCCAGGAACAGAAAGGCAAATACGCCCTGCACGTAACCCTCACCCTCAAGGGCGTGCTCACCGATGCCCAGCGTGAAGAACTGCTGCGTGTTGCCGACCGCTGCCCGATCCACAAGCTGATGACCACCAGCGAAGTCACCATCGAAACCCACGCGCCAGTCGGCTTCGACAGCCAGTAATCACCTCGATGACACCGGCGGGTTATGCTCCACGCATCACCCGCTCAGCCTGGAAATGGACCATGGACACCCAACCCCTGATCATCCGCCCGCGCGCCGAAGACGTCGAAGGCCAGCCGATCCTGCGCCCGCTGCCGTCAGCCAAATGCCGCAGCGTCGGGCCTTTCGTGTTTTTCGACCACATGCTCGAAACGGTTTATCCGGCGGGCAAAGGCATGAACATCCGACAGCATCCGCACATCGGTCTGTCGACCCTCACGTATTTGTTCGAAGGACAGATCCAGCACAAGGACAGCCTGGGTTCGGATCAGGTGGTCAGCGCCGGCGATGTCAGCTGGATGACGGCCGGCACGGCGATCGCGCACGTCGAGCGCACGCCCGAACCGCTGTGGGAGCAAAGCTTCAAGATGCACGGCCTGCAAATCTGGCTCGCCTCGCCCAAGGATCACGAACAAGGCCCGGGGCATTACAGCCATCACCCGGCCTCGACCTTGCCGGTCAGCGATAACCTCGGTGTACAGATCCGCATGATCGCCGGGTCAGGCTTTTGCCTGGAATCGCCGGTGCCGGTGCTTTCTCCTACGCTGTATGCCGAACTGAAGATGCAAACCGCGACCACGCTGCTGATCCCGACCGAACATGACGAGCGGGCGCTGTATGTGTTGAGCGGTGATGTGCAATTGAATGGCGAAGCGGTCGAACCCCATGCGCTGGTGGTGTTGCCGGCTGGGGAAGAGATGAGCCTGTTTGCCGAGAGCGACAGTCACGCAGTGTTGTTCGGCGGTGCGCCACTGGACGGGCCACGGCGGATCAACTGGAATTTTGTCGCGAGCGATCCGGCGGCAATCGATGAGGCGCGGCGCAAGTGGGCGGCCGGGGATTGGCCGACGGTGCCGGGGGAAGTCGAGCGGATCGAGCTGCCTAAATCGCGCAGCGAACCGACACCGCTGTAAAGCCACACTCCCACGCCAGGCGTGGGAGTGTGTTCAGCCGATTCAGCCCTTGAACACTTCTTCCAGCAAGTCATGCATCGACTTGAACGCCCGCGCTGCGGTCTTCGCGTCGTACATCATCTTGCCCGGCACATTGGCGTGCGGATCGGTGAACGAGTGCACCGCGCCACCGTAGCTCAGCAACTGCCAGTCCACGCCAGCGGCGTTCATCTCGTCCTCGAATGCCGGCAACTGCTCTTTCGGCACCAGCGGGTCCGAAGCACCGTGCAGCACCAACACCGAGCCCTTGATGTTCTTCGCGTCCGCCGGGTTCGGCGAGTCCAGCGTGCCGTGGAACGACACCGCCGCTTTCACCGCAGCACCAGTGCGCGCCAGATCCAGCGCACAGCAACCGCCGAAGCAGAAACCGAATACCGCCAGTTTCGAGGTATCGACCGCCGCCTCGCCCTGCTTCTGCAATTGTTCGAACGCCGCCTGCATACGCTTGCGCAGCAGCGCGCGGTCATTCTTCAGCGGCATCATCGCCGCACCGGCCTGATCAGCGTTCTGCGGACGTACGGCCTGGCCATACACGTCAGCGATCAGCACCACATAACCCTTGGCCGCCACCGATTTGGCGATTTCTTCAGCGCCAGCGCTGACACCCATCCAGTTCGGCGCCATCAGCAGCCCCGGACGCGCGCCTTTGTGCTCGGCGTCGAAGGCCAGGCGACCTTCATAAGGCTGGCCGTCAATCTGATAGACCACGGAACGTACAGTGACTTGGCTCATTTCTGACTCCAGATTGGTTGAATTCCAGAATGAAAAAACCCGCCGAAGCGGGTTTTTCTACAGTTTGATCAAGCGGACAGCTCGACCAGCAGCTTGTTCAGGCGGCTCACGTAAGCGGCCGGGTCTTTCAAGCTGTCGCCAGCCGCCAGCGCGGCCTGGTCGAAGAGGATGTGCGACAGGTCGCCAAAACGCTCTTCGCTGGTTTCGTTGTCGAGCTTCGCGATCAGCGGGTGGCTCGGGTTGAATTCGAAGATCGGCTTCGAATCCGGCACCTTCTGCCCGCTGGCCTCGAGGATCTGACGCATTTGCAGACCCAGGTCCTGCTCGCCGATGGCCAGAATGGCCGGCGAATCCGTCAGGCGATGGGAAACCCGGACTTCGGCAACGGAGTCGCCCAGTGCGGTTTTCAGACGCTCGACCAGACCTTCTTTCGACTTGGCGACTTCTTCCTGGGCCTTCTTGTCCTCTTCCGAGTCCAGGTTGCCCAGATCCAGGTCACCGCGCGCGACGTCGACAAACGTCTTGCCGTCGAAATCGCTGAGGTAACTCATCAGCCACTCGTCGATACGGTCGGTCAGCAGCAGCACTTCGATGCCTTTCTTGCGGAAGACTTCCAGGTGCGGGCTGTTCTTGACCTGCGCGTAGGTTTCGCCGGTGAGGTAGTAGATCTTGTCCTGACCTTCCTTGGCGCGCGCCAGGTACTCGGCCAGACCGACGATCTGCTCGCCGTCGGTGCCGTTGGTCGATGCGAAGCGCAGCAGACCGGCAATTTTTTCCTTGTTGGCGAAATCTTCTGCCGGGCCTTCTTTCATGACCTGACCGAAGTTCTTCCAGAAGCCCTTGTATTGCTCAGGCTCGTTCTTTGCCAGTTTTTCCAGCATGTCCAGCACGCGCTTGGTCAGCGCCGACTTCATCGAGTCGATGATCGGGTCTTTCTGCAGGATTTCCCGCGACACGTTCAGCGACAGGTCGTTGGAGTCGACCACGCCCTTGATGAAGCGCAGGTACAGCGGCAGGAACGACTCGGCCTGATCCATCACGAACACGCGCTGCACGTACAGCTTCAGGCCTTTCGACGCTTCACGCTGGTACAGATCGAACGGTGCGCGGGCCGGCACGTACAGCAGCGAGCTGTACTCGAGCTTGCCTTCAACCTTGTTGTGACTCCACGACAGCGGATTTTCGAAGTCGTGGGCGATGTGTTTGTAGAACTCCTGGTATTCCTCGTCCTTCACTTCAGTGCGAGGACGGGTCCACAGGGCGCTGGCGCGGTTGACGGTTTCCCATTCAACTTCAGGCTTCTCTTCGCCTTCGGCAGCGGCCACTTCTTTTGGCAGCTCGATCGGCAGCGCGATGTGGTCGGAGTACTTCTTGATGATGTTGCGCAGACGCCAGCCATCGGCGAACTCGTCTTCACCGGATTTCAGGTGCAGGACGATGCGGGTGCCGCGTTCCGGTTTGTCGATGGTGGCGACTTCAAATTCGCCCTCGCCTTTCGACGACCAGTGCACGCCTTCGCTGGCAGCGGTGCCGGCGCGACGGCTGTACACGTCAACTTTGTCGGCAACGATGAAGGCCGAGTAGAAACCCACGCCGAACTGACCGATCAGGTGCGAATCCTTCTTCTGATCGCCGGACAGGTTTTTCATGAAATCGGCAGTGCCGGATTTGGCGATGGTACCCAGGTGGGTGATCACATCGTCACGGTTCATGCCGATGCCGTTGTCTTCGAGGGTGACGGTCTGGGCGTCCTTGTCGAAGCTCACACGGATTTTCAGTTCATCGCCACCTTCGAGCAACTCAGGCTTGGCCAGGGCTTCGAAGCGCAATTTGTCGACAGCGTCAGAGGCGTTCGAGATCAATTCGCGAAGGAAGATTTCCTTGTTGGAATACAGCGAATGGATCATGAGGTGCAGCAGTTGCTTCACCTCGGTCTGGAAGCCCAGGGTTTCCTTTTGAGTTTCCACACTCATGGTCATCAAACTCCAATCAGATGGCATTGGCCGCGACCTTGCTGGTCGGCGGCGGGTTGTTCTGTGAGTTGGGGGCGTGGTTCAGGATTTCAAGGGCTCATCGATTTTGAAGTGAGCACGGGCAGTGGCAATCGGTTCGCTTTCGGTACTTTGCCAGGCCGTGACCGCGACGTTGGCCACCCGCCGGCCCTGACGGCAGACCTGACATCGGGCCCAGGTATCGCGAAACTGCCCGGCCCGCAGGTAATCGAGGGAAAAATCGATAATCTTCGGCACACCGGGCGCGCCGGTGAAAATCAGCAGGTGCAGGGCCGCGGACAGCTCCATGAACCCGGCAATTACCCCGCCGTGGATCGCCGGCAATAAAGGGTTACCAATGTTGTCCTTGTTGGCCGGCAGCTTGAACAGCAAGTCATCACCGACCCGCGAACACTCGACGCCGATCAGCCCGGCATAGGGAATCAGCTTCAGGAGCGGCGCGTAGTCACCCTTCTCGTGTGCCTCTTGCAATTGCTGCTTGAAGTCGTCGCTCATGGGGTTTCTCCCTTGATCGCGCCACCGAAGCCTTTGGTGCCTTTCAGGCCTTTGCCCATGCGCATGAAGGTGCCGACGACATGGGCAATCGGTTGCTCGGGATCATCCTGATAGGCAAATCCGCGAGCGAAGATCACATCGGTGGTGACTCGATAACATTGGGCGAAGCCGTAAACATCTTTATGCGGCTCGGCGGCATGCATGTAGTCGATGCGCAGATCGAGGGTCGGGCAGACTTCGAATTCCGGCAGGACGCAAAGGGTCGACATGCCGCACGCGGTGTCCATCAGCGACGTGATCGCCCCGCCGTGGATGACGCCGGTCAGCGGATTGCCGACGATTTGCGCACTGTACGGCAGCACCACAGTCAGGCCTTCGCTACTTGCGCTGTTCACCTTCAATCCCAGCACCTGACAGTGGCGCAGGGCCGAGAGAAACCGTGTCGCACGCTCAAAAACGGGGTTTTCGGCCATTTGATAATTACTCTTGTTAGTGGCTATTCCCAGTAGTGGAAAGAACAGCAAAAGTTCCATTGCAAAACAAACTTATATATCTGAAAGAAATGAGGAACTTAAGCCGTGGGCCTGAGCTCTTAAGGCCAGTAGTTATTTTCCATAAGGAGAAACACCCCATGCGTAAGACTTTAGCTATTGCCTTGATGTTGACCGCTTCCCTCGGTCTCGCTGCCTGCGATAAAAAATCCGAGGACAAAGCTCAAGATGCCAACCAACATGCTGAACAAGCTCAGCAAGACATGAACAAAGCTCAGGATAAAGTGAACGACGCAGCGAAAGAAAACGCCGAAGCTGCCAAAGCTCAGGCCGAATCGAACGCTGCAGCGCAAGAAGAAGCTGCCAAGAAGCAATAAGCCGCTTCTCGAAAACTCAAAAGAAAACCCGCCAAGTGCGGGTTTTCTTTTGTCTGTGATTTTTTGCCCATGCCGTCTTAGAGCAAAACAGTTCTAAAAGTCGGACTAATCATCAGCAACAATGAACACACTAAGCCGACCAGCCAGACCAGACTGCGCAGCTTGGGAAGATCCGCCAGGTAGAACCACAGATAGAAAATCCGTGAGATCACGAAGATGATCGCCAATGTATCGATCAGCCATCCCGCCGTCTGCGTGGTATGCGCCATCAGCACGCCAACGGCGAACAGGATGAACGCTTCGATGCTGTTCTGATGTGCCGCCAGTGCCCGGGCGCCGTAACCGGTGAGTTGCGCCTGCTGCTGACGCGGCAGGTGGTTGTTGTAACCGCCCTGCTCTTTCATGGCCTTGCCGACCGGCATACGCGCCACGTAGATCAACAATGCACTGATAAACACACACCAGAACGGAATACTCATCAAGCAGCCTCTTTGTTCGCTTCGGGCAATGGCGCCTCTGTAGGGGTATAGACCATTACATCGAGCACGTCGGAATGAAACTCCCGGCGATACAACACCAGCACCACGCCGGCGCTCATCAACATGAACAGCCACGGGCTGACGAACCACGCCAGCATGCTCATCCCGAAGTAATAGGAACGCAGACCGAAGTTGAACTGGTTGGCCGCCATCGAAATCACCCGAGCTGCCCGCGAGGCGAACGCCTTGCGCTCCTGCTCCGAGACTTGCCGCTCACCGATCATCGGGGCCGAGCCGACCAGAATCGCGGCGAAGTTGTACTGGCGCATGCACCAGCTGAAGGTGAAGAAGGCATAGACGAACACCAGCGCCAGGCACAGCAACTTGATCTCCGACATGCCCTGCGAGGCCTGTTGCACCATCGGAATATCCGCCAGCAATGACACCGCGCGCTCGGAAGCGCCGAGCACGGTCAGAATGCCCGCCAGGATAATCAGCGTGCTGGAAGCGAAGAACGAGGCGTTGCGCTCAAGGTTGCCGATCACGCTGGCATCGGCGATGCGGTTGTCGCGCAGCAGCATGCGGCGCATCCAGTCTTCGCGGTACAGGTGCAGCACGCTGGCCAGGCACGCGGTGTCACGGCCCTTCCAAGTGGCATAACGGGTGTAACCGCCCCAGCAGATGACAAACCAGAGCGCGGCCAGCAGATGGATCAGGTTGGCTTGGATGAACGACATGCAGGTCCTTTGATGATAGCTAGGCAAGTAGCAAGAAAAGTTTCCGCGCAAGCAATAACTTCATAGTTTTACCCTCGCGACATGAACCCAGCTTGGACGCCAGATGAGCGCAAAAGGCACCGCTTATTGAGAATTCTATTGGTCGTGTGCAATCAATAGCTGTCAATTCTGACAGGTGCAAGGTGGACTTCAGCCGAGTAACGTCATTGGAGAATGATCAACCGCCATCCCGGAGCACCAACCATGTCAAAACCAGCTCAGACACGCGCGAAAAAAAGTCAGAACAACCAAGGCTTTGATCCCACGTTTGGTGAAGATGGAGTTGCCTATGATTTTTCCCTCCCAGGGAGCAACACCCTTGATATTGTGGCACGACACGACGAAGGCAAAATCTTGATGTGGGGAAGCGTCAGATGGGAGGATCGCCTGGACTTCCAGCTGGTTCAACTCCTGGAAAACGGCACCCTGGATACCGGATTCGCCAATAACGGAATATTCACCGGCGGCTTCAAGGATGGTGCTCCCGCGTTTCCATCTGGGGCTCAACGAAATGACGACGGCAGCATTATTCTGATCGGCACCCATTATGGTACTGATGCTCAGAATCAAGCCATCCTGCGCCTTCTTTCAGATGGAACTCGTGATCAAACTTTTGGTGATGACGGCGTAGTGATCGTCCCACCGATTGCGAATCCCAATGTATTGAGCCTGATAGCGATGTCGGCAAATACCTCGAACTCTCCCCTTTCCAACGTTGCAATCGGCCCTGATGGTGCAATCGTATTCACTTCATGGACACTGATCCAAAAATTCTCACACGACGGTTCTCCAGACTTATCGTTCAATGGCAGCGGCAGTCTGAACACCAATTACCGCATCGCAGCTGTGGCCGTATCGAACGACGGAAAGATCACCATTGCAGGCTCCACATTTGACTATGAGGGCCTCATCGCCCGCTACCACCCCAATGGAACACCCGACCAGGGATTTGGGCAGAACGGCGAAATCCGAATCCGAGTGGACGGCGTATACACAGGGTTTTCGAGCATGATGCTGAATCCGGATGGCGGCGTTATTGTCGCTGGATCGCGAGATCTGAATTCGAATGACGTCTGGGGGCGTGAGCGAAGAGGCGTAATTGCTTTTTACAACGCTAATGGCAGCCCCAACCTCGTTTTCAACGGAGGCAAGCCTGTGGTCAGTGAAGCGCCAACAGGAGAGGCCAACGCATGGAGCGCGATAGGTGGAAACACAATCAGTGGAATTGTTGTTGCAGGCCTGCTCGGTCTCAGGAGTTATGAAAGTTCGCTAGTCGCCCGATACGATGTGACAGGCAAACCTGATACCACCTTCGGAACCGCTGGATTTCAAGAAACGAATATCGGGTATGATCGAGAACTATGGGAGTCAGTCGTCGTGCAACCTGACAACAAAATCATTGCATCCGGCAACTGTCGCTACCAATTCAATACGGCTACCGTCGTCCGCTATCTCGCTACCAACAATAGTGTGTGAAATACAAAAAATGCCCCGCATCGATTGATACGGGGCATTTCTGTTTAATCGCTCGGCAGCCGCTTGTGGCGGCCCGGCAGTCTTAGGCGAGTGCTTCGGCGCGCTTGCCCAGCAGGCGGTCGCAAACCACGGCAACCACCAGGGTCATCACGCACGGCACCAGCCACGCCAGACCTTGCTCGCTCAGCGGCAGGTGGGCCAGTTGCGATGGCATCCAGTCAGCCAGACCGGCGCCTTTCAGGGCATCGATGGTACCGAACACAAACGACACCAACATTACCGGGCCCATGATGCGGCTCTGTTCATGCCAGAACGCCGCACAGAAGCTCAGGGCCACCAGCACGATGCACGGCGGGTAGATCGCGGTCAGTACCGGGATCGAGAACGCGATCAGCTTGGTCAGACCCAGGTTGGACACCAGCAGCGAGAACGCCGCCAGAATGATCACCAGAGTCTTGTAGGACAGCGGCAATACGCGGCTGAAGTATTCGGCACAGGCGCAGGTCAGGCCAACCGCTGTCACCAGACACGCCAGGGAAATCAGCACGGCGAGGAAGCCACTGCCCAGCGAACCGAAGGTGTGTTGCACATAGGCGTGCAGCACCGCCGCACCGTTGGTCGCGCCCACCGCCACTTCATGGCTGCCGGAACCCAGACGGAACAGGCTGACATACACCAGCGCCAGACCGACACCGGCAATCAGCCCGGCGATGATCGCGTAACGGGTGATCAGCGCCGGCGACTCGACGCCACGGGAGCGGATCGCGTTGACGATGACGATGCCGAACACCAGCGCGCCGAGGGTATCCATGGTCAGGTAACCATTGATGAACCCTTGGGAGAACGGTGCCGCGACGTATTCCGGAGTGGCCACGCCGATGTCACCGGCCGGCAGTGCGAATGCGGCGATGCCGAGCACGGCCAGAGCGATGATCTTCAGCGGCGCGAGGAAGCGACCGACGGTGTCCAGCAGACGCCCAGGGTAGAGCGAAATGAAGAACACCAGCAGGAAGTACACCGAACTGTAGAGGAACAGTGCCAGCGGGCTCTCGCCGGTCAGCGGCGCCAGACCTACTTCAAAGGAAACGGTCGCGGTACGCGGGGTGGCGAACAGCGGGCCGACGGCCAGGTAGCAAGCCGCTGCCAGCACGCCGCCCGCGATCTTGCCGATCGGGCTGCTGAGCGCGTCCATGGCGCCACCGACCTTGGCCAGTGCGACCACGGTGACCACCGGCAGACCGACCGCCGTGATCAGAAAGCCCAGCGCCGCGATCCAGACGTTGGGCCCGGACTGCAAACCGACGATAGGCGGGAAGATGATGTTGCCGGCCCCGACGAACAGGGCGAATGTCATAAAGCCAAGTGCCAGGATGTCCTGACCTTTCAAAACTTTCATTAAGGAAATACCACACTACTGAATCGGAATTTAGAGGGGGATTTCCCTGTGGGGTTAGGGAAATGCTGTCAATCCGTATAAGACTGACCCGTTTAGCGCGTTGCATGCCTTGTGGGCGGCAGACGCAAAATGGCGGCTAGCCTAACGAATTTGCCCGACAAACGCACTGTTAGAGGGCGAACTATCCGATACGCGACGTTTCTGTGTCGCGTTTTTGCATGTTATTGGGTGAGTGCTTATAAAATTGCCATCGTCCACCCGAACGCCAGAAACGACAAAGGCCACCCGAAGGTGGCCTTTGTTGCTGGAGCAGAGAAGTCAGCCGAAGCTTACTTCTTCACTTCCCAGCCAGTCAGCTCGGCCAGGGCCTTGCCGATGTCTGCCAGCGAACGCACGGTTTTCACGCCTGCGTCTTGCAGAGCAGCGAATTTCTCGTCTGCAGTGCCTTTGCCGCCGGAGATGATTGCGCCAGCATGGCCCATGCGCTTGCCCGGAGGAGCAGTCACACCAGCAATGTAGGAAACAACCGGCTTGGTCACGTTAGCCTTGATGTAGGCAGCCGCTTCTTCTTCAGCCGAACCGCCGATCTCGCCGATCATGACGATCGCTTCGGTCTTCGGATCTTCCTGGAACAGCTTCAGGATGTCGATGAAGTTCGAACCCGGGATCGGGTCACCGCCGATGCCGACGCAAGTCGACTGACCGAAACCGGCGTCAGTGGTCTGCTTCACAGCTTCGTAGGTCAGGGTGCCGGAACGGGAAACGATACCGACCTTGCCTGGCAAGTGAATGTGACCTGGCATGATGCCGATCTTGCATTCGCCTGGGGTGATCACGCCTGGGCAGTTAGGGCCGATCAGGGTAACACCCAGCTCGTCGCACTTAACTTTGGCGTCCAGCATGTCCAGGGTAGGAATGCCTTCGGTGATGCAGACGATCAGCTTGATGCCGCCGAAAGCTGCTTCCAGGATCGAGTCCTTGCAGAAAGGAGCCGGAACGTAGATTACGCTGGCGGTGGCGCCAGTGGCTTCTACAGCTTCTTTCACGGTGTTGAACACAGGCAGGTTCAGGTGAGTGGTGCCACCTTTGCCTGGGGTCACGCCGCCAACCATTTTGGTGCCGTAGGCAATGGCTTGTTCGGAGTGGAAAGTACCCTGCGCGCCGGTGAAGCCCTGGCAGATTACTTTGGTGTCTTTATTGATCAGGACGCTCATTACTTGCCCTCCGCAGCTTTAACGACTTGTTGAGCAGCGTCGGTCAGGCTGGTAGCAGCGATGATGTTCAAACCGCTTTCTGCCAGTACTTTAGCGCCCAGTTCAGCGTTGTTGCCTTCAAGACGAACAACAACCGGGATTTTCACGCCGACTTCTTTCACTGCACCGATGATGCCTTCGGCAATCATGTCGCAACGAACGATGCCGCCGAAGATGTTAACCAGTACTGCAGCGACATTGCTGTCGGACAGAATGATTTTGAAAGCTTCGGTCACGCGTTCTTTGGTAGCACCACCACCTACGTCGAGGAAGTTGGCTGGCTTGCCGCCGTGCAGGTTGACGATGTCCATGGTACCCATGGCCAGGCCGGCACCGTTCACCATGCAGCCGATGTTGCCTTCCAGTGCTACGTAGTTCAGTTCGAACTTGGCAGCGTGCGCTTCGCGCGGATCGTCCTGCGACGGATCGTGGAAAGTCTTCAGCTTGGGCTGACGGTACATTGCGTTGGCGTCGATGTTGATCTTGGCGTCCAGGCAGTGCAGATCGCCGTCAGCCTTGATCACCAGCGGGTTCACTTCCAGCAGAGCCAGGTCGTGATCCTTGAACAGCTTGGCCAGACCTACGAAGATCTTGGCGAACTGAGCAACCTGCTTGCCTTCCAGACCCAGCTGGAATGCCAGCTCGCGACCCTGGAATGGCTGAGCGCCAACCAGTGGATCGATAGTGGCTTTCAGAATTTTTTCTGGAGTGTCGTGAGCGATTTTCTCGATGTCCACGCCACCTTCGGTGGAAGCCATGAACACGATGCGACGGCTCGAACGGTCAACGACAGCGCCCAGGTACAGCTCTTTAGCGATATCAGTGCACGATTCAACCAGGATCTTGGTGACTGGCTGGCCGTTGGCGTCAGTCTGGTAAGTCACCAGACGCTTGCCCAGCCACTGCTGTGCGAAGGCTTTGGCGTCTTCTTTGCTGCGAACCAGCTTGACGCCGCCCGCTTTACCGCGACCACCGGCGTGAACCTGGGCTTTGACAACCCACTCGTTGCCGCCGATTTTGTCGCAAGCTTCTGCTGCTGCTTCCGGGGTGTCTACTGCGAAACCAGTGGAAACTGGCAGGCCGTATTCAGCGAACAGCTGCTTACCCTGATACTCGTGAAGATTCATGCTTTTTACCGTCTTCGTTAGGTACTGCGCATTCGGCGCTGCGCTCTTTATGAGTGCCGCGCCACCTGTGACTGCTGCTTGCGTAGCTGAGCTACGCAAGGCTGCGTCCAGCGGACATTCCGCGGTGAGTCTTGCACGCAAGGCTCACGACGGGCCGTACCGCCGTGGTTTCTTATTGTGTCTTAACGCTTCTTGCGGTTGGCAATGTGGATGGCGCCGCCATTCACTGCCAAAGCTGCTTCGTGCAAGGCTTCAGACAGGGTCGGATGGGAGAAAACCATCATGCCCAGGTCTTCAGCGCTGGTGCCGAATTCCATACCGATCGCGCCCTGCTGAACCAGTTCTGCAGCGCTCGGGCCAATCACGTGCACGCCCAATACGCGGTCAGTCTTGGCATCGGCGATGACCTTGACGAAACCACCGGTATCGTTGGCGGCCATGGCACGGCCGGATGCTGCGAACGGGAAGGTGCCGACGTTAACTTCAACGCCTTCAGCTTTCAAGGCCTGCTCGGTTTTACCGACCCATGCGATTTCCGGGTGAGTATAAATAACCGAAGGGATCAGGTCATAGTTCATCTGGGCCTTGTGGCCCTTGATGCGCTCGACAACCATGATGCCCTCTTCCGAGGCCTTGTGAGCCAGCATCATGCCGCGAACCACGTCACCGATGGCGTAAACGCCCGGTACGGTGGTGGCACAGTGATCGTCAACGTGCACGAAACCGCGCTCGTCCAGGGTCACGCCGCTGTCGGCAGCCAGCAGATCAGTGGTCACCGGACGGCGACCAACGGCTACGATCAGCTTGTCGAAAGTGATGGTCTGTTCGCCGTTGGCGTCGGTGTAGTTCACAACGACTTCGTCGCCGTTCACTTTCGAGCCGGTTACGCGAGCGCCCAGTTTGATGTCCAGACCCTGTTTGGTCAGGGTTTTCAGCGCTTCCTTGGAAACCGCGGTGTCCGCCGCCATCAGGAAGGTGTCCAGGGCTTCCAGAACAGTCACTTCCGCACCCAGACGCGACCAGACCGAACCCAGCTCCAGACCGATCACGCCAGCGCCGATCACGCCCAGACGCTTAGGTACGGATTGGAATTCCAGAGCGCCGGTCGAATCGACGATGACTTTCTGATCGACCGGAGCCGGTGGAATGTCGATCGGACGCGAGCCTGGAGCCAGAATGACGTTTTCGGCTTCGATGACTTCAACCGAGCCGTCCGGCTTGGTGACTTCGACTTTCTTGCCGGCCAGCAGTTTGCCGTGGCCCTGGATCGAAGTAACGCCGTTGGCCTTGAACAGAGTGGCAACACCACCGGTCAGGTTCTTGACGATGCCAGCCTTGCGGCCAACCATCGCAGCGACGTCCATTTTGACTTCGCCGGTCGAGATACCGTGGACGTTGAAGCTTTCTTTCGCTTCCTTGTATTTCCAGGAGCTGTCCAGCAGCGCCTTGGAAGGAATGCAGCCTACGTTCAGGCAGGTGCCGCCCAGGGCTTGCTTGCCTTCAGCATCGGTGTACTTCTCGATGCAGGCAGTGCTCAGGCCGAGTTGCGCGGCCTTGATAGCTGCCACGTAGCCGCCAGGGCCCGCACCGATCACTACTACGTCAAATTTCTGCGACATTCAAAAAATCCTCTTTAGCGAAAAGCTTCAAGCCACAAGCTTCAAGCCAAGCCGCCCTTTCTTGCGGCTTGTTGCTCGAAGCTTGCAGCTGCTTCTATCAGATATCCAGCAACAGACGAGCCGGATCTTCCAGCAGGTTCTTGATGGTCACCAGGAAGGTTACAGCTTCTTTGCCATCGATCAGACGGTGATCGTAGGACAGCGCCAGGTACATCATCGGACGGATCACGACCTGACCGTTGATGGCCATCGGACGCTGGATGATGTTGTGCATGCCCAGAATCGCTGCCTGCGGCGGGTTGACGATCGGGGTCGACATCATCGAACCGAAGGTACCACCGTTGGTGATGGTGAAAGTACCGCCGGTCATTTCGTCCATCGACAGTTTGCCGTCACGGGCTTTCTTGCCGAAGGTGGCGATGCCGCCTTCGATCTCAGCCAGGCTCATGTGTTCGGCGTTACGCAGAACCGGAACCACCAGGCCACGGTCGCTGGAAACAGCGACACCGATGTCGGCATAACCGTGGTAAACGATGTCGTTGCCGTCGATCGAAGCGTTGACCGCCGGGAAGCGTTTCAGCGCTTCGGTGGCAGCCTTCACGAAGAACGACATGAAGCCCAGGCGTACGCCGTTGTGGGACTTCTCGAACAGGTCCTTGTACTTCGAACGCAGGGCCATGACTTCGGTCATGTCGACTTCGTTGAAAGTGGTCAGCATCGCCATGTTCGATTGAGCTTCAACCAGACGCTTGGCAACGGTGGCACGAACGCGGGTCATCGGAACGCGCTTCTCGATGCGGTCGCCAGCGGCGAACACAGGAGCGGCGGCGGCCGGAGCAGCAGCCTTGGCAGGCGCGGCAGCCGGAGCGGCTTTCTTGGCAGCAACGGCTGCAACCACGTCTTCCTTGGTCACGCGACCGCCTTTGCCGGTGCCGGCAACGGACGCGATGTTGATGCCGTTCTCTTCAGCCAGCTTGCGTGCGGCAGGAGCAGCGATCGGGTCGTCTTCGCCATCAGCGGCAGCAGGTGCAGCGGCAGCAGCGGCCGGAGCAGCAGCGGCAGCCGGAGCGGCGGCAGCAGCGCCGCCTTCAACGATGGAGCCCAGGACTTCGTCGGACAGGACGGTTTCGCCCTCGCCCTTGACGATTGCGCCCAGCACGCCGTCGGCGGTAGCCAGCACTTCCAGTACGACTTTGTCGGTTTCGATGTCGACGATCAGTTCGTCACGCTTGACGGCGTCGCCCGGTTGTTTGTGCCAGGTGGCAACGGTGCCATCGGCAACCGATTCCGGGAAAGTGGGGGCTTTGATCTCGATAGCCATTATCTGTGGTTCCTTAAATTCGGTTTCAGGTGCGCGAAGGCGTTAAACGGTAAACGCGTCTTGCAGCAGTTGTTCCTGCTGCTCGGCGTGCATCGATGCGTAACCACATGCTGGGGCAGCAGAAGCCTCACGGCCCGCGTACTCGAGTACGAGAGATTTGTTGAGGTTGCTGATGCTGCGACGCAGGTGGTGCTGGCTGCAGTACCAGGCGCCCTGGTTCATCGGCTCTTCCTGACACCACACGGCCGCTTTGGCATTGGTGTAAGGAGCCAGGACTTCTTTCAAGTCGTCCTCAGGGAATGGGTACAGCTGCTCGATACGCACGATGGCGATATCTTCGCGGCCTTCGGCACGACGTTTTTCCAGCAGGTCGTAGTAGACCTTGCCGCTGCACAGAACAACGCGCTCGACCTTTTTCGGGTCCAGGGCATCGATTTCCGGGATAACGGTCTGGAACGAACCTTCGGCCAGATCTTCCAGGGTCGAGATGGCCAGTTTGTGGCGCAGCAGCGACTTTGGAGTCAGAACGACCAATGGCTTGCGCAGCGGGCGAATCACCTGACGGCGCAGCAAGTGGTAGATCTGGGCCGGGGTGGTCGGCATGCACACCTGAATGTTGTGCTCGGCGCACAGCTGCAGGTAACGCTCAAGACGTGCCGAGCTGTGCTCAGGGCCCTGACCTTCGTAGCCGTGCGGCAGCAGCATGGTCAGACCGCAGAGACGGCCCCACTTGTGCTCGCCGCTGGTGATGAACTGGTCGATAACAACCTGTGCACCGTTGGCGAAGTCGCCAAACTGGGCTTCCCAGATCACCAGCGCGTTTGGCGTGGTGGTCGAGTAACCGTATTCGAACGCCAGTACGGCTTCTTCCGACAGGAACGAGTCGTACAGGTCGAAGCGAGGCTGACCTTCATACAGATGCTTGAGCGGAATGTAGGTACCGGCATCTTTCTGGTTGTGCAGCACAGCGTGACGGTGCGAGAACGTACCGCGGCCGATGTCCTGGCCAGTCATGCGGATCGGGTGACCTTCGAACGCCAGGGTCGCGTACGCCATGGTTTCGGCGTAACCCCAGTTGATCGGCAGGCCGCCGGCTTGCATCTTCTGACGGTCTTCGTAGATCTTCGCGACCTGACGCTGAACCACGAAGCCTTCCGGAATTTCCAGCAGCTTGGCGGACAGTTCCTGCAGGGTCTTGAGGTCGAAGCGAGTGTCGTGACGCGCAGTCCAGGCGTGGCCCAGATACGGACGCCAGTCGACGAACAGCTCTTTGTTCGGCTCTTTGACCAGCGATTTCACGACGTGCAGACCGTTGTCCAGCGCGTTGCGGTATTCGTCGACTTTCGCCTGAACACGCTCTGCGTCCAGCACACCGGCCTGGGTCAGACGATCAGCGTACAGCTCACGGGTGGTGCGCTGCTTGGTGATCTGCTGATACATCAGAGGCTGGGTGCCGCTTGGCTCGTCGGCCTCGTTGTGGCCGCGACGACGGTAGCAGACCAGGTCGATCACCACGTCACGCTTGAACTGCATGCGGTAGTCGATGGCCAGCTGGGTCACGAACAATACGGCTTCCGGATCATCACCATTCACATGGAGGATCGGCGCCTGGATCATTTTCGCGACGTCGGTGGCGTACTCGGTGGAACGCGAGTCCAGCGGGTTGCTGATGGTGAAACCGACCTGGTTGTTGATCACGATGTGCACGGTACCGCCGGTCTTGAAACCGCGGGTCTGCGACATCTGGAAGGTTTCCATGACCACGCCCTGACCTGCGAATGCAGCATCACCGTGGATGGAGATCGGCAGAACCTTCTCACCGGTCGAATCGTTGCGACGGTCCTGACGGGCGCGAACCGAACCCTCGACCACCGGGGAAACGATTTCCAGGTGGGACGGGTTGAACGCCATGGCCAGGTGAACTTCACCGCCGGTGGTCATTACGTTGGACGAGAAGCCTTGGTGGTATTTGACGTCACCGGAACCCAGCTCGACCTTCTTCTTGCCTTCGAACTCGTCGAACAGCTCGCGCGGGTTCTTGCCGAAGGTGTTGACCAGTACGTTCAGACGACCACGGTGGGCCATGCCGATGACGACTTCCTTGGTGCCGTAGGAACCGGAACGCTGAATCAGTTCGTCGAGCATCGGAATCAGGCTTTCGCCGCCTTCCAGACCGAAACGCTTGGTGCCCGGGTATTTGGTACCCAGGTATTTTTCCAGGCCTTCACCGGCCGTCACGCGCTCGAGCAGGTGGCTCTTGATGTCCGCGGAGTATTCCGGACGACCACGCACGCTTTCCAGACGCTGCTGGAACCACTGGCGCTGCTCGGAATCGGTGATGTGCGTAAATTCAGCGCCGATGGTGCGGCAATATGTCTGCTGCAACGCTTCGTGAATTTCGCGTAGGCTCGCTTCCTCTTTGCCGATGAACAGGTCGCCGGCACGGAAGGTCGTATCAAGATCGGCATTGGTCAAGCCGTAGTGATTGATCGACAGGTCTGCAGGTGCAGGACGCTGCCACAGCCCCAGCGGGTCAAGCTGGGCTGCCTGGTGGCCACGCATACGGTAGGCCTGGATCAATCGCAGCACTTCAACTTGCTTCTTCTCGTGCTCACTGCTCACGCTGCCGGCGGAAACCGGTTGGGCGCGGCGCTGGTTCTTTGCCAGCAGCACGAAATGATCGCGAATTGTGGAGTGCGAAACATCGGTGGCAGAGCTGCCGTCGGCAGGCAGCTTCTGAAAGTAGGTGCGCCACTCTTCTGGCACAGCGTTAGGGTCGTGCAGGTAGAGCTCGTAGAGCTCTTCCACATAGGCAGCGTTTCCACCTGAAAGGTAGGCGCTGTTCCACATGCGCTGCATCACGCTTTCTTGCATGCTTGGTCACCCTCGGTTAGGGGAACACCATCGGTGCCGACACCGAGCAAGCTTGCAGAAGTCCGAATGCAGCGACCAAAACAAGCCACTTAGGATCACACTGATAGTCCGGGTACCAGCCCGGATGCCCCTGCTTGTCTCATTTCTTCAAAATAAGAGCCGCAGCTTATGGCTGCTGCTCTGGTTATAGCCATGGCGCGGGTTGAAGCCCGCGCCTAAGCCCTCTGCGGGTACAGCGGTTACAGCAGCTGAATCACACGCCGCTCGAAAGCAGCATGTTACGGATGTGACCGATGGCCTTAGTCGGGTTCAGGCCTTTCGGACATACGTTGACGCAGTTCATGATGCCCCGGCAGCGGAAGACGCTGAACGGGTCATCGAGGGACGCCAGACGCTCGGACGTCTTGGTATCACGGCTGTCTGCCAGGAAGCGGTACGCTTGCAGCAGGGCAGCCGGACCCAGGAACTTGTCCGGGTTCCACCAGAAGGACGGGCAAGAGGTCGAGCAGCAGGCGCACAGGATGCACTCGTACAGACCGTCGAGCTTTTCACGCTCTTCAGGGGACTGCAGACGCTCGATGGCCGGAGCCGGCGTGTCGTTCTGCAGGAATGGCTTAACCTTCTCGTATTGCTTGTAGAAGATGCTCATATCGACAACCAGGTCACGGATAACCGGCAAACCTGGCAGCGGACGAACGATCAGCTTGTTACCTTTGACGACAGCGGACAGCGGCGTGATGCACGCCAGGCCGTTCTTGCCGTTGATGTTCATGCCGTCGGAGCCACAGACGCCTTCACGGCAGGAGCGACGATAGGAGAAACCTTCGTCCTGCTCTTTGATCAGGGCCAGCACGTCCAGCACCATCAGGTCTTTACCACCGGTATCAACCTGGAATTCCTGCATGAACGGCGCAGCGTCCTGATCAGGGTTGTAACGATAAACACTGACTTGCAACATGGCGGTCACCCTTAATAAGTCCGGACTTTAGGTTCGAAAGTCGGAACAGTCTTCGGCGAGAAGTTCACGGCACGCTTGGCGACGCGTTTCTCACCCGGGAAGTACAGGGTGTGGCACAGCCAGTTTTCGTCGTCACGGTCTTCGAAGTCTTCACGGGCGTGAGCGCCGCGGGACTCTTTACGTACTTCGGCAGCGATGGCGGTAGCTTCAGCCACTTCCAGCAGGTTTTGCAGTTCCAGCGCTTCGATACGTGCAGTGTTGAACGCCTGCGACTTATCGTTGATCTTCACGTTGGCGATGCGCTTGCGCAGATCGGCCAGCTGGGCAATACCCTTCTGCATGTATTCGCCGGTACGGAATACACCGAAGTAGTTCTGCATGCAGCTTTGCAGCTCGCGACGCAGGGTAGCGACGTCTTCGCCGTCGGTACGGTTGTTCAGGGCGTTCAGACGTGCCAGGGCAGCTTCGATATCGGCTTCGGTAGCGTCGTCGTATTCAATGCCGTCGGTCAGCGCCTTCTCCAGGTGCAGGCCGGCAGCGCGGCCGAATACCACCAGGTCGAGCAGCGAGTTGCCGCCCAGACGGTTGGCACCGTGAACCGATACGCAAGCCACTTCACCTACTGCGAACAGACCAGGGATGATCTGATCCACGCCTTCGGCGTCCTGGGTGATCGCCTGGCCATGAATGTTGGTGGCAACGCCGCCCATCATGTAGTGGCAAGTCGGAACAACCGGAACCGGAGCAACCACCGGGTCAACGTGTGCAAAAGTCTTCGACAGTTCGCAGATGCCTGGCAGACGGCTGTGCAGCACTTCCTCGCCCAGGTGGTCGAGCTTGAGCATCACGTGGTCGCCATTCGGACCGCAACCGTTGCCGGCGATGATTTCTTTAACCATCGAACGGGCAACCACGTCACGACCGGCCAGGTCTTTGGCGTTCGGAGCATAACGCTCCATGAAACGCTCGCCGTGCTTGTTGATCAGGTAACCACCTTCACCACGGCAACCTTCGGTAACCAGTACACCGGCGCCGGCGATGCCGGTCGGGTGGAACTGCCACATTTCGATGTCTTGTACCGGCACGCCAGCACGCAGAGCCATGCCGACGCCGTCACCGGTGTTGATCAGGGCGTTGGTGGTGGATGCATAGATACGACCTGCACCGCCGGTAGCCAGCACGGTGGCCTTGGCGCGGATGTAGGTGGTTTCGCCGGTTTCGATGCAGATTGCGATCACACCAACGAATTCGCCTTCCTGGTTTTTCACCAGGTCGACAGCGTAGTACTCGTTCAGGAACGTGGTACCGGCTTTCAGGTTGCCCTGATAAAGGGTGTGCAGCAGCGCGTGACCGGTACGGTCGGAAGCGGCGCACGTACGGGCAGCCTGCCCGCCTTTACCGTAATCCTTCGACTGACCGCCGAACGGACGCTGGTAGATACGGCCTTGCTCGGTACGCGAGAACGGCAGACCCATGTGGTCCAGCTCGAAAACGGCAGCCGGGCCTTCCTGACACATGTATTCGATAGCGTCCTGGTCACCGATGTAGTCGGAACCCTTGACGGTATCGTACATGTGCCAGCGCCAGTCATCGTTCGGGTCGGCCGAAGCGATGGCGCAGGTGATCCCGCCCTGTGCGGACACAGTGTGCGAACGGGTCGGGAAAACCTTGGTGATCACGGCAGTCTTGTGACCGCCCTGTGCCAGTTGCAGCGCCGCGCGCATGCCGGCACCGCCGCCACCAATAATGATGGCGTCGAAAGAAATCGTTGGAATGTTAGCCATGAATCAGATACCCCAGAGAATCTGCACACCCCAGACGAAGTAAGCGAACATCGCGACGCCGCATACTGCCTGGAAAAGGAAACGTACTGCAGTCGCGGACTTGCCCAGCGCCATTGGCGTCAGGTAGTCGGTCGCGATGGTCCACATGCCGACCCAGGCGTGAGCGCCCAGGGCAACCAGTGCCAGCAGACTGAAGATACGCATTCCGTTGTGGGCGAACAGGCCGTGCCATTGGTCGTAGCCAATGCCCGGGTTCGCGGCGAGGTAGCCGATCAGGAATATGAAATAAGCCGCGAGAACGACCGCAGACACACGCTGTGCCATCCAGTCATAGAGGCCCGAACGCGAAAGGTTTGTAACGCTGGTTACCATATCCAAACTCCTGCCAGAACGATCAGCACCACGGAAACGGCGATGATCAGTTTCGAGCCCAGGCGGCCGCCTTCCAGCGTCTCACCGATGCCCATGTCCATGATCAAGTGGCGCACACCGGCAACCAGGTGATACAGAAGAGCGGACAGGAGGCCCCATGCTACGAACTTGGCCAGCGGGCTGGTCAAGCATGCCTTCACCTCGACATAACCTTCCTCGGAACCCAGGGATTTGCCCAATGCATAAAGCATGATGCCAAGGCCCAGGAAGAGGATGATGCCGGAAACACGGTGAAGAAACGACGTAACGCCGGTGATGGGGAGTTTGATGGTCCTTAGGTCTAGGTTTACAGGTCGTTGGCTTTTCACGGCTTTTTTTTCACACTGAAGAGCCCCTAACAATCAGGGCAAAGTTGTTGGGGAGTGCACTGGTCAGGTAACCACCACCCAGGGATGCGACCCCCAATGAAAGCAAGCCCAAAAGCCCTTGGCGGTCGGTCGCCGAGTATAGACAGTTAGGCTACTAATGACAACGCAATCGCCTACCCCCAATAGCGGATTGCACAAGTCGTATAAAAGGCGTAAATGGCAGGCAATTTCGAGGAAAAAGTGCGGTTAAAGCCTTCTGGAGCAAGACTTTAGGCAAATTGACATTCGAATTTATCTCACTATAGTGGTGCGGGCCCTGCGTGGGGGGTCTGTCTGATGATTTCAAGCATAAATAGGAGGCCACATGGCTGACAAAAAAGCGCAGTTGATCATCGAGGGCGCAGCCCCCGTCGAGCTGCCCATTTTAACCGGCACCGTTGGTCCCGATGTTATCGATGTTCGGGGCCTGACGGCCACGGGCCGCTTCACTTTCGACCCCGGTTTCATGTCGACCGCTTCCTGCGAATCGAAGATCACCTATATCGACGGCGACAACGGCATCCTGCTGCACCGCGGCTACCCGATCGAACAGCTGGCTGAAAAGTCGGACTACCTGGAAACCTGCTACCTGCTGCTGAACGGCGAACTGCCGACCGCAGAACAGAAGGCCCAGTTCGTCGGCACCGTGAAGAACCACACCATGGTTCACGAGCAGCTGAAAACCTTCTTCAACGGCTTCCGCCGTGACGCCCACCCGATGGCTGTCATGTGTGGTGTAGTCGGCGCCCTCTCGGCCTTCTACCACGACTCCCTCGACATCAATAACCCGCAGCATCGCGAAATCTCCGCGATCCGCCTGGTTGCCAAGATGCCGACCCTGGCCGCGATGGTTTACAAGTACTCCATGGGTCAACCCATGATGTACCCGCGCAACGACCTGTCGTACGCGGAAAACTTCCTGCACATGATGTTCAACACCCCGTGCGAGATCAAACCGATCAGCCCGGTACTCGCCAAGGCCATGGACCGGATCTTCATCCTCCACGCCGACCATGAGCAGAACGCCTCGACCTCCACCGTGCGTCTGGCGGGCTCCTCGGGCGCCAACCCGTTCGCCTGTATCGCCGCCGGCATCGCCGCACTGTGGGGCCCTGCCCACGGCGGTGCGAACGAAGCCGTGCTGACCATGCTCGATGAAATCGGCGATGTCTCGAACATCGACAAGTTCATCGCCAAGGCCAAGGACAAGAACGATCCGTTCAAGTTGATGGGCTTCGGTCACCGCGTCTACAAGAACCGCGACCCACGTGCGACCGTGATGAAGCAGACCTGCGACGAAGTGTTGAAGGAACTGGGCATCCAGAACGATCCGCAACTCGAACTGGCCATGCGCCTGGAAGAGATCGCCCTGACCGACCCGTACTTCATCGAGCGCTCGCTGTACCCGAACGTCGACTTCTACTCGGGGATCATCCTCAAGGCGATCGGCATTCCGACCAGCATGTTCACTGTGATCTTCGCCCTGGCACGTACTGTCGGCTGGATTTCGCACTGGAAGGAAATGCTCTCCAGCCCGTACAAGATTGGCCGTCCGCGTCAGCTGTACACTGGCTACGAGTCGCGGGATATCACCAAGCTGGAAGACCGCAAATAAGAGCTGTCTTGCGATAGCGCCTTAAGTTGTATCGGAAACGGCCTCCATGAGAATGGGGGCCGTTTTTTTTTTGGCATATCAGCGGCCTTTGGGCCGACTGTTTTTTTTGTTGATTGGGTACATATCCGTTGCTTCGGGTGCTGCCGCTGGCGGTTTCGCTCTTACAGCGAGTCCCTTTTTCAAACGCCAAAAAGGAACCAAAAGGCTTTTGCCCCGGCGTACGGCACTTCGCTTAGGCTCAGTGTTCCCTCGCTACGGTGTCCATCAGGGGGCATCGCCTACGGTTT
>NZ_JBWKZE010000028.1:0-85442 GCF_059424205.1 Pseudomonas sp. GW456-12-1-14-TSB6
GCCTCCACCGCCGCCGCCAAAACCACCGCCACCGAAGCCGCCCCCTCCTCCGGAGCCGCCCCGGCCGGCGGGAAGGATACCGAGCATCTGGCAGACAAAAACAGTCAGGATGAACAACATCACCAGAAATACGAACAATGCCGGGTGCCGCGAGACAAAATCATCCGCAGGATCGCCGGCCGATTCATACACCGTGGACGGCTCGTCCAGCGGATTGCCGCCGAGCACCACCAGCATCGCCGCCACACCGTCGCTGATGCCCTTGCTGAAATTGCCGGCCTTGAACGACGGCGTGATCACCTGATGGATGATCACCGAGCTCTGGGCGTCGGTCAGCCGGTCCTCCAGCCCGTAGCCGACTTCGATGCGCAATTTGCGCTCGTCCCGGGCGACGATCAACAGGGCACCGTTGTTCTTGTCCTTCTGGCCGATGCCCCAGTGCCGCCCGAGTTCTACGCCGTAATCCTCGATGGTGGCGCCTTGCAGGTTCGGCAACGTCACCACCACCAGTTGCTCGCCGGTCGCCTGCTCGTGGGCTTGCAACTGCTGGCTCAGTTGCGCGCGCACTGACGGCTCGATCATCTGCGCCTCGTCCACCACCCGCCCGGTCAGCGCCGGAAAGGTCAACTCGGCCCGGGCGCTGACGGCAAACAGCCACAGCATCAGCACCAGGCCCATCTTCAACACACGCATGGGCATCCCCGGCTCAGAACTTCACTTCCGGGGCCTTGTCCGCGCCGGGGCTGGTGGCTTCGAAGGTCTCGCGTATCGGCAAATTGCTGTACATCACGCTGTGCCACAGACGACCGGGAAAGGTGCGGATCTCGGTGTTGTACTTCTGCACTGCCAGAATGAAATCCCGACGCGCCACGGCGATGCGGTTTTCCGTGCCCTCAAGTTGCGATTGCAGGGCGAGGAAGTTCTGGTTGGCTTTCAGGTCCGGATAGCGTTCGGACACCACCATCAACCGGCTCAAGGCACCGGTCAGCTGATCCTGGGCCTGCTGGAACTGCTTGAGTTTTTCCGGATTGTCGAGAGTGCTGGCATCGACCTGGATCGACGTCGCCTTGGCCCGGGCCTCGATCACGGCGGCCAGGGTTGCTTCCTCGTGTTTGGCATAGCCCTTCACGGTTTCCACCAGATTGGGGATCAGGTCGGCGCGCCGCTGGTACTGGTTCTGCACCTGGCCCCAGGCAGCCTTGGCCTGTTCGTCGAGGGTGGGGATGTTGTTGATGCCGCAGGCGGTCAACAACGTGGCCAGCACCAGCAGGGTGGCGACCTGCAAACGCGAGCGGTAGACAGGACTGACATTCATCGGACGGGTGCTCCCTTGCACATTTCATGAATAATGAATCGCGAAACATTCTCAGCCGACGGTTGGGGCATAATCGCCCCCGCCACTGGATCGCGGCGGGCCGATGGGCTAAAAAGAGGCCCTGCGCGATCACGTCGCCGAAACGTTCGACGTACATTCGGCTGTCGTTTTCTGAATCAGCACCCGAACAACAATAGTCGCTCCCTACATTTTGGCTGGCCGGTGTTGTAACGCCGTTTAGGCCCTTGAGAAAACTATTCATGAAGAAGCTGTGTTTGCTGGGCCTGTTCGTCAGCCTGGCCAGTCATCAAGTACTGGCCGCCACGACCCCGGTCCCCCTGGAAAACAAGGATGCGTTCATCAGTAATCTGATGAAACAGATGACCCTCGACGAGAAAATCGGCCAGTTGCGCCTGATCAGCATCGGCCCGGAAATGCCCCGCGAGCTGATCCGCAAAGAGATCGCCGCCGGCAACATCGGCGGCACCTTCAACTCGATCACCCGCCCGGAAAACCGTCCGATGCAGGATGCTGCCATGCGCAGCCGGCTGAAGATTCCGATGTTTTTCGCGTACGACGTGATCCACGGTCACCGTACGATTTTCCCGATTCCGCTGGCCCTGGCGTCGAGCTGGGACATGGACGCCATCGGCCAGTCCGGGCGCGTTGCCGCCAAGGAAGCCGCCGCCGACAGCCTCGACATCACCTTCGCGCCAATGGTCGACATCTCCCGCGACCCGCGCTGGGGCCGCAGCTCCGAAGGTTTCGGTGAAGACACCTACCTGACCTCACGCATCGCCAAAGTCATGGTCAAGGCCTATCAGGGCGAGACCCCGAGCGCGGCCGACAGCATCATGGCCAGCGTCAAGCACTTCGCCCTGTACGGCGCGGTCGAGGGCGGTCGCGACTACAACACCGTCGACATGAGCCCGGTGAAGATGTACCAGGACTATCTGCCACCGTACCGCGCAGCCATCGACGCTGGCGCCGGCGGCGTGATGGTGGCGTTGAACTCGATCAACGGCATCCCGGCCACCGCCAACACCTGGCTGATGAACGACTTGCTGCGCAAGGACTGGGGCTTCAAGGGCCTGGCGGTCAGCGACCACGGCGCGATCTTCGAGCTGATCAAGCACGGCGTGGCCCGCGACGGTCGTGAAGCGGCGAAGCTGGCGATAAAGGCCGGCATCGACATGAGCATGAACGACACCCTGTACGGCAAAGAGCTGCCGGGGCTGCTCAAGTCCGGCGAGATCGAACAGAAAGACATCGACAACGCGGTGCGTGAAGTGCTCGCCGCCAAGTACGACATGGGCCTGTTCAAGGATCCGTACCTGCGCATCGGCAAGGCTGAAGACGATCCGGCCGACACCTACGCCGAAAGTCGCCTGCACCGCGCCGACGCCCGTGAAGTGGCGCGTCGCAGCCTGGTGCTGCTGAAAAACCAGAACGAAACCCTGCCGCTGAAGAAAACCGCCAAAGTTGCGCTGGTCGGCCCGCTGGCCAAGGCCCCGATCGACATGATGGGCAGTTGGGCCGCCGCCGGTCGTCCGGCGCAATCGGTGACCCTGTTCGACGGCATGAGCAATGTGATCGGCGACAAGGCGAACCTGATCTACGCCCGTGGCGCCAACATCACCAGCGACAAGAAGGTGCTCGACTACCTGAACTTCCTCAACTTCGACGCCCCGGAAGTGGTCGATGACCCACGCCCGGCCAACGTGTTGATCGACGAGGCGGTGAAAGCCGCCAAGAATGCTGACGTGGTGGTCGCGGCCGTGGGCGAGTCCCGCGGCATGTCCCACGAATCGTCGAGCCGCACCGACCTGAACATCCCGGAAAACCAGCGCGAGCTGATCCGTGCCCTGAAAGCCACCGGCAAGCCGTTGGTGCTGGTGCTGATGAACGGCCGTCCGCTGACCATCCTCGAGGAGAAGGAACAGGCCGACGCGATTCTGGAAACCTGGTTCAGCGGCACCGAGGGCGGCAACGCCATCGCCGACGTGCTGTTCGGCGACTACAACCCGTCGGGCAAACTGCCGGTGACCTTCCCGCGTTCCGTGGGCCAGATCCCGACCTACTACAACCACCTGAGCATTGGCCGGCCGTTCACGCCGGGCAAACCGGGCAACTACACCTCGCAGTATTTCGATGACACCACCGGGCCCCTGTTCCCGTTCGGTTATGGCCTGAGCTACACCAACTTCAGCCTCAGCGACATGGCGCTGTCCTCGACCACCCTGAACGCCACCGGCAAGCTCGACGCCAGTGTCATGGTCAAGAACACCGGCAAGCGTGACGGCGAAACCGTGGTGCAGCTGTATATCCAGGACGTCACCGGGTCGATGATCCGTCCGGTCAAGGAGCTGAAGAACTTCCAGAAAATCATGCTCAAGGCCGGCGAGCAGAAAGTCGTGCACTTCACCATCACCGAAGATGACCTGAAGTTCTACAACGCCCAGCTCAAGTACGCGGCCGAGCCTGGCAAGTTCAACGTGCAGATCGGCCTGGATTCCCAGGACGTGACGCAGCAGAGCTTTGAACTGCTGTAATTAGCCAAGCGCTGCAAAACCTGTAACCGATCGTTCCCACGCTCCGCGTGGGAATGCCTCAATGGACGCTCTGCGTCCGCTTTGGGACGCGGAGCGTCCCGGGCTGCATTCCCACGCGGACGGTTCGACGCCTCGACGTGGGAACGATCAACGCTCTGCGTGGGAACGATCAATTGCGCTTAGCCGCGTCTGTCGAGCAAGTTGACCACCACCCGATCCACCCAGCCCCAGATCCGCTGCTTCACCCGCCGCCACAGTGGCCGTTTCCGCCATTCCTCCAGGCTCACCTGCTGACTCAGGCCGAAGTCCTTCTCGAAACTCGCCGCCACCGCTGCCGTCAGTGACGGGTCCAGCGCTTCCAGATTCGCCTCAAGATTGAAGCGCAGATTCCAGTGATCGAAATTGCACGAGCCGATGCTGACCCAATCGTCCACCAGCACCATTTTCAGGTGCAGGAAACACGGCTGGTACTCGTAGATTTTCACCCCGGCCTTGAGCAGGCGCGGGTAGTAGCGATGCCCGGCATAACGCACCGACGGGTGATCGGTGCGCGGCCCGGTCAGCAGCAGGCGCACGTCGAGGCCACGGGCGGCGGCCTTGCGCAGGGAACGGCGGATCTTCCAGGTGGGCAGGAAGTACGGCGTGGCCAGCCAGATCCGCTGCTGGCCGCTGTTCAGCGCGCGGAACAGCGATTGCAGAATGTCGCGATGCTGGCGGGCGTCGGCGTAGGCCACGCGGCCCATGCCCTCGCCCGTGTCCGGCACGCGCGGCAGCCGTGGCAGGCCGAAATGCGCGTTGGGCCTCCAGGCCCGGCGATGGCGGTTGGCGATCCATTGGCGGTCGAACAGCAACTGCCAGTCGAGCACCAGCGGGCCGGTGATTTCCACCATGACCTCGTGCCATTCGCTGGTGTCGTGGCCCGGCGTCCAGAACTCGTCGGTGACCCCGGTGCCGCCGACCACCGCCAGACGCTGGTCGACCAGCAACAGCTTGCGATGATCGCGATAGAAATTGCCGACCCAGCGCCGCCAGTTCAGCCGATTGTAAAAACGCAGCTCGACCCCGGCCCCGGTCAGCCGCCGGCGCAGCGTGAGAGTGAAGGCGAGGCTGCCGTAATCATCGAACAGGCAACGCACCCGCACGCCCCGCTCCGCCGCCAGTACCAGCGCCTGCACGATGGTTTCGGCACAGGCACCGGCCTCCACCAGATACAGCTCCAGTTCGACCTGCTCGCGGGCGCGGGCAATCTCGTCGAGCATGCGCGGGAAGAATTGCGGGCCGTCGATCAACAGCTCGAAGCGGTTGCCATTACGCCACGGAAACACCGCGCCGCGCATGTCAGCGCGCCGTGAAGATCAGCACCGCACCCACCGGCACCGACAGACTGATGGCCGACAGGCCGGCCATGTTGCGCAGGCTTTCCAGGCCCGGCAGCAGATCGAAATCCTCGGCGCTGATCACCAGCGGCTCCAGGGTCACCACCTGAAAGCGTCGGTCATCGAGGCGCGTGGCGAGCAGCTCGGCGGGGTATTCATGCTGTTTGCCGTGCAGGTTGACGGTCAGCGGCAGGCGCAATTCAAGCTGCGCGCCGGGGGCCAGATCGTTGATCGGGCGCAGGTCGATCTGGGTGGTGATGGTCGCTTCGGGGAATTGTTCGATCTGGAACAACTCCTTGCGCATACGCTCGTCGCGCAGCGGGATGCCGCTGTTGATCGAGTCCAGCTCGACCTCGACCACGGCGCGCCCGTCGGGATCGACCTTGCCGTGCAGCACCAGAAAGCGCTGCACTTCAGAAATATTGGCGTTTTTCGTGCTGACGAACGACAGCCGCGACGACTCGCCGTCCAGATACCAATTGGCCTGGGCCGGCAGCACAGCGGCGCCCAGCAGCAGGCCGGCGAAGGCGTTGCACAGAGAACGGTTGAACATTGAAAACTCGTGGGGCCGATAAACGTGCACGAACCTTAACTGGCCTTGGCGTTATTGCAAACTGTCAGTCTGTGCAAACACTCAGGCCAATGCCTGCTGCACCTCGCCGATAGTCGACGCGAGGCTGTTGAGGTGCAGGCTCAGCACCCGTTCCACCGGCGCCTGATCCATTGGCCAGTGCAGCGCCATACTGCCGACCAGCCGCCCTTGCGCACGAATCGGCAACGCCACCGCGCGAATCAGGAACGGCAGGCGCACCGGGTATTCCCAGTAACCTTCGGTGCGCTGGCCGAAGCCCTGATGCAAGGCTTGTTCGGTGGCCTGCAACACTCCGTCATCCGCCAACTGTTCGCGTTCGGCCAAGCGCTTTACGTCCTGGCTGTCGAGCTCGCCAAGGCAGGCGCGGCCCATCGCCGAATGAAACAGGCTGGCGTGATGGCCGACGATCTGGCAGTTGGTTGGATAGCGCTTGCGCAACACCTGCGGGATCGCACTTTCCATCACTTCAACCCGTTCGCCGTCGAAGCACGACAGATCCGCCACCAGCCCGGTGCGCTCGCTGAGCTCCAGCAGCATCGGCGCGGCGCTTTCCACCAGGTGGCGTTTGAAACGTTGCTGACGATCACCGAACAGCCGTTTGGCGCACAACCGGTAGCGGCGGTCGCTGAGGCCGCGATAGATCCAGCCCTGCTCCTGCAAGGTCGCGAGCATCCGCGACACCGTGGCCTTGGGCAGGGTTGTCAGGTAGTGCAACTCTTCCAGCCCCAACGCCTGATGCTCGCCAAGCAACTCGACGATGGCCAGCGCCCGTTCGACCGAGCGCACGCTGCCGGTGTCTGCCTTGCTGCCCATGTGTTCGACCTCCATGGATACGGATGAAAGATCACTTCGTGCAGCAAGATGCGGGCCGCTCAGGCCGATTGCAGGCATGCCGGCGGTCGCCGTTCGACCCAGCGGGTCAGTTGTTCATGAGCGTAGGCCAGTTGCAGCACCGCCCGATCCGCCTGGGCCGGGCCGATGATTTGCAGGCCCATCGGCAACCCGGCCGGGTTGAAACCCACCGGCACGCTGATGCTCGGCAACCCCGCCAACGTCGGGCCTATTACCACTTCCATCCAGCGGTGATAGGTGTCCATGGTCTGCCCGCCGACGACTCGCGGCCACGCTTGCTGTGCATCAAAAGGGAACACCTGGGCGGTGGGCAGCAGCAGGAAATCGTAACGCTCGAACAACTCGCTCAACGCGCGATACCACTCGCTGCGCGCGACCGACGCCTGATAGACCTCGGCAGCGGTCAGACGCAGACCGCCCTCGATTTCCCATTGCGCTTCGGGTTTGAGCAATGACCGTTTTTGCGGATCGGCATACGCCGCGCCGAGGCTGCCCTGCACCAGAAAATGCCGGTGGGTGAGCCAGGTCTGCCACAGGCGCTCCATGGAAAAGTCCGGCTGGCAGGCCTCGACCTGACAGCCCAGCGCACTGAAATCCGCCAGCGCCGACTCGCACAGGCTCAACACGCCGTCGTCCATCGGCAGATAGCCGTTGTAATCGCCGAGCCAGCCGAGGCGCAGGCCGTTGCAGTCCTGTTGCAGATCCAGGCTGAAGTCCCGTGGTTCATCGGCCAGCGACAGCGGCACGCGCGGATCGTAGCCGGCCTGGGTCGAGAGCAATCGCGCGACGTCGGTGACCGTGCGCCCCATCGGCCCTTCGGTGGCCAGTTGCTGGACGAACACTTCCGGCATCGGCCCATGGGGCACACGCCCTTGGGACGGGCGGAAGCCGAACACGTTGTTGAACGCCGCCGGGTTACGCAGCGAGCCCATCATGTCACTGCCGTCGGCCACCGGCAGCAGGCGCAGGGCCAGTGCCACCGCTGCCCCGCCGCTGCTGCCGCCGGCGATCAGGCCCGGATCGTAGGCGTTGGTGGTGGTGCCGAACACGCTGTTGTAGGTCTGCGAACCGAGGCCGAACTCCGGGACGTTGCTTTTGCCGATGATGATCGCGCCACAGTCGCGCACCCGCGCCACACTGATCGCATCGTGCTGCGGCACTTGCTCGGCGAACAGCGGCGAGCCGAGAGTCGTGCGCAACCCGGCGGTGGCCGCCAGGTCTTTGATGGCCTGGGGCATGCCGTGCATCCAGCCTCGGGACTCGCCGCGATCCAGTTGCCGATCACACTCATCGGCCTCGCGCAGCAGCACGTCTTGCTGGCGCAGCGAGACCAGCGCGTTGACCGCTGGATTGAAGCGATCAATGTGCGTCAGATACGCCTGCATCACCTCGCGGCACGACACCTTGCGGGCATGGATCACCCGGGACAGCGCATCGGCGTCGAGGGCGACAATCGGATCAATGGCCAACGGACTCACGGCTTCACTCCCAGGTTGAGCGCAACGGATTTCTTCGCGCGTGGTGCCTCCTGCAAACAGTAAGTCCCGAGCAGGGTCAGCAGGCAAGCGAACAAGACATAGAACGACGGCGCCACCGGGGTGTTCAGAACTTTACTCAGCCAGGTGACGATCAGCGGCGCGAAACCACCGAACACCATCACCGCCACGTTGTAGGCCACCGACACGCCGGTGGAGCGCACCTCAATCGGAAACTGCTCGGCCAGTGCGGTCGGGGCCGGGCCGAAGAACCCGCCAATCGCCGTGCACAGCAGCAGTTGCATCACCAGCAAACGTTCGATCGACGGCGCCGCCGCGACCCACACATACAGCGGATAGACCATGACGAAAAACGCCAGAGTGAAAGCCATTAGCACCGGCCGCCGACCGAGGCGATCCGACAGTGCACCGGAGAACGGAATCACCACGGTCATCAGCGCTACCGCGAGCATCTGCACCAGCAACACCTGATCCAGCGGCAGGCCGAGGTTCTTGTGGGCGAAGGTCGGCATGTTCACCAGCACCACGTAGAACGACACCGTTGCCCCGCACGCCAGGCCCATCGACACCAGCAGGCTGCGGCGATGTTCGCGCAACACCTGCCACAGGCCCGGTGCTGCCCCTTTGGCTTTCTTGCGCGCTTCGAGAAACTCCTCCGGTTCTTCCATGTGCTTGCGAATCCACAGGCCCACCGGGCCGATTAACAGGCCGAGCACGAACGGAATCCGCCAGCCCCAGCTGTCCAGCGCTTCGGGGGAAAACAGATGCGTGACCAGCGCCACCATTGCCGCGCCGCTGAACACCGCCAGGCATTGCCCGACCAGTTGCCACGAACCGTACAACCCCTTGCGATGGGCCGGCGCGCTTTCCACCAGAAACGCCGTGGCGCTCGCATATTCACCGCCCGTGGCAAAGCCCTGAAGCATCCGCGCCACCACGATCAGCAACGGCGCACCCATGCCGATGGCGGCGTAGTTGGGCGCGAACGCGATCAGGGCGATGGACACGGTCATCAGGCGGATGATCATCTGCATCGCCGCCTTGCGCCCTTTGCGGTCGGAATAGATGCCGAGCAGGATGCCGCCCACCGGGCGCATGAAAAAGCCGACGCCGAAGGTCGCCAGCGCCATCAGCAGCGAAGCGTAGTCGTCGTCGGACGGGAAAAACTGCCGGGCGATGATGCTCGCCAGAAAGCCATAAACGATGAAGTCGTACCATTCCAGGGCGTTGCCGATGACGGCGGCGACCACTTGCCGGGTGCGCGAAACGCCTGCGTTCGAAGTCTGCATGGGGATTCTCCAGAAGCTGTGGGTTGACCACGCAGGCACGTGCGCACCTGCGTTCCAGCGGCAGCAAAAAGTGAAGAAATCAGGCCGGCTTGAGCCAGCTCTCGGTGAGCGCGCCCCAATACGCCGCGCCGGTCAGCAGAATGTCGTCGTTGAAGTCGTAGGCCGGGTTATGCACCATCGGCCGCGCCACGCCGTTGCCGATGAACAGGTAGGCGCCGGGGCAGCGCTGGAGCATCCAGGCGAAGTCTTCGCTGCCCATCAGCTTGGGTGTGTTGCCATCGACGGCGTCGGTGCCGACCAGTTCGACGCCGACCTGACGGGCGAACTCGGTTTCAGCGATGTGGTTGACCAACACCGGATAGGCCGGGCGGTGTTCGATGGTCGAGGTGCAGCCGAAGCTTTCGGCCTGGGCTTCGATGATCGAGCACACGCGGTTCAGGGTCTGTTCGCGGACCTCGGCGTTCAGCGCACGCAGGCTCAGGCGCAGGATCGCCTGTTGCGGGATCACGTTGGCCGCCTCGCCGGCCTGCAATGCGCCGACCGTCACCACCGCCGCCTGCTGCGCATCGATGTTGCGCGCGACCACGGTTTGCAACGCCATCACCACACTGGCTGCGGCGACCAGCGGATCCACCGCCAGATGCGGCATCGAGCCGTGACCGCCAACGCCTTCGATGGTGGCCGTGAGCAGATCCTGCGAAGCCATCATCGGCCCTTCACGAAAGCCCAGATGCCCTGCCGGCAAACCCGGCATGTTGTGCATGCCGAACAGCGCATCGCACGGGAAGCGTTCGAGCAGGCCATCGGCGAGCATCGCTTCGGCCCCGCCCTGGCCTTCTTCGGCGGGCTGGAAAATCAGCGTCAGGGTGCCGTCGAACTGACGGGTCGCGGCCAGATAACGCGCCGCGCCGAGCAGCATCGCGGTATGCCCGTCGTGGCCGCAGGCGTGCATGCAGCCTTGATGACGGCTGCTGTAGGCGACGCCGGTGTTCTCGATGATCGGCAGCGCATCCATGTCGGCCCGCAGCCCGAGTTTGCGCGTGCTGCTGCCGTTGCGCAGCACGCCGACCACGCCGGTCTTGCCGACGCCGGTGTGGACTTCATAACCCCAGTCTTCGAGCGACCGGGCGACCAGCGCCGAGGTGCGGCTTTCTTCGAAACCGAGTTCAGGGTGGGCGTGAATGTCCTGGCGGGTGGCGTGCAGGTCGCTGGCCACATCGTTGAGCCAGGCCAGAATGTGCTGATGTCGGGGCATGACGGTTCTCCTCGCGCGGGTGTTCCCGGTCTTGTTGTTCGGTGTTGTTTCACGACACGTGAACGGCAGGTCGTGCTCACCGCCAGATAACCGCGAGACACGCGAGAGGACAATCGAATGTGGTTCCACAGGGTGGAACCGGATCAGGGTTGCAGGCGACAGCCCTGGCGTTCGCCTTGCCATTGGGCGCTGTTGCTGCGTCCCAGGCCGCTGGCGGTGACGATCTTTTGTGTGCGGTCATCGGTCAGTTCGCTTGGCAGCCATTGCTTCACGTAGCCCCGGCAATACTCGGCGTCGTTGTTCATCACGTAGCGGCACGAGCAATATTCCTTGGCGGTGTAGGCGCTGATGATGTCCGGGAAGGCCCACAGGTTTTCGCGCTCGTGCCAGCCCCAGCCCAGCAGCACGACCAGCAGCCCCAGCAGGATGCGTCTGAACAGTTTCATGGCCGCACCGCCCCGAGCAGGCGCTTGAGCAATTCGTTGTGGCGATAGCTGCCGTCGCGGTCATCGGCGTAGCGCACGATCACCAGTTTTTCGCTCGGGATCACGTACAGCGTCTGGCCCCAGTGGCCGAGGGCGGCGAAGGTGTCGGGCGGTGCGTCGAGCCATGGCGAAGGCGCGCCATCCGCCGGGCGATTGAGCCACCACTGGCCGCCGGGCACGGCTTCGTCCTGATGGGCCTTGTAGCTGGCGAAGGGTTGGCGGTTGAAGGCGACCCAATCCTTGGGCAACAACTGCCGGTCGTTCCAGCGCCCGTCCCGTTCCATCAACAGGCCGATTCGCGCCAGATCCCGGGCGGTCATATAAGCGTAGGAAGAGGCGACGAAGGTGCCGGTGGCGTCGGTTTCCCACGTGGCATGGCGGATGCCCAAGGGATCGAAAAGCGCTGTCCACGGATAGTCGGGATAACGCTGTGG
This sequence comes from Pseudomonas sp. GW456-12-1-14-TSB6, assembly GCF_059424205.1. Classification (NCBI taxonomy): domain Bacteria; kingdom Pseudomonadati; phylum Pseudomonadota; class Gammaproteobacteria; order Pseudomonadales; family Pseudomonadaceae; genus Pseudomonas; species Pseudomonas sp. GW456-12-1-14-TSB6. The sequence goes on from NZ_JBWKZE010000028.1 coordinate 11,647, forward strand.
GCCGACGATGGTCTTCAGGGCTGCGGCCAACAGATTGCTGTCGCCGCTGGAATAACGGAACGCCTGGCCCGCTGGCGCGTAGCTGTCGTGATCGGCGGTGAAGGCGGCCATGTCGCGGTGGCCACGGGTGTAGAGCATCGCCACCACCGAGGATTTCAGCGGGGCGTATTCGTAGTCTTCCTGCCAGTCGATGCCGGAGGACCAGTGCAGCAGATCCTTGATCGTGATGGCCGGGTGTTTTTCCAGCGCCGGGTAAAACGTCGCCGCCGGGTCATCGAGCTTGAACAGGCCTTCGCCGTACGCTACGCCGAACACCGTGGCCATCAGGCTTTTGCTGATCGACCAGGTCAGGTGCGGGGTGTCGGCGGTGGTCGCGGCGGCGTAGCGTTCGTAGATGAGCTGGCCGTCGCGGATCACCAGCAAGGCATCGGTGCGGATGCCTTTGCGGGTGTTGTCATCGCGGGTCGGGAAGGCATAGGCCTCCAGTGCCTCGACGGCTGGGCCGGTGAGTTTCGCGCCGGTCGGCCATTGCTCGCCCGGCCATTGTTCGGCCTGAACCGTGAAGCTGATCAGCAGCAGAAACAGGGACAGGCCTTTGAACATGGTGAGGGCTCTGGGGATGAACCTGAGAAGACTAGCCGGCGTTCATGACAGATGTGTTTTGGTTTGCCGCCAACGCCTTGGCCAGACGCTTGGCCCGCGCGCCTGCCGCCAGTTGCATGACCGATTGATCGCGCTGCCACATCGTCGCCCACTCGGGATTGCCGTCACGCAGTGCCTGATCGACTTCAGGTTTGAGCCCGTCGAATTGCGCAAACAAACCGCCGAGCAACAAATGCCCCGCCGGATTGTTCGGCGGCTGCCGACTGACTTCCGCACATCCGGCCAACAGCGCCAGCAAGCGCAATTGCAGCGGCTGCGGCCAGCCGCTGTCCTGACCGACGCCGTACAACCACGCGGTCATTGCACTCAACACGTAACCGTCTTCAAGGGTGCGGAACGGTTTGACGTAAGCATCCCAACCGTCCCCGGCGAGCAACTCGCACAACGCATCGTCGAGATGCAGACGACCATGGCTGATGTCCGGCATCAACGGCAGCGCCGGGAGTTTTTCCACCCGCACGCCGGGTTCGCCGGGGTACACCACCGCCAGGCTCAGGCGCGGTGATTCGCCCGGTTGCTCACTGCGCGCGGCGATCAGCAGCCAGTCCGCCGCATCGCCGGCGGTGACGAAATCCTTTTGCCCGGTGAGGCGCAGATCCGTGAGCCGGGTCTTCATGTCCGCCGGGCGCAGGCTGCGCTGCTCGGTCGCACACAACGCGCCGAGGCTCGGCGGCGCACTCGGCCAAAGCATGCGCAACGCCGCCTGATAACCCACCAGAAACGCCAGCCCCGGCGTCGCCATCCGCCGCCCTCCCGCCACCGCCAGTTCGAACGGCGTCACGCTGCCCAATTGCTGCAGCAACGTGGCGAAGCCCTCCGCCAGATCGGCAACGGCGGGCAGGCGTTCGCGGCATTCCAGCAGGGTCGACCAGGTCATCAGAGGCTCCTCGTGGGCTGTCATATAAGCATCACCAAACATTCATGGCGATGACACCGGGGCTACATAGCCTGACTTTGCACAACACGGCTGCATAAAGAAAGTCGATCGGCTGCAACCCATGACGGTTTCAAGGCCCGTACGGAGATTCACATGACTCAGATCGCCCGCATCAGCGACACCGGCAATGAACGCCGCCTGCAAGCCGAACGCCTGATCGGCGCCGAGGCCTTGCAGCAAGCCCAGGCCTTGCGCTTCAACGTGTTCAGCGGCGAGTTCAACGCCAAGCTGAACGGCGCGGAGCTGGGTCTGGACATGGATGACTATGATGTTCACTGCAGCCACATCGGCGTGCGTGACCTGAACACCGGCCGCCTGGTGGCGACCACCCGTTTGCTCGATCACACCGCCGCCAGCAGCCTGGGCAAGTTCTACAGCGAAGAAGAATTCAGCCTGCACGGCCTCGCGCATCTGCAAGGCCCGATCCTGGAAATCGGTCGCACCTGCGTCGACCCGGCCTACCGCAACGGCGGCACCATCGCCGTGCTGTGGGGCGAACTGGCCGAAGTGCTGAATCAGGGCGGCTACAGCTACCTGATGGGCTGCGCGAGCATCCCGATGCAGGACGGCGGCGTGCAGGCCCACGCGATCATGCAGCGCCTGCGCGAGCGTTATCTGTGCACCGAACACCTGCGCGCCGAACCGAAGAATCCGCTGCCAAGCCTCGACATTCCGTCGAACGTGATCGCCGAAATGCCGCCGCTGCTCAAGGCCTACATGCGCCTGGGTGCGAAGATCTGCGGCGAGCCGTGCTGGGACGAAGACTTCCAGGTCGCCGACGTGTTCATCCTGCTCAAGCGCGACGAACTCTGCCCGCGCTACGCCAAGCACTTCAAGGCGGCCGTGTAATGAGCCGGCTGCGGGTGTACGCGCGGATCGCGCGAGTGCTGCTGGTGGTGACACTGGGGTTGAGCATGGCCAGTGTCTTCGGATTATTCGAACGTCTGGGGCTGGCCCATTCGATGGAGCGTCGGCAGCGCTGGTCGCGGTTTTTCATGGCGCGTTTGAGCAATGCCCTGCCCTTTCGCGTGACCGTGCATGGTGAGCTGCCGAAGCAGCCGATGCTGTGGGTCAGCAACCATGTGTCGTGGACCGACATTCCGCTGCTCGGCATGCTCACGCCGCTGTCGTTTCTGTCCAAGGCCGAAGTGCGCACCTGGCCGGTGGCCGGTTGGCTGGCAGCGAAGGCCGGCAGCCTGTTCATCCGTCGCGGTTCGGGCGACAGCCAACTGATCCGCAAGCAGATGACCCGTCACCTGCAAACCGCTCATCCGCTGCTGATGTTCCCGGAAGGCACCACCACCGATGGCCGTTCGCTGCGCACCTTTCATGGTCGCCTGCTGTCGGCGGCGATTGATTCCGAGGTGAAACTGCAACCGGTGGCGATCCGTTACCTGCGCGACGGCAAGATCGATTCGCTGGCGCCGTTCATTGGTGACGATGATCTGCTGTCGCACCTGATGCGCCTGTTCAGCAACGACTGCGGCGATGTCGAGATTCATCTGCTCAAGCCGATTGCCTGTCAGGGCCGGGAACGCGCGGCACTCGCGTTCGAGGCGCAGCAGGCGGTGCAGAAAGCCTTGTTCGGTGATGTGCTCAAACCGGTCGAAGCACAACATGCCCGCGATCTGATAGCGGCCTGATCGGCGACATCTATCTACAGCTGCCGGCCGGCAAAGTCCTGCAGCTGTGGGTAGAACAAACGAAAGTCCTCGCTCAACGGTTCATACAACCGCCGCAACTCCTCCATCGCCCCCGCCAGCTCTTCGGGTCGGGTCAGGCGCCGGGAGATTCCACGCAACACCTGCTCCAGCACTTCGAACTCCTGATACGAGCCCAACCAATCATTGGCCACCATGTGCGGGGCGATCTTCGCCAGGCGGTCGGGCAATTGCCGCTCGTTCGACAGCACGCGGTAAACGTCGGTGGTGAATTGGCCCAGCGGCCGGTCGGCGTACTGCGTCCAGTCCCGGGCCAGGCAATGGTCGAAAAACACGTCGAGAACGATGCCCGCGTAACGGCGGCGAGTCGTGGAAAACCGCGCCAGTGAAGCGTCCACCAATGGATGACGATCAGTGAACACGTCGATCTGTCGATGCAGGGCAATCGCCGCTTCGATCTCCGGCTCGAACTGCCCTTGCAGCCGCCCTTTGACGAAATCGCCATACAGACTGCCGAGCAGTTGACCGGGGCGCTGGCCACCGAGGTGTAAATGTGCGAGATAGTTCATGGGCGCAGCTTAGCACCGCGCCCGCAATTGTTTACACCTCACATATCGTTATAACCCGATATACCGATTTATGCGGTCATCAGATCAAATTCATATTGGTGTATCGCGAAGTACCGATATAAAGTTCGCCTCATCGCGATATAGCGCTACACACATCACGAGCACCCAGCCATGAACATTGACCTCGACGAAATAATAAAAGCCCTGGCACACCCAGTACGGCGAGACATCCTCAACTGGCTGAAAGACCCGAAAGCCCAGTTTCCGGAACAGATCCACAACCACGAGTACGGCATCTGCGCCGGGCAGATCGATCAACGCTGCGGCTTATCGCAATCGACCGTTTCCGCCCACCTGGCCACCCTGCAACGGGCCGGGCTGATCAGCAGCCAGAAGGCCGGCCAGTGGCACTTTTTCAAACGCAACGAGGACGTGATCCAGGCGTTCCTCAGCACCCTCAGCAAAGAGCTCTGACCCTTAACGTCAGCCAGCCAAAAGGATTAAACGATGCCCCTCTCGCTACTCATACTCGCCTTGAGCGCCTTCGCCATCGGCACCACCGAGTTCGTCATCATGGGCCTGCTGCCCAATGTGGCGGCTGACCTCGGCGTGTCGATTCCCGGTGCCGGCTGGCTGGTGACCGGCTACGCCCTGGGCGTGGCGATTGGTGCGCCGTTCATGGCAATGGCCACTGCAAAACTGCCGCGCAAGGCTGCACTGGTTACGCTGATGGGCATCTTCATTATCGGCAACCTGCTCTGCGCCATCGCCACTGATTACAACGTGCTGATGTTCGCCCGAGTGGTCACCGCCCTCTGCCACGGTGCGTTCTTCGGCATCGGTTCGGTGGTCGCGGCCAACCTGGTGGCGCCGAACAAACGCGCCTCGGCCGTGGCCCTGATGTTCACCGGCCTGACCCTGGCCAACGTGCTGGGTGTACCGCTGGGCACCGCCCTCGGTCAGGAAGCCGGCTGGCGCTCGACCTTCTGGGCAGTGACCGTGATCGGGGTGATCGCGCTGATCGGCCTGATCCGCTTCCTGCCGGCCAAGCGTGACGAAGAAAAACTCGACATGCGCGCCGAACTGGCCGCCCTCAAGGGCGCCGGCATCTGGCTGTCGCTGAGCATGACCGCGCTGTTCGCCGCCTCGGTATTCACCCTGTTCACTTACGTCGCTCCATTGCTGGGCGATGTCACCGGCGTCTCGCCCCGTGGCGTGACCTGGACCCTGATGCTCATCGGCCTGGGCCTGACCGTCGGCAACATCATCGGCGGCAAACTGGCCGACAAGGGCCTCGCCGCGACGCTGATCGGCGTGTTCATCGCCATGGCCGTGACCTCCACCGTCCTGACCTGGACCAGCATCGCCCTGATCCCCACCGAAATCACCCTGTTCCTCTGGGCTACCGCGTGTTTCGCCGCCGTGCCGGCCCTGCAAGTAAACGTCGTGACCTACGGCCAGGCGGCACCGAACCTGGTGTCGACCCTGAACATCGGCGCCTTCAACGTCGGCAACGCCCTCGGCGCCTGGGTCGGCGGCAGCGTCATCGCCCACGGCTACGGCCTGACCAGCGTGCCTCTCGCCGCTGCTGCGCTGGCGGTTCTCGCGCTGCTGGTGACCCTGATCACATTCCGCCAGAACGGCAATCCCGAGCTGGCCACCGCTAACTGATTCACTCACTTACCTCACGAGGGTTGTATCTCATGGCAACAATTTTCGATCCGATCAAACTGGGCGACCTCGAGCTGTCCAACCGCATCATCATGGCGCCGCTGACCCGCTGCCGCGCCGACGAAGGCCGCGTACCGAACGCGCTGATGGCCGAGTATTACGTACAACGCGCCTCGGCCGGCCTGATCCTCAGCGAAGCCACCTCGGTGACCCCAATGGGCGTCGGCTATCCGGACACCCCGGGCATCTGGTCCAATGACCAGGTACGCGGCTGGACCAACGTGACCAAGGCCGTTCACGCCGCCGGCGGCAAGATCGTCCTGCAACTGTGGCACGTCGGCCGGATCTCCCACCCGTCGTACCTGAACGGCGAAACGCCGGTTGCACCGAGCGCCATCCAGCCTAAAGGCCACGTCAGCCTGGTTCGCCCGCTGGCCGACTATCCAACCCCGCGCGCACTGGAAAACGCTGAAATCGCCGACATCGTCGACGCCTACCGCGTCGGTGCAGAAAACGCCAAGGCCGCCGGTTTCGACGGCGTGGAAATCCACGGCGCCAACGGCTACCTGCTCGACCAGTTCCTGCAAAGCAGCACCAACCAGCGCACCGACAACTACGGCGGCTCCCTGGAAAACCGTGCCCGCCTGCTACTGGAAGTGACCGACGCGGCGATCGAAGTCTGGGGCGCCGGTCGTGTCGGCGTACACCTGGCACCGCGTGCCGACTCCCATGACATGGGCGACGACAACCTGGCCGAAACCTTCACCTACGTGGCGCGTGAACTGGGCAAGCGTGGCATCGCCTTCATCTGCTCCCGCGAGAAAGAAGGCGCCGACAGCCTCGGCCCACAACTGAAGGAAGCCTTCGGCGGCGCCTACATTGCCAACGAGCGCTTCACCAAGGACAGCGCCAACGCGTGGCTGGCCGAGGGCAAGGCGGACGCCGTGGCATTCGGCATCCCGTTCATTGCCAACCCTGACCTGCCGGCTCGTTTGAAGGCCGATGCTCCGCTGAACGAACCGCGTCCAGAACTGTTCTACGGCAAGGGCCCGGTCGGCTACATCGACTATCCAACGTTGTAATCACTACGCTTTGCAATTCAAAAGCCCCGGACTCGAAAGAGCCGGGGCTTTTTTGTTTATCAGGGGGCGACTACTTGCGAAACAAACCATTACATAGATCGCATGCACATCGATCTTGGCACTGTTATTTTCGCAAGCTCCAACTAAACAAAAAGAGAAACCGTCATGAATGACACAACAAACAGTACCGCTTCAAAAGACGAAAACAATCATGAAGACACTCAAATGAAAATATTCGAAAACACTACTCTAACCTCCATTCTGTCAAGCTCAACTTACTTGACCAGCCCAGTCGCCGCCAGTATATTAGGCACTGTGCTTTCCAACATCACCGACGACGAACACACCAAGACTACTACTCACTTAGAACTTGAAAAGGAATTTCAAACCGTTATCAAAAAAGCTCAACAACAGGAAGAAAAAACCTGGAATACGATTAAACACGAAGGCAATAACAGTATTCTAATCAATATTTACAATGGAACTTCGGAAACATTTTCACTCACTCAATGCAGCTGGGATACCAGTGGACTCGAAGGAGAGGATCTGGTCATCCACCCTTGGCAATACATGCAGTTCATACTACGCAGTACGCCTCCAGCGCTTTCTGGTGGGGCGAAACGGCGAAGATCAACTCCCGTCGGACATGCGTTTACTTACTCCGGTGAAAAGCAAGCCTTTGATTTCACAACCTCAGTAAAGTTAACGGCCCCCTATGAACCGTTCGCCTTTGACACGAAAATAATCCCCAACCGCGAACATAACGTTCGTTCTATTGGTAAAGAACCACTCACCGTCAAATCTCATATAACCCGGCACCAGTCCGCTCGTCCTTATAGCTATGCCATAGCGATCAACTTAGGTTAAGCACGACCGCCCATATAACCAATTATTGGGCTGTTGTGAACCGAGATTACTTAGTTCGCAACCATTCAAGTAAAAAGATTCCTTTGATCGTAAAGCGGTATGCACTCAAGGATGCTCCACGGTCGGCCACATCGACTACCGACAGCATTCGTCAATTACAGAAATACGAAAAAAGCCCTGGGCTCTTAAGAGTCGGGGCTTTTTGTTTATCGTAGGTCTGACGCAGCTCCAATAGGGGGTCACGTCAGGATTGATTGTCTGGCACTTACCCTCTCTCACATTCCAGACACAAAATTCCTACAAAATACTGAGCTAGCAATCTGTCAATCAAGTGAACGTGCGTATATAAAAGCAGCCCATTACCGCACCGTGCGTGAAGCACCGTTCATTTTCAACATCACGGTTGACACCCACGGACCAATAACGAATTTTGTTTCATTTGCGCAGGCTGGGGCTCCAGCGCAGCATGTCCAGCCCGGTATCGACCCAACGCTCCGCCTCGGCGTACAGATCGAAGCTGTCTGGCGCCAGGAGCCATCCATAAAGGAGGCCGTCGATATAGGCGTGAATGCTGATGGCTGCCCGGGCGGTGTCGAGGTCCGCCGGCAACTGTCCACGATTGACCGCATTACTCAATGTCAGCGCGATCCGCACATTGCAATCGAGGCTGGCGGTCCGGCGCTGCTGACGCAGATCGCACATTTCATCGGTGAACTCGCACTTATGAAACAGAATTTCGTTGATACGCCGGGTCTTCGGATCCAGTGCAACTTTATGAAACAAATGAATCAGCAATTGGCGCATGCAGCCCAATGGATCAGGTTCGTCCTCGCTTTCGCTGGCCTTGGCCAGTTCGTCCAGCGGCTCATGCAGGGTATCGAGCATGGCTTGCAACAGATCGGCCTTGTTGCTGAAGTGCCAGTAGATGGCACCTCGCGTCACCCCCGCCAGGGTCGCGATATCCGACAACGTCGTGCGCGCCACGCCCCGCTCATAGAAGGCTTTCTCAGCCGCTTCGAGAATCTGGCTGCGCGTTTCCTGAGCTTCCTCTTTGGTACGACGGACCATGGCAGTAAAACCTCAAACAGGATGTTTCAGGGATGGCTGAATATCCGCTGAATAAAAAAGGGTCGATCTCTCGCGGATCGGCTCCCCGGCCTACAATTTCAGACCTTGCGACGACTTTTGTAACAGGGTGGATACGACGCCAAGGTGTTTACAAACAACCATGAACGTAAGTATATTCATTAGCAAGCTACTTATCCACCCGGTAACCCTTTTTTACCCTTCCACACTTCTTGTGCGCTTTTCGCGCGCCTGACCCGAGGATCTTCATGCAATTCAAGCCAGCTGTTACCGCTCTGGTCACTGCCGTCGCCCTGGCATCGCTGCTCAGCGGATGTAAAAAGGAAGAGGCGGCTCCCGCCGCACCACCTCCTCAGGTCGGCGTCGTCACCCTGCAACCACAAGCCTTTACCCTGACTTCCGAACTGCCGGGCCGCACCAGCGCGTTCCGAATCGCCGAAGTTCGTCCACAGGTAAACGGCATCATTCTCAAGCGTCTGTTCAAGGAAGGCGGCGATGTCAAAGCCGGCCAGCAGCTGTATCAGATCGATCCGTCGGTCTATGAAGCGACCCTGAAAAGCGCCGAAGCCAACCTGCGTTCGACCAAGTCGATCTCCGACCGCTACAAGCAACTGGTCGACGAACAGGCTGTCAGCCGTCAGGAATACGACACCGCCGTGGCCAACCGCCTGCAATCGGAAGCGTCGCTGCAGAGCGCGCAGATCAACGTGCGTTACACCAAGGTCTACGCACCGATCTCCGGTCGTATCGGCCGCTCTTCGGTGACCGAAGGCGCGCTGGTCAGCAGCGGCCAGACCGATGCGATGGCCGTGATCCAGCAACTGGACCCGATCTACGTCGACGTTACCCAGTCCTCGGTCGAGTTGCTGGAATTGCGTCGCGAACTGGAAAGCGGTCGTCTGCAGAAGGCCGGCGACAACGCCGCTGCGGTCAAGCTGACCCTCGAAGACGGCAGCCAGTACAAGCTCGACGGTAAGCTGGAATTCTCCGAAGTGTCGGTCGACCAGACCACCGGTTCCGTGACCCTGCGCGCCGTGTTCCCGAACCCCGACCACACTTTGCTGCCGGGCATGTTCGTCCACGCGCAGTTGCAGGCCGGTGTGAACAGCGCCGCGATCCTCGCACCGCAGCAAGGCGTGACCCGCGACCTCAAGGGCACCCCGACTGCGCTGGTCGTCGGTCCGGACAACAAGGTCGAGCTGCGTCAGCTCAAGGCCAGCCGCACCGTCGGCAGCCAGTGGCTGATCGAAGACGGCCTGAAGGCCGGAGATCGTCTGATCACCGAAGGGCTGCAATTCGTCAAACCGGGTGTTGAGGTCAAACCGACCGAAGCGACCAACGTCGGCAAGAAGAACCCGGCCCCCGCTCAGGCAGCTGACAAAGCCGCCGGCGGCAAAGGGGAGTAATCCATGTCAAAATTTTTCATCGACCGTCCGATTTTCGCCTGGGTAATTGCCCTGGTGATCATGCTGGTCGGGGCACTTTCGATCCTGAAACTGCCAATCAACCAGTACCCGAGCATTGCGCCACCGGCCATTGCAATCTCCGTGACCTACCCGGGTGCTTCGGCACAGACGGTTCAGGACACCGTGGTGCAAGTGATCGAGCAGCAGCTCAACGGTATCGACAACCTGCGTTATGTGTCCTCGGAAAGTAACTCCGACGGCAGCATGACCATCACCGCGACCTTCGAGCAAGGCACCAACTCCGACACCGCGCAGGTCCAGGTCCAGAACAAGCTGAACCTGGCCACCCCGCTGCTGCCGCAAGAAGTGCAGCAACAGGGTATCCGCGTGACCAAGGCAGTGAAGAACTTCCTGCTGGTGATCGGCGTGGTGTCGCGTGACGGCAGCATGACCAAGGACGACCTGTCCAACTACATCGTGTCGAACATGCAGGACCCGATCTCGCGGACCGCCGGTGTCGGTGACTTCCAGGTCTTCGGTGCCCAGTACGCGATGCGTATCTGGCTCGACCCGGCCAAGTTGAACAACTTCAACCTGACCCCGGTCGACGTGAAAACCGCGATTGCGGCGCAGAACGTCCAGGTGTCGTCCGGTCAGCTCGGTGGCTTGCCTGCCGTGCAGGGCCAGCAGCTGAACGCCACGATCATCGGCAAGACCCGTCTGCAGACCGCCGAGCAGTTCAAAGAGATTCTGCTCAAGGTCAACAAGGATGGCTCTCAGGTCCGTCTGAAAGACGTCGCCGACGTCGGCCTGGGTGGCGAGAACTATGCGATCAGCGCCCAGTTCAACGGCAGCCCGGCGTCCGGTCTGGCGGTAAAACTGGCCAACGGCGCCAACGCCCTCGACACCGCCAAGGCACTGCGCAAGACGATTGACGACCTCAAGCCGTTCTTCCCGCAAGGCATGGAAGTGGTGTTCCCGTACGACACCACCCCGGTGGTGACCGAGTCGATCAAGGGTGTGGTTGAAACCCTGGTCGAAGCGATCGTACTGGTGTTCCTGGTGATGTTCCTGTTTCTGCAGAACTTCCGCGCCACCGTCATCACCACGATGACCGTGCCGGTGGTATTGCTCGGCACGTTCGGCATCCTCGCGGCGGCCGGCTTCAGCATCAACACCCTGACCATGTTCGGCATGGTGCTGGCCATCGGTTTGCTGGTGGACGACGCCATCGTTGTGGTGGAAAACGTCGAGCGGGTGATGAGCGAAGAAGGCTTGTCACCGAAGGAAGCGACCAAGAAATCCATGGGCCAGATCCAGGGCGCCCTGGTCGGTATCGCCCTGGTGCTGTCGGCGGTATTGCTACCGATGGCATTCTTTGGCGGCTCCACCGGTGTGATCTACAAGCAGTTCTCGATCACCATCGTGTCGGCCATGGCGCTGTCGGTACTGGTTGCACTGATCTTCACCCCGGCGCTGTGCGCCACCATGCTCAAGGCGATTCCACACGGCGAACACGGCACCCCGAAAAAAGGCTTCTTCGGCTGGTTCAACCGTGGTTTCGACCGCAGCGTCAAAAGCTACGAGCGCGGCGTCGGCAACATCCTGCGCCACAAGGCCCCGTACCTGCTGGCTTACCTGATCATCTTCGTCGGCATGATCTGGCTGTTCCTGCGTATTCCATCGTCCTTCCTGCCGGAAGAAGACCAGGGCGTACTGTTCGCCCAGGTACAGACCCCGGCCGGTTCGAGTGCCCAGCGCACTCAAGTGGTCGTGGATGAAATGCGTGAGTTCCTGCTGCGTCCGACCAAGGATGGCGGTGAAGGCGACGCCGTAGCGTCGGTATTCACCGTGACCGGCTTCAACTTCGCCGGCCGTGGCCAGAGCTCGGGCATGGCGTTCATCATGCTCAAGCCGTGGCACGAGCGGAACGCCGACAACAGCGTGTTCAAACTCGCCGCCCGCGCCCAGCAGCACTTCTTCACCTTCCGCGATGCAATGGTGTTCGCCTTCGCCCCGCCGGCCGTACTGGAGTTGGGTAACGCCACCGGTTTCGACGTGTTCCTGCAGGACCGTGCCGGTATCGGTCACGAGCAACTGATGGCCGCGCGTAACCAGTTCCTGGGCATGGCCGCGCAAAGCAAAGTGCTGTCGCAGGTGCGTCCGAACGGTCTGAACGACGAACCACAGTTCCAGTTGGAAATCGACGACGAGAAAGCCAGTGCTCTGGGCATCACCATCTCCGACATCAATAACACCCTGTCGATTGCGCTGGGCAGTAGCTACGTCAACGACTTCATCGACCGTGGTCGGGTGAAGAAGGTGTACGTACAGGGCCAGCCGGACTCGCGCATGAGCCCGGAAGACCTCAAGAAATGGTATGTGCGTAACGCCAGCGGCACCATGGTTCCGTTCTCCGCATTCGCCAAGGGTGAGTGGATCTACGGCTCGCCGAAACTGTCGCGTTACAACGGTGTGGAAGCGGTCGAGATTCTCGGTGCCCCGGCGCCTGGCTATTCCACCGGTGAAGCCATGGCCGAGGTCGAGGCGATTGCTGCCAAACTGCCGAAGGGGGTCGGTATTTCCTGGACCGGTCTGTCCTATGAAGAACGTCTGGCAGGTTCGCAAGCGCCGGCACTGTTCGCGCTGTCGCTATTGATGGTGTTCCTGTGTCTGGCGGCTCTCTACGAGAGCTGGTCGATTCCGATCGCCGTCGTGCTCGTCGTACCGCTGGGGATCATCGGGGCATTGCTGGCGACCAGTCTGCGCGGTCTGTCCAACGACGTGTACTTCCTGGTGGGTCTGTTGACGACCATTGGTCTGGCGGCGAAAAACGCTATTCTGATCGTCGAATTCGCCAAGGAACTGCACGAACAGGGCAGCAGCCTGCGCGATGCCGCCATCGAGGCTTGCCGCATGCGTCTGCGTCCGATCATCATGACGTCCCTGGCGTTCATCCTCGGCGTGGTGCCTCTGGCGATTTCCACCGGGGCAGGTTCGGGCAGCCAGCACGCAATCGGCACCGTGGTGATTGGCGGTATGATCACTGCCACCGTTCTGGCGATATTCTGGGTTCCACTGTTCTTCGTCACTGTGTCGTCCATGGGTCAGCGCAAAAACGCCGGCAAGGATGACGCCATAGAAACTCCTAAAGAGGCTGGCCAATGAGCAAGTCGCTACTCTCCATCGCAGTCGCCGCCTTCGTGCTGAGCGGTTGCTCGCTGATACCGGATTATCAGCAGCCGCAAGCACCGGTGGCGGGCCAATACCCGCAGGGCCCGGCGTACTCGCCGGCCCAGGCACCGGCGCAGGCCGCTGCCGAACAGGGCTGGAAGCAGTTTTTCCATGACCCTGCCTTGCAGCAGCTGATCCAGGTGGCCCTGGAAAACAACCGCGACCTGCGCGTCGCGGCGCTGAATATCGACGCCTACGCGGCTCAATACCGCATCCAGCGTGCCGATCTGTTCCCGGCCGTGTCGGCCAATGCCAGCGGCAGCCGCCAGCGGGTTCCGGCCCGTGCGTCGCAGACCGGCGAGTCGAGCATCACCAGCTCCTACTCCGCGACCGTCGGCATCAGCGCCTACGAACTCGACCTGTTCGGTCGGGTTCGCAGCTTGAGCGAACAAGCGCTGCAACAATACTTCGCCACCGAAGAAGCGCGCCGCAGCACCCAGATCAGCCTGGTGGCCAGCGTGGCCAACGCCTACCTGACCTGGCAGGCCGACAAGGAACTGCTGAAGCTGACGCAGGACACCCTCGGTGCCTTCGAGGAAAGCTACAAGCTGACCAGTCGCAGCAACGAAGTCGGTGTGGCCTCGGCGCTGGACCTGGCGCAGTCACGCACCTCGGTGGAAAACGCCCGGGCACAACTGGCGCGTTACACCCGCCAGGTCGCCCAGGACGAAAACAGCCTGACCCTGCTGCTCGGCACCGGCATACCGGCCAACCTGCAAGCGGCCAAGCCGCTGTCGGATGACCTGCTGGCCGACGTACCGGCCGGTCTGCCGTCGGATCTGCTGCAACGCCGTCCGGACATCCTGCAGGCCGAGTACAACCTGAAGGCCGCCAACGCCAACATCGGCGCAGCCCGTGCAGCGTTCTTCCCGAGCATCAGCCTGACCGCCAACGCGGGCAGCCTGAGCCCGGACCTGTCCGGCCTGTTCAAGGGTGGTTCGGGCACGTGGCTGTTCCAGCCGCAGATCAACCTGCCGATCTTCAACGCCGGCAGCCTGCGCGCCAGCCTCGACTACGCCAAGATCCAGAAGGACATTGGCGTGGCGAACTACGAGAAGTCCATTCAAACGGCCTTCCAGGAAGTCGCCGACGGCCTGGCCGCGCGCCAGACCTACACCGAGCAGTTGCAGGCCCAGCGGGACTTCGTTCAGGCGAACCAGGATTACTACCGCCTCGCCGAGCGTCGCTATCGTATTGGCGTCGACAGCAACCTGACCTTCCTCGATGCCCAGCGTCAGCTGTTCAGCGCGCAACAATCGCTGATCACCGACCGCCTCGCGCAGCTGACCAGTGCGGTCAACCTGTACAAGGCCCTGGGCGGTGGCTGGAATGCGCAGACCGCGCAGAACGAGCCGCTCAAAGAAGAAGCGCCGAAGATGAAGTTGTTCTGATCATCTGCTGAATACAAGAAGCCCACCGTTTGGTGGGCTTTTTGTTGCCCGCAAATCTTGCGTTCGATAATCGCCCAAATTCCACTTTCGCCGATTGAATCGCCTCGCCCGCGCCCCGCACCATTCGAGCCACAAAACCAATAACAACAGGTTCGACACCATGCTCCCGCGCCCTGCTCCTCCCGGCTGATCGCCGCCGCTTCGCCTCTGAATCCATCGAATGTCTGCGCCTTGAAAAACGGCCGCAGCGCCCCCGTTTGCCCCAAAAAAACAAGAGAGACCCGAGCCCATGACAACCTCCCCTGCGCCCTACGCACTTCCCGGTCTGATCGCCCTCGCCCTGGCCGGCATCGCGCTGCCCGCTGCGGCTGAAGAAGCCGGTTTTATCGACGGGGCCAAGGTCAACCTGAACCTGCGCAACTTCTACATCAACCGCAACTTCACCAACCCGACCAAGGTTCAGGGCAAGGCTGAAGAGTGGACGCAGAACTTCATCCTCGACGCCAAATCCGGTTTCACCCAGGGCACCGTCGGGTTCGGTCTGGATGTGCTGGGGTTGTACTCGGTGAAGCTCGATGGCGGCAAAGGCACCGGCGGCACGCAACTGTTGCCGCTGGATCATGACGGACGCCCGGCGGACAACTTCGGCCGCACCAACGTCGCGTTCAAAGCCAAACTGTCGCAAACCGAAGTGAAGGTCGGCGAGTGGATGCCGGTGCTGCCGATCCTGCGTTCGGACGACGGCCGCTCGCTGCCGCAGACCTTTCGCGGCGGCCAGATCACCTCGAAGGAAATCGACGGCCTGACCCTCTACGGCGGCCAGTTCCGCGCCAACAGCCCGCGCGACGACAGCAGCATGAGCGACATGTCGATGACCGGCAAAGCCGCGTTCACCTCCGATCGCTTCAACTTTCAGGGCGGCGAATACGTGTTCAACGACAAGCGCACCCAGATCGGCCTGTGGAACGCCGAGCTCAAGGACATCTACAGCCAGCAATACGTCAACCTGATCCACAGCCAGCCGCTCGGCGACTGGACGTTGGGCGCCAACCTCGGTTTCTTCTACGGCAAGGACGACGGCAGCGCCCGCGCCGGCGAACTCGACAACAAGACCTGGTCGGGGATGTTCTCCGCAAAATACGGTGGCCACACCTTCTACGTCGGCCTGCAGAAACTCACCGGCGACAGCGCCTGGATGCGCGTCAACGGCACCAGCGGCGGCACCCTGGCCAACGACAGCTACAACGCCAGCTACGACAACGCGCAGGAACGCTCCTGGCAGGTCCGCCACGACTACAACTTCGTTGCCCTGGGCATCCCCGGCCTGACCCTGATGAACCGTTACATCAGCGGCGACAACGTGCACACCGGCACCATCACCGACGGCAAGGAATGGGGCCGCGAATCGGAACTGGGCTACACCGTGCAGAGCGGCGCGCTGAAGAACCTGAACGTCAGATGGCGCAACTCGACCATGCGCCGCGACTTCAGCAACAACGAGTTCGACGAGAACCGCCTGATTGTCAGCTATCCGATCAGTTTGCTGTGACTGTGAAAACGGCGCTCCCGGCGAGCGCCGTCTTTGACCGCTGGTCATTTGAGTCTGGCAAGCCACCAAGACCCGGTTACATTTAAGCGGTACTTTTTATTCTCCAGCCTGCAGTAGGAGTCATTTACCTTCCGTTATCTCCGGATGCCGTACGCGAAGCACACCTTGACCATGGAGGTCAGGTATGAAAAAGCGAATAGTGATCGTCGGTGGCGGTGTAGGCGGAACCATGCTGGCCAATCAACTGGTCGGCAAGCTGTATCCCGAAATCCTGCGCGACGAAGTCTCGATCATCCTCCTGTCGGAATACCCCGATCATTACTACAAACCTGCGTTCATGTACGTGGCGTTCAACCAGTTCTTCAAAGAAGAACTCAAACGCCCGGAACGCTCGTTGTTGCGCCCTGAAATCGACTTTCAGGTTGAAAAGGTCATACGGTTCGACTTCAACAACCAACGCCTCAAAACCCATAGCGGCAAGTTTTTTGCCTACGACTTTCTGGTCATCGCCACCGGTTGTGTGCCCGCTCCGGAACGCATCGAAGGGTTGAAAGAGGCCGGCGACCATTTCTATCAATACGAACCGGCGCGCCAACTGGCGCAACGTCTGAGCACGATTGAAAAAGGTCGGATTTTCATTACCGTGTCTTTTCCGCAGACTCCCAATGTGCCGCACCAATGCGGTATTGCTCCGGTAGAAACGACACTCATGCTGCATGATTTTCTGTGCCGTCGTGGTGTTCGCAAGAACGTGGAGATCATCTACACCTACCCGACTACCGCCCAGCTGTTGCGCAACTGTCTGTTCCTGCAACGCCCGACCGGAGAGATCCTGCCGGGCATTTTCGACAAAGCGGGCATCCAGTATCGGCGCGGTTTCACTCTGAGCCAGGTCGATCCCGACGCAAAAATCGCCTACTCCCATGAAGGCGCGGACGAACAGTTCGACATCCTGATGGCAACCCCGCCGATCCGCGCCGTGGATGCGGTGCTGGAGTCCGGAATTTCCCAGGCACCCAACAACGAAGGCTGGTTGCCGACCAACCACGAAACGCTGCAGGTCTATGGCCATGAGGGGGTCTATGTGATCGGCGACACCGTTGACCTGCCAGTGAGCAAGGCCGGAGGCGCCTGCCATAACCAGGCACCGGTGATCGCCAACAACATCGCCGCCGAAATCCGTCTGGGGCACCCCATCAGTGCCTATGACGGTCGCGTTCAGGCCGTTGCGCAAATGGGCCTGAATGCCGGAATGCCGCTTTGGTACGACTACAGCCGTGACGTACTGCCGACGCCACCGACCAAACTCGGGGGTCTGCTGCGCAACAGCTTCAATCGCGGTCTGTACTGGGCGGTGGCCCGTGGAATGCTTTGACCCTGCACAGGGAGGAGTGATTGCTGATGAAAGAGTCTGAAGCCCTGTCGGCCACACCCGGCTACACCGCCCTGATGGCCAGACTGGAACCGTTGATCGACGGTGGACGGCTGGAAAACATTGTCGACCTGCTGTCCCTGCTGTCGGATCTGGTCGACCTGTTGGACGAAGCCATGGTGGAGAAGCTGTCCTTGCTGGTCGAACAGGCGGCAGCCTGCAGTTGGGAGATGGCCAATGCTCTGCGTCTGGCGAAGGCTGAAGTCGCGGCGCACCACCAGCCACCAAGCGCCGTTGCACTGCTCAAACTGTTGAACGACAGCGATACACGCAAAGGAGTAGCCGTTGTCCTGAAAGCGCTCAACGTCATCGGAAGACAACTTTAACTCGCCAGAGAGGATCACCTCATGAGCGTAAAACTCGAAACGCCGGGCAAGCCCTGCTCTGACTGGGATGCCCGGGCGTACCAGCAGTTTTCCCGTCTCAGGCAACAACCGGTCGTTGAATTGCTCGGCCGCGTAGACCTGGACAATCCTCAACTCATCTACGACCTCGGTTGCGGCACCGGCATTGCCACGCGACTGTTGGCCGAACGCTGGCCGCGTGCGCAGTTGCGGGGCATCGACAGTTCGGCACAGATGCTCGATCAGGCCCGCAGCCTGCCGATCAAGGCGTCGTGGCAGCATTGCAACCTGCTCGACTGGCAACCCGAGCAATCGGCCGACCTGCTGCTGGCCGCAGCCGTGCTGCACTTTATCGACGACCATGAGCAACTGCTGCCCCGTCTGCTCGGCCACATAAACCCCGGCGGCTGCCTGGCCGCGCATATGCCGGACTGGCGCGATGCGCTGTGGTTTCGGCTGATGCTCGACACCCTCGACGACGCCGGACCCTGCGGTCGCCCCATCGGCACTGCACAATTGCGCCAGCGCATGGCCGCGCGGCCGTTGTTGTCGCTGGAGGATTACTACCGGCTGCTGGCCCCGCTGACCCAGTCACTGGATATCTGGGAAACAGAGCAATTGCAGGTGGTCGACGGCAAGTCGCCGGTTTATGACTGGGTGAAGGTGTCGGCGCTGCGGCCGGTGATGCAGGGACTGACGTCAGAGGAACAGGCGCGCTTCATTTATCACTACCTGATGCGGGTGCACGCGCATTATCCGCAGGAGAAAAACGGACATACGTTGTTTGCGTTCAAGCGGATTTTCATTGTCGCCAAGGTTTGAATCGGCGCGGCAAATACCGCCATCGCTAGCAGGCTAGCTCCCACAATGGACCGCATTTCACTGTGGGAGCTAGCCTGCCAGCGATGGCGTCCGCTCAGTCGCCGTTAATCCCGGGATTCGGTACCCAGCTCATCCCACACCGATTCGGCCAGATGGAACGTCGCATTCGCCGCCGGAATCCCGCAGTAGATCGCGCTCTGCATGATCACTTCCTTGATCTCGCCGCGACTTACGCCATTGTTTGCCGCCGCCCGCAGGTGCAACTTGAGTTCACCTTCGCGGTTCATGCCGATCAGCATGGCGATGGTGATCAGGCTGCGGGTGTGGCGTGGCAGGCCCGGGCGGGTCCAGATGTCGCCCCAGGCGTGACGGGTGATCATCTCCTGGAACTCCGAGTTGAACTCGGTCAGCGTGGTCAGGCTGCGATCGACATGAGCGTCGCCAAGCACCGCGCGGCGCACTTGCATGCCGTCGTCGTAACGTTGTTTCTCGTCCACGAAAATCCTCCTTCAGTCAGCCAGCAGGAATGTCAGCACACGGTCGCTGAACGCGTCGCCGGCCTGAACGTTGGAAAGGTGCGCCGCATAAAACTCGGCGTACTCGGCATCGCGCACATGCTCCTGGATGAAGTGCCCGCCGGACGGTGGCGTCACCGCATCTTCGGTACCGGCGATCACCAGCAGCGGCACCGTGATCGACGCCAACTGCTCGCGGAAATCCGCATCGCGCACCGCTGCGCAGTTGGCGGCGTAACCTTCAGGATTGGTCCCGGCCAGCATGTCGGTGATCTGCTTCGCGGCTGCCGGGTTGGCTGCCGAAAAGTCCGGAGTAAACCAGCGGGCAATCGATGCATCACGCAACGCGACCATCGCCGCCGGGCCGTCACGCAGCACGGTTTCGATGCGCGGGTTCCACACCGACGGATCGCCGATTTTTGCCGCGGTGTTGCAAACGATCAGTTTGTTCAACCGCTGGCCGGCGTTGATCCCCAGCCACTGGCCGATCAGGCCGCCCATCGACAGACCGCAGAAATGCGCGCGTTCAATGTGCAGCGCATCCAGCAACGCCAGCACGTCGCGGCCCAGTTGCTCGATGCTGTAAGGGCCCGGCGTCACCAGCGACTGGCCGTGCCCGCGAGTATCGAAACGCAGCACGCGAAAATGTTCGGTGAAGGCCGGCATCTGCACGTCCCACATGTGCAGGTCGGTGCCCAGCGAGTTCGACAGCACCAGCACCGGCGCATCGACCGGGCCTTCCAATGTGTAATGCAGTTCGCCATCGGCGAGTTGAACGAAAGCCACAGCCCTCTCCTTTCAGTCAGACAATGCGTTGTGTTCGGCCACTGCCCGCTCGACCCAGACCTGTGCCTGACCGAGGTAATGGGCGGGATCGAGCAGATGATCCAGTTCGGTTGCGCTCAGTTCGGCGGTCACCTGCGGCTCGTCACCGAGGACCGCTCGCAGATGACGCTGTTCGGCCACCGCTCGTTTGCAGCATTGTTCGAGCAGATGATGCGCAGTGTCGCGGCCGACCCGTTGCGCAAGCACGATGCTCACTGCTTCGGCCAGCACCAGGCCTTGAGTCAGTTCCAGGTTGCGGGCCATGCGCGCGGCATCGACCTCCAGACCGTCGGCCAGCAGCCGCGCCTGTTGCAGTGCGCCCGACACCAGGCAGCAGATTTCCGGCAGGGTTTCCCATTCGGCGTGCCACAGACCAAGGCTGCGCTCGTGTTCCTGGGGCATGGCGCTGAACAGCGTCGAGACCAGCCCCGGCACGCGGGTCGCCGCACCGATCAACACCGCCGCGCCCACCGGATTACGTTTGTGCGGCATGGTCGAGGAACCGCCCTTGCCCGGCGCCGACGGCTCAAACACTTCCGCCGCTTCGGTCTGCATCAACAGGCTGATGTCGCGGCCGAATTTGCCGAGGCTGCCGGCGATCAGACCGAGCACCGCGCCGAACTCGACGATGCGATCGCGCTGGGTGTGCCAGGGTTGTTCCGGCAGGGTCAGATTCAGTTCTTCGGCCAGCGCCCGGGCGATCGGCAACGCCTGTTCGCCGAGCGCCGCGAGGGTGCCGGACGCGCCGCCGAATTGCAGCACCAGCAGTCGCGGTTTGAGCTCGCGCAGACGCTGACGGCTGCGCGTGATCGCACCGAGCCAACCGCCGATCTTCATGCCGAGCGTCACCGGCGTCGCATGTTGCAGCCAGGTACGTCCTGCCAGCGGCGTCGCGGCGTGGCGCCGCGCCTGAATGGCAAGGGAGTCGGCCAGTTGCGCCAGCTCCCCTTCAATCAATTCCAGCGCCTGACGCAATTGCAGCACCAGCCCGGAATCCATCACGTCCTGACTGGTGGCACCCAGATGTACATAGCGCTCGGCTTCGGCATCGGTCGCGGCGATCTGTTTGCCCAAGGCCTTGACCAGCGGAATCGCCGAATTGCCGGCCGTGGCAATCGCCTCGCCCAGTGCGGCGAAATCAAACAGCCCGGCGCGGCAGGCATTTTCAATCGGCGCGACAGCACCCGCCGGAATCAACCCGACCCGCGCTTCGGCCCGGGCCAGTGCCGCTTCGAAGTCGAGCATCGCCTGCACCCGGCCCTGATCGCAGAACACGTCGCGCATATCGCGGGCAGTAAAGTAGGCATCGAACAACTGATTGCCCGGTCGCTGAGTCATAAACAGTCCTTGCCGGCGCGGGCCGTTATGGCCCGCGCGCATCGGTTTAAAGATCGTGGTGCAAATACTTCGCTTCTTTGGGCAGGCGCAGGCTGAACAGGAACGCCACGGCCATCATGATCGTGACATACCAGTAGAACGCGTTTTCCATTCCGCCAGCCTTGAGGCTCAGGGCCACGTATTCTGCCGAACCGCCGAAAATCGCGTTGGCCACCGCATAGGCCAGGCCGACGCCGAGGGCGCGGACTTCCGGCGGGAACATCTCGGCTTTCACCAGACCGCTGATCGAGGTGTAGAAACTGACGATCGCCAGCGCCATGGTAATCAGCACAAAGGCCAGGAACGGGCTGCCGACACTTTTCAGGCTGAGCAGGATCGGCACTGTGAACAACGTGCCGAGGCCGCCGAACCAGAGCATCGAGTTACGCCGGCCGATCTTGTCGGCGAGCATGCCGAACAGCGGCTGCATGCACATGTACAGGAACAGCGCGCCGGTCATGATGTAGCTGGCGGTCTTGGCGTGCATGCCGGCGGTGTTCACCAGGTACTTCTGCATGTACGTGGTGAAGGTGTAGAAAATCAGCGAGCCGCCGGCGGTGTAGCCGAGCACGGTGATGAACGCAGCCTTGTGATCGCGGAACAGTGCACGGATGCTGCCGGCGTCCTTGTTCTCGCGCATTTCCTTGCTGGTGGTTTCTTTCAGCGAGCGACGCAGGAACAGCGAAATCAGCGCGGCGGCCGCACCGACCACGAACGGAATCCGCCAGCCGTAGGCACGCAACTCTTCTTCGGACAGAAACTGTTGCAGGATCACCACCAGCAGCACCGCCAGCAGTTGCCCGCCGATCAGGGTCACGTACTGGAACGAGGCGAAGAACCCGCGCTGGCCCTTGAGCGCGACTTCGCTCATGTAGGTCGCGGTGGTGCCGTACTCACCGCCCACCGACAGGCCTTGCAGCAAGCGCGCGAACAACAGCAGCAGCGGCGCCCAGACGCCGATGTCCTTGTAGGTCGGCAGACAGGCGATCAGCAACGAGCCGAAGCACATCATCAGGATCGAGATCAGCATCGAGTTCTTGCGCCCGTGCTTGTCCGCGACCCGGCCGAAAATCCAGCCGCCGATCGGTCGCATCAGGAACCCGGCGGCGAATACGCCTGCCGTGTTGACCAACTGCACCGTGGGGTTGTCGGAGGGGAAAAACGCCGGGGCGAAATAGATCGCGCAGAAGGCGTAGACGTAGAAGTCGAACCATTCGACGAGGTTGCCGGACGACGCGCCGACAATGGCAAAGATGCGCTTGCTGCGCTCTTCACCGGTGTAATGGGAGGTGAGGGTTGTCATTGTTTTTCACTCGATAGGGACAGTGAGAGTCTAGACACACTTTGCAACAGTCCCGTTCCGCATTGGATCACCAACCAGACCCGATCTCTGATCGTTCCCACGCTCCGCGTGGGAATGCCGCCATGGACGCTCTGCGTCCACTGTGACGCGGAGCGTCACGGTATGCATTCCCACGCAGAGCGTGGGAACGATCAGTATCCGGTTCAGTAATCGAAGAACACCGTCTCGGCATCAGTGCCCTGCAGGATCACATTCCACTGATAGACACCCGCCGCATCCGGCTTCGCCAGCAACGTATCGCGGCGCTCGGCCGGTACGCATTCGAGCAGCGGATCATTGACGTTCGCCGGATCGCCCTCGAAGTAAATCCGCGTCAGCAAGTGCTTCACCAACCCGCGCGCAAACACCAGCACCACCAAATGCGGCGCCTGGGTCGAGCCCTTGAGGCCTTCAACCGTGCCCGGCTTGATGGTGGTGAAACGAAAGCGCCCTTCCGCATCCACCGGCACCCGGCCGAAGCCTTCGAAATTCGGGTCGAGCGGCTTGGCCTGCTCGTCTTCCGGGTGGTCATATTTGCCGGCGGCGTTGGCCTGCCAGACTTCGAGCATGGCGTCGTTGACGACATCGCCGTTGCCGTCCACCACTTGCCCGGTGATCGCCACACGCTGGCCGAGGGTCAGTTCGTTGGCGAGGTTTTCACGGTTCAGCCAGGTCAGGCCGATGTGGTAATACGGCCCGACGGTATGGGACGTGGTCGCAGTCAGGGTCATCTCATTTCTCCATCGGCGTGGCTTCGCGGCCGCGCAGCACGATGTCCCAGCGATAAGCGAGGGCGTAGGACGGAATGGTTTTTTCCAGATCGAAAGCGGCGATCAGGCGTTCCTTGGCCGAGGTGTCCGGCACGCAGTTGTAGATCGGGTCGTAGGCCAGCAGCGGGTCGCCGGGGAAATACATTTGCGTGACCAGGCGCGTCAGGATGCTCGGCCCGAACAGCGAGAAATGCACATGGGCCGGACGCCAGGCATTGTGGTGGTTGCCCCACGGATAGGCGCCGGGCTTGATGGTCTGGAACTGATACCAGCCGTCGGCGTCGGTCACGGTGCGGCCGGTGCCGGTGAAGTTCGGATCCAGCGGTGCGTCGTGCAGGTCACGGGCATGGTTGTAGCGACCGGCGGCGTTGGCCTGCCAGATCTCCACCAGAATCCCCGGCACCGGCAGACCGTCTTCGTCGAGCACACGCCCGTGAATGATGATCCGCTCACCGAGCGGTTCGCCCTGATGCTGGGCGGTCAAATCGTTGTCGGTATCGGCCACACGCTCGGCACCGATGGTCGGCCCGGTGATTTCCGACAGCGAGTGCGGCAGAAACACCAACGGCTTGGACGGCGAGCGCAGATTGGTGGATTGATAGGTCGGGTGCAGGTACGGCGGCTGGGTGCCTTCCTGCGGGCGGCGGTAACCAGGCTTGTCAGTCATTTCGCTTTCCTCTGTTCTTTTTCGTCACGGCTTGCGTCAGACGCGTTCGATGGCCAGGGCCAGACCCTGGCCGACACCGACGCACATGGTCGCCAGACCTTTCTTGCCACCGGTCTTTTCCAGCTGATGCAGCGCAGTCAGCACCAGCCGCGCGCCGCTCATGCCCAACGGGTGGCCCAAGGCAATAGCGCCACCGTTCGGGTTGACCTGCGCCGCGTCGTCCGCCAGCCCCAGTTCGCGCAATACCGCCAGACCCTGGCTGGCGAAGGCTTCGTTGAGTTCGATCACATCGAAATCGCTGACCGCCACGCCGAGGCGTTCGGTGAGTTTGCGCACCGCCGGCACCGGGCCGATGCCCATCACCCGTGGCGCAACACCGGCGCTGGCCATGCCGAGCACTTTGGCGCGAGCGGTCAGGCCGTGTTTTTTCACCGCTTCCGCCGAGGCCAGAATCAGCGCGGCGGCACCATCGTTGACGCCCGAAGCATTGCCGGCGGTGACGGTCTTGTCCGGGCCGTTGACCGGTTTCAGTTTAGTCAGGGCTTCAAGCGTGGTGTCGGCGCGTGGGTGTTCGTCCTGGCTGACCACGGTTTCGCCCTTTTTGTGGGCGATCCGTACTTCGACGATTTCCTCGGCGAAGTAGCCGGCAGCCTGGGCAGCGGCCGTACGTTGCTGACTGCGCAGGGCGAAAGCGTCCTGATCCTCGCGGGAAACTTCGTAGTCGTCGGCGACGTTGTCGGCGGTCTGCGGCATCGCATCAACGCCATACTGGGCCTTCATCAACGGGTTGATGAAACGCCAGCCGATGGTGGTGTCCTCCAGCTTCATGTTGCGCGAGAACGCCGCATCAGCCTTGCCCATCACGAACGGTGCGCGGGACATCGACTCGACGCCACCGGCAATCGCCAGCTCCATTTCACCGCTGGCGATGGCGCGGAACGCGGTGCCGATGGCATCCATGCCCGACGCGCAGAGGCGATTGAGGGTGACGCCCGGCACGGTCTCCGGCAGACCGGCCAGCAGCAGCGCCATGCGCGCGACGTTGCGGTTGTCTTCACCGGCCTGGTTGGCGCAGCCGAGGAATACCTCGTCGATGGCGCTCCAGTCCACCGACGGATTGCGTTCCATCAGGGCCTTGATCGGCACGGCGGCCAGGTCGTCGGCGCGAACCGCCGCCAGACCGCCACCGAAACGGCCGATGGGGGTACGAATCGCATCGCAGATATAAACGTCGCGCATCATGCTTCTCCCGGTGCCTGGCCGTGGGCAGCGGCCGTGCGCGCTTCGAGATCGCGCAGCGCAGTCAGTTCGACTTCTGTCGGTTCAGCGGTGGTTGCCACGCTGTCGGCAAAACGGATCGGCCAACCGGTGGCGGCGACCACTTGCTCGCGAGTCACGCCCGGGTGCAGCGCGGTGACCACGAATTCGTGGGTGCCCTCTTCCGGCTCCATGATGCACAGGTCGGTGATGATCCCGACCGGGCCGGCGCCCGGCAGGCCCAGACGTTTGCGCGAATCGCCGCCCTCGCCATGGCCGACCGAGGTAATGAAATCGAGTTTGTCGACAAACGAACGCGCCGACTGCTTGAGGATGATCAGCACACTTTTGGCAGAGCCGGCGATCTCCGGTGCGCCACCGGCACCCGGCAGACGAACTTTCGGCTGGTGATAATCGCCGACCACGGTGGTGTTGATGTTGCCGAAACGGTCGACTTGCGCTGCGCCGAGGAAACCGACGTCGATGCGCCCGCCCTGCAGCCAGTAGCGAAAAATCTCACCGGTCGGCACGACAGTGTCAGCGGTTTCTGCCAGTTCGCCGTCACCGATCGACAGTGGCAATACGCTGGGTTTGGCGCCAATCGGACCGGATTCGTAGATCAACACCACGTCCGGCGACGAGGTCAGGCGCGCCAGGTTGGCGGCTTTCGACGGCAGGCCGATGCCGACGAAGCACACCGAGCCGTTCTTCAGGCGACGGGCTGCGGCGACAGTCATCATTTCATTGGTGGTGTAAGTCATTACTTGGCCTCCGAAGCAGCGGCCAACTTGGCCTGGAACTCGCTGAAGTCAGCGCAGCCATGGATGTATTCGTTGATCCACGCGGTAAACGTCTCACGGTCGCGGGCGATCGGATCCCACGCCTGATAGAAGCGGTTGTCACGTTCGGTGTAACCGTGGGCGTAGGACGGATGCGCGCCACCGGGTACATGGCAGACCGCGCTCAAGGCCCAGGTCGGCAGCACGCAGGCGTTCATCGGGGCGTTGAGGTTGTCGACGATTTCTTCGACCGTGACGATGCAACGCTTGGCGGCCAGTGCGGCTTCTTTCTGCACACCGAGAATGCCCCACAGCAGCACGTTGCCCTGACGGTCGGCTTTCTGGGCGTGGATCACGGTCACGTCCGGACGCACCGACGGCACCGCCGCCAGCACTTCGCCGGTGAACGGGCAAGTCACGGATTTGATCAGCGGGTTGACCTTCGGCAGGTCGGAACCGGCGTAGGCCCGCAACACCGCGAACGGCAGGCCGGAGGCGCCGGCGACGTAGGCATTGGCCAGGTCGGCGTGGCTGTGTTCTTCGATTTCCAGCGCGTGCGGCCATTGCTTCTCGACCGCGTCGCGCAGACGGTGCAGCGAACCCACGCCAGGGTTGCCGCCCCAAGAGAAGATCAGCTTGCGTGCACAGCCGGCGCCGATCAGTTGGTCGTAGATCAGGTCAGGCGTCATCCGCACCAGGGTCAGATCTTTCTTGCCCTGACGAATGATTTCATGACCCGCCGCCGTAGGGATCAGGTGAGTGAAGCCTTCGAGCGCGACGGTATCGCCGTCGTTGACGAATTGCTTCACCGCGTCGTGCAGCGAAAGGATCTCAGCCATGGAGCGGGCTCCCGTTTTTGTAATGAATCGCCAGTGAATAAAAAGGCGCGAGGTTCTGCGCCGGAGTCACTGAAGATTAAGCCGCTGATTTTCACCAAACAATCCGATAATCGACTGAGTGTTCGTTAATCGAACAGATTGTTATCTGCCTATCATTCCGTCACTGATCGTTCCCACGCTCTGCGTGGGAATGCAGCCCGGGACGCTCCGCGTCCCTTCCGAAACCGAACGCGGAGCATTCTCTGCGGCCAGTTCGACGCGGGAACGATCCTGCAATGAAACTCAGGTCGCGTCCGCGTGACTGACCAGACCCTTGATCACCACCGCTGCCGTGGCCAGGCCCGCCGGAACCACCAGCGCCGTCAGCACCTGTTCGAAATTCCAGCCCAACCCCAACAGGGTCGCGCCCATCCACGCCCCGAGAATCGCGCCGAAGCGGCCGATACCGAGCATCCAAGACACACCGGTCGCCCGGCCCTGCGTCGGATAAAACCGCGCTGCCAGGGACGGCATCGCCGACTGCGCACCGTTGACGCACATGCCCGCCACCAGCACCAGCGTCGCCAGCAGCGTGATGTTGCCCAGACTCTGCCCGACCGCGTAGGCAAACACCCCGGCCAGCAGGTAGAAAATGCCGATCACCTTGTGCGGATTGAACCGGTCCATCGCCCAGCCTACGCCCACCGCACTCAGCACCCCACCGAACTGGAACAGCGCACCGATGAAGGCCGCCTGCTCCATGCTCGCGCCGCTGTCGCGCATCAGGGTCGGCAGCCAACTGGTCAGCAGGTACACGATCACCAGACCCATGAAATAGGTCAGCCACAGCAGCAACGTGCCAACGCTGTAGGTGCCGGAAAAAATCACCGCAAACACGTTGCGCGCTTTCACGGTTTTCTGTTCCGGCACGCTGAAACTCGCGGCCTGAGCGACGATGGCCGTATCAATGGGTGCGAGGGTCTTGCGCACCTTGTCGGTGCCACGATTGCGCACCACCAGATAGCGCGCCGATTCCGGCAGCCAGAGCAGCAACACCACGGTGAGGATCAGCGGCAGGATCCCGCCGATCAGCAACAGACTGTGCCAGCCAAACGCAGGAATCAGCTTGGCCGAGATGAATCCACCGCCGGCCATGCCCAGGTTGAAGCCGCAGAACATGCTGGTCACCAACAGGGACTTCTTGCGCTCCGGGGTGTATTCCGACAATAGCGTGGTAGCGTTCGGCATGCCGGCGCCCAGTCCCAGACCAGTGAGGAAACGCAGCACCAGCAACTGATCGACATTGGTGGCGTAGGCCGACGCCAGGCTGAAAGCGCCGAACAGAAAAACCGCGCCGACCAGTACGACTTTTCGCCCGAAGCGGTCAGCCAGCGGCCCGGAGCCCAGCGCACCGAAGACCATTCCGATCAGCGCGGCACTCATCACCGGGCCGAGGCTGGCGCGGTCGATGCCCCAGTCTTGGGACAGGGCCGGCGCGATAAACCCCATGGCCGCAGTATCGAGGCCATCGAGGAACACAATCAGGAAACACAGGATCACCACTCGCCACTGATAGCGCGAGATCGGTTGGGCGTTGATGAAGGACTGCACGTCGAGGCAGTTACCCACAGCGGACTGAGGCTGGTTCATTATTTTTATTCCACGCAAGAAAACGCAGTCGAACGGCGGCCGGCCAGAGAGCGGCACGGTCACAACTATATAAGGAAGAAATCAGGCGTTGCGCTAATACCGGCAACAGGAACGGGGGCGGCGACAGTCGGGGAACGTGCGCATGGGAGGTTGCCTCTTGTCATTATTATGGGAGTCGACGATCCGGCGGGCTCATTCACATTCGCGCCGGATGACGCTGCCGCGACATTAATGATCCGGGGGTTTTAGCGTCAATTCGATAAACGCAACTCTGTGCGTTTATCGAACAGCTTCATCAGGCAAACAATTGCGCACTGAGGTCGCGGCTGGCGCTCAACAAGCCCGGCAGAAAGCGCTGCTCGAGCTCGGTACGACTGACCCGACCGGCGTGGGTGCTGACATTGAGCGCGGCCACCACCTGGCCGGACGCGTCGTACACTGGCACGGCAATCGAGCGCAGACCTTGCTCCAGCTCCTGATCGACGATGCACCAGCCCTGCTGCCGGACTTCCTGCAGACATTCGAGCAAGGCGTCGGGGGTGTGAATCGTGCGGCTGGTTTTGGCCACCAGTTCGGCGTGGTCGAGATATTCGCGCAGCGAGGTGTCGTCCAGCGCCGCCAGCAGGATTCGCCCCATAGACGTGCAGTACGCCGGCAAGCGCCCGCCCACCGACAGGTCCACCGAAATCAGACGCTGGGTGGTGGCCGAACGGGCAATGTAGAGAATGTCGTCGCCTTCCAGCGTGGCCATGTTGCAGGCCTCGTGCAGTTGCTCGCTCATGCGGTCGAGATACGGCTGGGCCGAGACCGCCAGCGGCGTCGACGACAGATAGGCGTGACCGAGGGTCAGCACTTTCGGCAGAAGCGAATAAGTGCGCCCATCGGTGGTGGCGTAGCCGAGCTTGATCAGTGTGTGCAGGCAACGGCGCACGGCGGCGCGGGGAATTTCCGTGCGGTGGCTGATCTGGGCGATGGTCAGGTGGCGCTTGCGCTCCTGAAACGCCTGCACCACCGCCAGGCCACGGGCCAGGGAGGTCATGAAATCCGGATCGCCGGTCAGGGCCTGGATACGCTTGGCCGGCGAAGCGACGATCGGCGGCGCTACCGAGGTGAAGGAATTGCGCATTTGATCGTTCATGTCGGGTCCTTTTTTCTTGTTCGGATCAACGGCTATACAAGCGGCTCGCTGGTAGAGACACAAGCGACAGACCGCCAACACCGGGCGATTATCGAACCGTCGACCGATAATCGCAATCGCCCTCACCTCCTCGTTTGGGTTGTGCGGAACAGATTTGAACTTGGAACGCCGGTGTGGTTTAAGCGCCTTAGTTGTCCGACTAAATGGCGCCAGAAATCAAACACTGCGCAACGGCGATGCAACTATTGATGAAAGTTGCACGTCACAAAACAATCACACATCCAGAACCGTTTTTAACTTGGCAAAGATAGGCAATCCCGATTCGCCCGCTATAATGCACCTCAGTGGCACCGCGCTCTTATTTGCCGACGGTGCCACCCGCTGGCGCGATGTCCATCGCTGCCGGCCCCGGCCAGCGCCTGACGCTCATTACTCATGCACCGCCAGCGCGCTCGCTGAAACAGGAAACTGATGCTGCGTCAGTTTTAATCTGGTGCCGTAGCCGCCTGCAACATGGAAGTCCTGACCGTCTTCCCGACAACACCGCTGCCTGTCCGGGCAAGCGCTTGTTGATGAACCGGTTAAATGATTCGTTGCAGTGCGTTTCACCAGACATTTATCTCAACTCATACAGGTAGCACTGTGACGAAAGACGAACTGCGCGCGGAACTTGAGCGCCAGGAACAACGTTACAAGGAAGTTTACGGCGGGGAAGTCACCACCTACGCCGCCCAGCCCGAACCAGAACGCAAAGCCTGGCGTAAACGCCCTACCGTTCAGGATCAGGTCTTCCAGCAAGAACTGAAAAAAATGGAAGAGGAACTCAAAGCCGAAGAGCCTTGAAGCCGTCCTTTGCACCTTCCGAAGGTAAGCGTACTCACCGGGCTACAAGCACGGTGGACTGACGATGCCTTGCGCGCCCGCTACCCGCGGGCAGCGGCCAACTCCCCTGTATTGCACAGGTCTGGAGCATGTCAGACGCATTTCTCAGATATTTCATACAACTTTCAGCCCCCTCCCGACAACTGGCGAATTCGCCGGCGTCTCAAATTTTTATCAACCAAATCAACACCTTGCAAAACCCTGCAAAAAGCTTGGGTAATGCCCCCTGACACAAATTAATTCGTTGAAGAATGTTACCGATGAGCAGGTAGGGGATCGATTTCCAGTCTTTTCTGGCATAATCGCGCCCCCTTATGACCGGGTCAGAAAACCTTCATGATCGATTTATTCAGCGGACTGGATGCCTGGGTGCTTGTGAGCCTCCTGCTCGCCCTGACATTTGTCCTCGCCTTCGAGTTCATCAATGGATTTCATGACACCGCTAACGCGGTAGCCACTGTTATCTACACCAAAGCGATGCCGCCTCATCTGGCGGTGTTCTTCTCGGGCGTGTTCAACTTCCTCGGCGTACTGCTGGGCGGCGTTGGCGTGGCGTATGCCATCGTGCACCTGCTGCCGGTAGAACTGCTGATCAACGTGAACACCGGCCATGGTCTGGCAATGGTGTTCTCGCTGCTCGCCGCCGCGATCGCCTGGAACCTGGGCACCTGGTACTTCGGTATCCCGGCCTCCAGTTCGCACACGCTGATCGGTTCGATCCTCGGTGTCGGCCTGGCCAACGCCCTGATCAACGAAATTCCACTGGCTGACGGCGTCAACTGGCAGAAAGCGATCGATATCGGCGCCTCGCTGGTGTTCTCGCCGATGGCCGGCTTCCTGATCGCCGCGCTGGTGCTGATCGGCCTGAAGTGGTGGCGTCCGCTGTCGAAGATGCACAAGACGCCGGAACAGCGCCGCAAGATCGACGACAAGAAGCACCCACCGTTCTGGAACCGCCTGGTCCTGGTGATCTCGGCCATGGCCGTGAGCTTCGTGCACGGTTCCAACGACGGCCAGAAAGGCATCGGCCTGATCATGCTGGTACTGATCGGTATCGTGCCCGCGCAGTTCGTACTCGACCTGAACAGCACCACCTACCAGATCGAACGCACTCGCGACGCGACCCTGCACCTGAGCCAGTTCTACAAGCGCAACGCCGACACCCTGGGTGAATTCCTGGCCCTGGGCAAAAGCGTGGAAGGCGACCTGCCGGAGAAATTCCGTTGCAACCCGCAACAGACCGAACCGACCATCGCCGCCCTGCTCGACACCCTCAAAGGCGTAGCCGACTACCACTCGCTGTCCGCGGAAAGCCGCATCGAAGTGCGTCGTTACCTGCTCTGCCTGGACGACACTGCGAAGAAAGTCAGCAAACTGCCAGGCCTCGCCCCGCGTGAAAAGGCTGACCTGGACAAACTGCGCAAAGACCTGACCACCACCACCGAATACGCCCCGTTCTGGGTAATTCTGGCGGTCGCCCTGGCCTTGGGCCTGGGCACCATGGTCGGCTGGAAACGCGTGGTACTGACCATCGGCGAGAAGATCGGCAAGCAAGGCATGACCTACTCGCAAGGCATGTCGGCCCAGATCACCACCGCCAGCCTGATCGGCATGGCCAACATCTTTAGCCTGCCGGTGTCCACCACCCACGTCCTCTCCTCGGGCGTGGCCGGCACCATGGTCGCCAACAAAAGCGGCCTGCAAGGCGGCACGGTGAAAACCATCCTGCTGGCCTGGGTTCTGACCCTGCCAGCCACCGTGGCCCTGTCGGCCGGCCTGTTCTGGCTGGCGTCGAAAGCGCTGGGCAGCTGATAGACCGCTGAAATGAAAAAGGCGTGATTCGAGAGGATCACGCCTTTTTTGTTGCTTCCAGAAATGGGACGCAGAGCGTCCCGGGCTGCATTCCCACGCGGAGCGTGGGAACGATCAAAGCAAAAGCAAAAGCAGTCGCTTTTCGCCTCTAACCACTCAACACGATGAGCGTTAGCTCGAGTACCGCTCTTGACGTGCCGGCCCCATCGGAAGGCTGAGCGGAGGGATTTATCCGGGGGTGGGAGCGCAGCGACCGTGCGGCGAAGCCGCATGCATCGAGAGGAGGTGCAGCGAAGCAAACCGTAGGCGATGCCCCCGGATGAATCCCGGAACGAAGGAACACCGAGCCAAAGCGAGGTGCCGAACGCCGGGGCCCAGCCTTTTGGTTCCTTTTTGGCGTCTGAAAAAGGGACTCGCCGTAAGGGCGAAACCGCCAGCCGCCCCCCCCGAAGAAACGGATATTCACCCAAAACCCCAAGAGCATGGTCGGCCCAAAGGCCGCCAAGACACAAAAAAAAGGGCAACCGAAGTTGCCCAAAATGCCTTGCGTGCTCATCAAACCCGGAAGAATCAAGGCTTCTTGCGCTTGTTCGCATCCTTCCAGATAAAAAATCCAAACCCTGCAAAAAACAGAACCATCAGCCCCACAGTCAGGACCCCGGCAAACACCACGTTATCGAAAAACATGACTGGCCTCCTGGCCCCTGCTTTGCTGCGATGGAACTAAGTTAACCAATCAGGCAGGCGCAGGAATTGACCGGGATCAATGCCGGTCACAGAGAGGAGGAAAGGAAGGGAAATAACTGACCTGCATCAACGGATGCAGGGGAGATCAACGCTTTTTCGGTTTGTTTTTCGGCTTTTTCTTCGGTTTACCCAACGGCATGGCCTGCTCGAAAGCCTGGCGCACTTCATTCAGGCGCTTCTCGTTGAGGTCATGAACCCGCTTGGCGCGTTCGGTGTTGAGGTCGATCAGCTTGTCGTCTTGGCTCATGGCGTTCGGTGCATCGCTTGGACTGAATCACAACTGCCGCTTCAACGGCAGGACTGCGCCAATAATGCGGCCTGGCGCGAACGCTGACCAGCCACTCACCTGAACCCTCTACAACATTTCATGTACCGCCCACCGGATTTGCTTGCACAATCGGCGCCTCGCCCTGAACCCGAAGGATCTGCGCCGTGCCCCTGCATCAGGACCTGCCACCGCTGATGGCCTTGCGTGCCTTTGAGGCCGTGGCCCGTCATTTGAGTTTCATCAAGGCTGCCGATGAGCTGTCGGTGACCCAAAGCGCGATCAGCCATCAGGTACACAAACTCGAAGAATTCCTCGATCAGCGACTGTTCGTGCGCCGCACCCGGGCGATCGATCTGACGGCCGCCGGCGAACATTACTATCGGCAGATCGAGCCGGCCCTCGCCGCGATTGCCGCCGCCACCCACGACCTGCGCGGCGAGCGCCCCACCACCTTGCGCATCGGCCTGCTCGCCTCCTTCGCCACCTTGTGGCTGGCGCCGCGTCTGGCGGACTTCAACGCGAAATACCCGAACATCCATGTCGAACTGCTGCCCGCCGTGCAACTGGCCGACGTCGATGCCGGCGAGGTGGATCTGGCGATCCGCTACGGCAAGGGCGGCTGGCCGAAAGTCCAGGCGCACCGGTTCATGGGCGAGACCCTGACGCCGGTGTGCAGCCCGGCTTTCAAAGCCAGGGGCGTGAGCA
The DNA here is from genome assembly GCF_059424205.1 of Pseudomonas sp. GW456-12-1-14-TSB6. Lineage (NCBI taxonomy): Bacteria > Pseudomonadati > Pseudomonadota > Gammaproteobacteria > Pseudomonadales > Pseudomonadaceae > Pseudomonas > Pseudomonas sp. GW456-12-1-14-TSB6. The sequence continues at coordinate 45,913 of NZ_JBWKZE010000028.1, forward strand.
ACGGGCCGTTGCTGATGGCCAAGTCGCACCAGCCGTTCGAATGGATCGACTGGCAGCAACACAGCGGCATCGATCTGGCTCATGTGCCCAGCGTCATGCTCCACGATTACAACATCGTCGTCGAAGCGGCGGTTGCCGGCCAGGGCATTGCCATGGGCCGCCAGCGAATGATCGAACGGCGGATCAAGGAAGGCGCGCTGGTACCGGCCTTCGACACCCCGCCGATGCTCGGCGAGATCGGTTATTGGCTGGTCACCCCGCAACGCCCGCCCACGCCGGCGGCGCAGAGTTTCTGCGAATGGCTGGAGGAAACCGCGAACGCATGAGTTTTTTGGATGCGTCGGATTAAATCTATCCGTTTGTCGCCCTTCGCTCGCCCCAACATGCTGAAGCCCTCACTCAGGAGGACTTCCCATGACCGATTCCCTCAGCCAACGCGTGCAACAACTCGGCCTGCGCCTGCCCGAGCCGAGCCAGCCGATCGCCAATTACGTCAACCACGTGGTCAGCCAGAACCAGTTGTTCATCTCCGGGCAGATTCCATTGCTCGACGGCAAACCTGCGTTCATCGGACGACTGGGCGAAGCGGTCTCCGACGAAGAAGGCGCCAATGCTGCCGAACTGGCTGCCTTGGGCCTGCTCGCCCAGTTGAGCCATGCACTGAGCGATGACCTGTCGAAACTGGTGCGCATCCTGCGCCTCGGGGTTTTCGTGGCGGCCACACCAGACTTCAAGGCTCAGGGCGTGGTCGCCAACGGCGCCTCGAATCTGCTGGTCAACGCCCTCGGCGACAAGGGTCGGCACGTGCGTACCGCGGTCGGCGTGGCGAGCCTGCCGGCCGGCGTCGCGGTGGAAATCGACGCAATCTTCGAGCTCAAGCCGTGAACATCGACGACATCCTGCGTCTGCGCGCCGCCACGCCAGGCTGCGCTCAGGTGATCCATTTCAACCACGCCGGCGCCTCGTTGCCAAGCCAGGCCACCCTCGATGCGGTGATCGAACAGCTGCAACGCGAAGCACTCGGCGGGCCGATGGAGTCGGCGGACAACCGGGTCCAGGAACGCGCGCGCAATGCGGCCGCCGTCCTGCTCAACGCCCAGCCCGAAGACATCGCCTTCGCCAGCAGCGGCTCGACAGCCTGGAGTCAGGCGTTCAACGCGCTGGGGCCGTGGCAGCCCGGCGAACGGATTCTGGTGGGTCGCCATGAATGGGCCGGCAACCTGGCGTGCATGGCCGAAGCGGTGAAGGCCGGCGCGCGGCTCGAAGTGATTCCTTGCGATGCCAAAGGTGCGGTCGATCCGCAAGCCCTGGCGCAGATGATCGACGGCCAGGTACGTCTGATCGCCCTGACCTGGCTGCCGGCCAACGGCGGTCTGATCAACCCCGCCGCGCAGATCGGCAATGTCGCGCGGCGCCACGGCATCCCTTATTTCATCGACGCCGGCCAGGCACTGGGACAGTTGCCCTGCGATGTTCAGGCCTTGCAGTGCGACGTGCTCAAGGGTGCCGGACGCAAGTTTCTGCGCGGGCCGCGCGGCACGGCGTTGATGTACATCCGGCCGCAATTCCTGCAACGGCTGCTCCCCGTGCAGCGCGATGTATTGTCGGCGCCGTGGGATGGCAGGCGCTTTACCCTGCGTGACGACGCGCGGCGCTTTGAAACCAGCGAGGTGTCGCTGGCCCTGCTGGCGGGGTTGACCAATGCGCTGGAGGAGCACAACCGCCTCGGCGCGATCGCCATCCGCCAACGGATCGAACAGCTGAGCAGTGAATTGCGCCAACGCCTGAAGACGATTCCCGGTCTGACACTGAGGGATCTCGGCGCGGCCAATCAACAATCCGGGCTGATCGCCTTCACGCTTGAAGGCTGGGACAGCGTGGCGCTGAAGCAGACGTTGGCCGGACGGCGAATCAACATCGGCGCCAATGGCGTGGCCTACACGCCGCTGGACATGCAGGCGCGCGGGCTGACAAATATTGCGCGGGTGGCGGTGAGCTACTTGAACACACAAGAAGAAATCGACGTGTTGCTGGAAAACCTGACAGAGCTGGCCGCCCGGCCTCAGATTTCGATGTCGACCCAAAGCCCCTGACGCGGCTGATCTTCCATCAACGGCGCCACCGGCACAGTGTTGTCGGCATTGAGTTCGGTGCCGGGAACGGCGAGGTGCGCTTCGGGGTCGTCGTCGGCTTCGCGGCGGCGGCGATCGCGTTCCTGCTGGCGGCGCTGCTCTTCGCGCAGCAGATAGCCGTCCTCTTCCGGGTCGCGCTTTTGCAGGTCGATGGTGCTTTCGTTGGAGCTTTCCTGCACCGGCACCACAGGGGGAATGTCCGGTCGCTGGCGGATCGGATCCTGCTGGGAGGTGATCGGCACGGCGCTCAGGGGGAGCATCGGTGGCAGCATATGAAGGGTCTCCTGTCAGCAAGCTATCGGCTGGGGCGAGGTTGCCTTGAACCATCTGTCGCAAACTTGTGACCGGGTTGGCACTCACAGGTGCCCCGGCCCTGCGTAAAACTGACAGATGACCACATTTGCCTTACTTGCAGCGTGCAGCCAAAAGCTCGTTACCGCTCCTTATCCTTTGGCCTCGGGCCCTCATTCCGTTAAGATAGCCCGCTTTTTCAAGGTGGGAGTCAGGCAGCATGGCGCAGCAGTATCAACCGGGGCAACGCTGGATCAGTGACAGCGAAGCAGAGCTTGGTTTAGGCACCGTTCTGGCACAGGACGGCCGCTTGTTGACCGTGCTTTACCCGGCCACTGGCGAGACTCGCCAGTACGCGCTACGGAATGCGCCCCTCACCCGCGTGCGGTTCTCGCCGGGCGATTCGATCACTCACTTCGAAGGCTGGAAGATGACCGTCCAGCAAGTCGACGACGTCGACGGCCTGATGGTCTACCACGGCCTCAACGCACAGAACGAAGCGGTCACCCTGCCGGAAACCCAGCTGTCGAACTTCATTCAGTTCCGCCTGGCCAGCGACCGTCTGTTCGCCGGGCAGATCGATCCGCTGGCGTGGTTCTCCCTGCGTTATCACACTCTGGAACACACCAGCCGCCAGTTGCAGTCTTCGCTCTGGGGCCTGGGCGGCGTGCGTGCGCAACCGATCGCCCACCAGCTGCACATTGCCCGTGAAGTCGCCGACCGCATCGCGCCGCGCGTACTGCTGGCGGACGAAGTGGGTCTGGGCAAGACCATCGAAGCCGGTCTGGTGATCCATCGCCAGTTGCTGTCGGGCCGCGCCAACCGCGTGCTGATCCTCGTACCGGAAAACCTCCAGCACCAATGGCTGGTGGAAATGCGCCGCCGCTTCAACCTGCAGGTCGCGCTGTTCGACGAAGAACGCTTCATCGAAAGCGATGCCACCAACCCGTTCGAAGACACCCAGCTGGCCCTGGTGGCGCTGGAATGGCTGGTCGACGATGAAAAGGCGCAGGACGCCCTGTTCGCTGCCGGTTGGGACCTGATGGTGGTCGACGAAGCCCACCACCTGGTGTGGCACGAAGAGAAAGTCAGCCCGGAATACTCGCTGGTTGAACAGCTGGCCGAGGTCATTCCCGGCGTGCTGCTGCTCACCGCTACCCCGGAACAACTCGGTCAGGACAGCCACTTCGCCCGTCTGCGCCTGCTCGACCCGAACCGTTTCCATGACCTGGCCGCCTTCCGCGCCGAGAGCGAAAACTATCGCCCGGTGGCCGAAGCCGTTCAGGAGCTGCTGGACAAGGGGCGCCTGTCGCCAGCCGCGCACAAGACCATCCACGGTTTCCTCGGCAACGAAGGTGAAGCCCTGCTCACCGCCGTCAACGATGGCGACACCGAAGCCAGCGCCCGCCTCGTGCGTGAACTGCTCGACCGCCACGGCACCGGCCGCGTGCTGTTCCGTAACACCCGCGCCGCCGTGCAGGGTTTCCCGGAGCGCAAACTGCACCCGTACCCGCTGCCATGCCCGGACGAATACCTCGAACTGCCGCTGGGCGAACACGCCGAGCTGTACCCGGAAGTCAGCTTCCAGGCCCAGCCGGACGCCAGCGAAGAAGAACGCTGGTGGAAATTCGACCCGCGCGTCGAGTGGCTGATCGACCAGCTGAAGATGCTCAAGCGCACCAAAGTACTGGTGATCTGCGCCCACGCCGAAACCGCGATGGACCTGGAAGATGCCCTGCGCGTGCGCTCCGGCATCCCGGCCACGGTGTTCCACGAAGGCATGAACATCCTCGAGCGTGACCGTGCCGCCGCCTACTTCGCCGACGAAGAGTTCGGCGCACAGGTGCTGATCTGCTCGGAAATCGGCAGTGAAGGTCGCAACTTCCAGTTCGCCCACCACCTGGTGCTGTTCGATCTGCCGTCGCACCCGGACCTGCTGGAACAGCGGATCGGTCGTCTCGACCGGATCGGCCAGAAGCACATCATCGAACTGCACGTGCCGTACCTGGAAACCAGCCCGCAAGAGCGCCTGTTCCAGTGGTATCACGAAGCACTGAACGCATTCCTCAACACCTGCCCGACCGGCAACGCCTTGCAGCATCAGTTCGGCTCGCGCCTGCTGCCGCTGCTCGAAGAGGCCGACGACGGCGAGTGGCAAGCGCTGATCGACGAGGCGCGCACCGAGCGCGAGCGCCTGGAAGCCGAGCTGCACACCGGTCGCGACCGCCTGCTGGAACTCAACTCCGGCGGCGCCGGCGAAGGTGAAGCGCTGGTCGAGGCCATCCTCGAACAGGACGACCAGTTCGCCCTGCCGATCTACATGGAAACCCTGTTCGACGCGTTCGGCATCGACAGCGAAGACCATTCGGAAAACGCCCTGATCCTCAAGCCGAGCGAGAAGATGCTCGACGCCAGTTTCCCGCTGGGCGACGACGAAGGCGTGACCATCACCTACGACCGCAACCAGGCGCTGTCACGCGAAGACATGCAGTTCATCACCTGGGAACACCCGATGGTGCAGGGCGGCATGGATCTGGTGCTGTCCGGTTCGATGGGCAACACCGCCGTTGCGCTGATCAAGAACAAGGCGCTCAAGCCAGGCACCGTGCTGCTGGAACTGCTCTACGTCAGCGAAGTGGTTGCCCCACGCTCGCTGCAACTGGGCCGTTACCTGCCGCCGGCCGCCCTGCGCTGCCTGCTCGACGCCAACGGCAACGACCTGTCATCGCGCGTGGCGTTCGAGACCTTGAACGATCAACTGGAAAGCGTGCCGCGCGCCAGCGCCAACAAGTTCATCCAGGCCCAGCGCGATCAGCTGACGCCACGGATCAACGCCGGTGAAGACAAGGTCACCCCGCGCCACGCCGAGCGCGTCGCCGAGGCCCGCCGCCGTCTGGCAGCCGACACCGACGAAGAACTGGCACGCCTGACCGCATTGCAAGCGGTCAACCCGACCGTGCGCGACAGCGAACTGGATGCCCTGCGCAAGCAGCGTGAACAAGGTCTGGCGATGCTCGACAAGGCCGCGCTGCGACTGGAAGCGATCCGGGTGCTGGTGGCGGGCTAAACTGCCCTGCTCCATCGCCAAAAACGAAAAGGCCCGCAGCGATGCGGGCCTTTTTTTGTCTGCCCCCCTCACTGATCGTTCCCACGCTCCGCGTGGGAATGCCTCAAGGGACGCTCCGCGTTCCAGTTCTCGAATCGGACGCAGAGCGTCCCGGGCTGCATTCCCACGCAGAGCGTGGGAACGATCAGGCGATGCAGGTCATCAAGCGGTAACGGCCTGACTCTGCGGCTCAACCACCGCCACCATCCCGTCCTTCATCCGCTTCGCATCCCGCACAAAACAGCGCGAGGCGAGGAACAGGAACACCATGGTCAGGAACAGCGCCACCGGAATCAGATACATCGCATCATGCAGACCGACGGCCTTGAAGGCTTCGGTCATCTGCTCGGCGCCCGCCGAGGCCATCGCCGACTTGGCAAAGTGATCCGACAAACCACCGACCACCACCGGGCCCAAGCCGCCACCGAGCAAATACAACCCGGCAAAGAACAGCGCCATCGCCGTGGCCCGCAGACGCGGTTCAACCACGTCCTGAATCGCCGTGTACACACAGGTGTAGAAGTTGTAGGCGAACAGCCAGCCAACGCTGAACACAGCGACAAACACCCCGATCTCGATGCGCCCGGCATGCAGCGCCCACGCCGTGCACAGGGTCGAGATGATCAGGCTGAACGCGGCAAACAGCAGTCGCCCGTTAGCCACCCGCTGGTGAATCTTGTCGGCGATCCAGCCACCGAGGGTCAGGCCGATCAATCCGGTCACACCGACGATCACCCCGGTCGCCACCGCCGCGTCCTGCAACGGCATCAGGAAATAACGCTGGAGCATCGGCACCAGGAACGAGTTGCAGGCGTAGGTCGCGAAGTTGAAGCACAGCCCGGCCATCACCAGCCACAGGAAGGTCGGCACGGCGAGGACGCGGCGGATCGGTTTGTCGACTTTCTCCTGGGACACCTGCACGGTTTCCGCCGCGCCGCGCTTGGGTTCCTTGATGAAGAACATGAACACCGCCAGTACCAGCCCCGGCACGGCGGCGATGAAGAACGGCGCGCGCCAGCTGTCGAACGCCTTGACCATCCAGCCGATGGTGAAGAAGGCCAGCAGCAGCCCCAGCGGCAGGCCGAGCATGAAAATGCCCATGGCCCGGGCCCGGCGATGGGCCGGGAACAGATCGCCGATCAGCGAGTTGGCGGCGGGCGCGTAACTGGCTTCACCAATGCCGATGCCCATGCGCACCAGCAGGAAACTCCAGAAACTGCCGACCAGACCGTTGACCGCCGTCAGCGCGCTCCAGGTCGCCAGGCCCCAGCCCATCAGTTTGCTGCGCGAACCGGTGTCGGCCAGGCGGCCCAGTGGTAATCCGGCAATCGCGTAAACCAGAGTGAACGCGGTGCCGACGATCCCCAGCTGGAAGTCGCTGAGGTGCCACTCCATGCGGATCGGCTCGATGATGATCGCCGGGATGGTCCGGTCGAAGAAATTGAACAGGTTGGCAAGGAACAGCAGGAACAGAATGCGCCAGGCATTCGCCGCTTGGGTCGAGTTCTGCATGGGTCCGTCTCTTTATTGTTATGAGGGCTTCACTGCCAACGCATCGAGCCCGGAACCTGCAATCTAGTCACGCTCGTCGGGGCTGTCTGTGATCATTCGCCAGCCTGATGACGGGCCATGGCCGTGTAACGAAACGTAAGCCCTTGAAATGCTTCGAATCCCCCGAAAACCGGGGGTTTTGCAGAAAAATCCGGCAATGAAAAAATACTTTCTCGCCCCCCTTCCCAACGCCGTGGCGAAGCCTAGAATGGCCGCCGGATCCGTCCGGATCCTGCCGATCAACCCCTTTGATATCCCGCCCATGTCCGAAGTCAGTCCGTGTCTGAATTGCGGTGCCTGCTGTTCCCATTTTCGTGTGTCATTTTTCTGGGGTGAATGCGCATCCTCCGGCGGGACCGTACCCGATGAACTGGTCACCCAGATCACGCCCAGCCGGGTCGCGATGATCGGCACCGACCGCAAGGCGCCGCGCTGCACCGCGCTGGAAGGCGAAGTCGGAACAGCCGTGAGTTGCACGATCTACGACAAGCGTTCCAGCCCCTGCCGGGAGTTCGAAGCGTCGTGGGAAAACGGCGAACAGAATACCGACTGCGACAAGGCGCGTGCCCGTTTCGGCCTGCCGCCGCTGCAACCGCACTGGAACGAAGTCGCCTGAGTCCAGGCCTTTCAACGCTTAGTGCCAAACGCTATGACGCTAATGCCGAAATCATTAGCGCCAATGTGCCACTACCGCTTGCACGGCAAAAACCGCCTCTATACTGCAAACATTCGCCTGCGTTGATGACGCAGTAAGGACGTATTCAGAGACGGGGCATGCTATGGAGTGGCTTGGTTTGCAATTTGTTGCCGAGCAGCCGGAGAGCGGGCAGGTCATCCTCAATTGCACACACAATCCCCTGTTGGTGCTGGTGGCCTATCTGGTTGCCTGCGCCGCGAGTTTTGCCACCCTCGACATGGCCGAACGGGTCGCCCACGCTGAAGAGCCCGGTTCGCAACGCCTGTGGCGCTGGATCGGCGCAACCTGCCTGGCCGGCGGCATCTGGGCGATGCACTTCATCAGCATGCTGGCGTTCCAGGCGCCGATCGACATCCAATACGACCTGCCCGTGACCCTGTTTTCCCTGGTGATCGCGTTACTGGCGTCCTGGCTGGCGATGCACACCCTGAGCACGCCCCAACCGAACCTGCTGCAATACCTCAAGACCGCCATCGTCATCGGCCTCGGCATCGCCGGCATGCATTACGTCGGCATGGCCGCCATCGAATCCGCCGCCACGGCCTACTACGAGCCCACCCTGTTCCTGTCGTCGATCGTGATCGCCATCGGCGCCAGCTTCGCGGCGTTGTGGGTCGCCGGCAACTTGCGCGAAGGCAGTGGCCTGCACATCCAGATGCTCAAATACCTGGCCGCGCTGATTCTCGGCGCCGGCATCCTCAGCATGCATTTCACCGGCATGGCGGCGCTGCAACTGGTGCTGCCCGAGGGGCAATTGCCGACCCTGGCGTCGCAATCCAGTCACTTGCAGTTGGGCCTCACCGTCGCCCTGATCACGTTGCTGATCCTGGGCAGCGCGATCAGCGCCGCGCTGGCCGACAAGAAGCTGCAGAACAAGGAACACGATCTGCGCCGGGTCAACGCTCTGCTCAGCCAGCTCGATCAGGCGCGCATGTCGCTGCAGCACGTGGCCAACTACGACGCCCTGACCAACCTGATCAACCGGCGCGGCTTCAATCAGATCTTCGCTGAAAAACTCAGCCAGAAAACCAGCGAAGGCGGGATGCTGGCGGTGATGTTTCTCGACATCGACCACTTCAAACGCATCAACGACAGCCTCGGCCATGACGCCGGCGACGAACTGCTCAAGGTCATCGCCCAGCACATCAAGGGCTCGGTGCGCAGCCATGAAGACGTGGTGGCGCGATTCGGCGGCGACGAGTTCTGCATCCTCATCGGCCTGCGCGACCGCGAAGAAGCGCGCAATCTGGCCCAGCGCATCATGCTCAAGATGAAAGAACCGATCGAACTGGCCGGACGACGCATGGTGATGACCACCAGCATCGGCATCAGCCTGTTTCCCGAGGACGGCTCGACCTGCGATGAACTGCTCAAGCATGCGGATCTGGCGCTGTACCAATCCAAAGGCGCCGGGCGCAACGGCGTGCACTTTTTCGATTCCAACCTGAAAAACCGCGCCAGCCTTGAACTGCAACTGGAGGAAGAACTGCGCCACGCGCTGCGTCAGGAGAACGGTCTGTTGCTGTATTACCAGCCGATCTTCGAACTCAAGACCGGCAAGGTCACCAAGCTCGAAGCGCTGATCCGCTGGCAGCATCCGGTACACGGCCTGCTCACCCCGGATCGCTTCATTGCCATCGCCGAAAACAACGGCCTGATTGCCGAGCTCGACAACTGGGTCCTGCGCAAAGCCTGTGAAGATCTCGGCGAGCTGTCGCGCCATGGCTGTGAAGAGCTGAAGATCGCCTGGAACTGCTCACCGCTGAATCTGGCCCGGGAAGAACTGGCCAATGAAATCGAGCACGCCTTGCGCAGCGCCGGGGTCGCCCCGGAACGGCTGGAACTGGAGGTCACCGAAAACGCCTTGATGGGCAACATCGCCAACACCCTGGTGCTGCTGCGGCAGATCCGCGCCCTCGGCGTGTCATTGTCGATCGACGACTTCGGCACCGGCTATTCGTCGCTGGCCTATCTCAAGCGCCTGCCGCTCAACACCCTGAAGGTCGACCGCTCGTTCATCCTCGACATTCCCAAGGCCACCGCCGACATGGAAATCGTCCAGGCGATCATCGTCATGGCGCACACCCTGCATTTGCAGGTGGTCACCGAAGGCGTCGAAAGCCTGGAGCAGTACGAATTCCTCGAGCGCTCGGGCTGCGACTTCATTCAGGGCTACCTGCTCAGCCGCCCGGTGCCACTGGCCGAACTGCGCCCGGTGCTGGAGGAAATCAACCAGCGCAAACACGCGCACGTGCTCAATCCGCTGAGTCTGGCGCGCGGTACATTTGCACCAGTGTCGCTGGATCCTTCTGCAAAAAACCTTGTGCCCCATGCAGGCGCATCAGTTGTGCGGCCAATCCGCTGATCGGTGTGGCCGAGCCGGTTTCCCGGGAAAATTTCACCGCGGTATCCAGATCCTTGAGCAGCGTGCGCACGTGCCACTTCACCGGTTCGAAACGGCTTTCGGCCATTTGCGGGGCGAGGATCTGCAACGGTTTCGAATCGGCAAAACCACCGGCCAGCGCTTCGGCAATCAGGCTGGCATCGACCCCGGCCTGCTCGGCCAGCGCCACCACTTCGGCGATCACCAAAGCGTTGCAGGCGACGATCATCTGATTGCAGGCCTTGGTCACCTGACCGGCGCCGACGCCACCCATGTGCGTGACGCGCTGCCCGAGTTCGAGCAATACCGGTCGTACGCGATCAAGATCCGCTGCATCACCGCCCACCATGATCGCCAGGCTGCCGGCCTCGGCCCCGACCACCCCGCCGGACACCGGCGAATCGAGCCAGGCCATGCCTGCCTTGTCGGCCAGTTCGGCGGCCATTTCACGGGTGGCCGTCGGTTCAAGGCTGGAAAAATCCACCAGCAACTGACCGGGTTTCGCCCCCTCAGCCACGCCGGCCGGACCGAACACCACTTCGCGCACCACCGCCGTGTCGGCCAGGCACAGCATCACCACGTCAGCCTGCTCACAGAGCTCAGCGGGCGTCGCCACCTGCCGGGCGCCGGCCTCGACCAGCGGCGCGCACTTGGCCGGGTTGCGGTTCCACACCGTCAGCGGGTAACCGGCGGCCAGCAGACGGCGGCACATCGGCAGGCCCATCAGGCCGATTCCGGCAAAACCCAACGAAGGTCGCGTTGACATCATTTAGCCTCCTTTTGATTAAAGATCGCCGAATAATGGCCGATCCATCATCAATCAGGAAAGGATTCCCCCGCGCGGCACTCAGGTCATACCCCCTGACGCACGGGCCAAACACGCGCAAGAAAAAGACGCGAGATTCCCATTCCGTGAGGTTCGACGACAGCGGTCGTTGAACCAACCAGTCCAGGTAGATGGCGCTCAATGACTTCTAAAAACAATCCGGCCACTGCGGTATCCGATCTGACTCTGAGCCCTGCGGCGAACAGCCCTGCCCCGATGAAGCCATTGCCCCCCTCGCGCCCGCTGGGCACCCAGCAATACCTGTACTTCACCGAAACCAACACCGACCGCATCCTCGACAACCTCGATGGCCTGCGTGACCTGGTGTTCCCGCGCCCGCCGCACCTGGAAGGCGACAACGAACAGCACAACGATCAGGAATTCCCGTCGGTGTGCCTGATCGGCCTCGGTCGCTGCGGCTCCAACATCGCCCTCGACGTGGCGGAGCTGGTGTACAACGCGCGCAAGTTCTACCTCAACGAATTCAACAGCGAAGATCGCGCGGCTGACCGTCGCCTGGCCTCCGACAAAGGCTACAGCCCGGCCCAGTGGATCAAGCAGAACCTGCGGATCGGCCCGAACAAGTCGACCAAACCGGTGTTCCTGGTGGAGCCGCTGGTGATGCTCGGCGACCTCGACAAGGACATTGCCGGGCGTATCCGTTTCTCGCGCAAGGGCGAAAAAAGCGGCTTCCTGCGCGACTACAGCAAGATGAAGATCATGGACTTGTCCGAAGTCCACGCCGGTGGCGCCGGTAACGCGCCGATCCTCGGCCAGTACCTGGCGAAGATCATCCTCAACAAGGACACCCAGCGTTTCTCCAGCCCCGACTGGAAAATGATCCACTCGTACCTGATCGACAGCTGCGGCATCAAGGCCAACCAGTCGCGCCTGTATTTCTCGATCTTCAGTGCCGGCGGTGGTACCGGTTCGGGCATGGCCTCGGAATTCGGCCTGGCCCAGCAGCACTCGTACATGAACAAGACGTTCGACACCAAGCCGATGGACGAGCATGACGGCAAGAGCGGTCATTCCTTCGTGTTCGAACCGATCTTCACCAGCGGCATCTGCGTGCTGCCGAACATTTCCGACCACCGCAGCGAAATGTCCGAGGCGCTGCACATCAACGCCGGCCGCCTGCTGTGCAAATACCTCTCGGAAGAATGGGATTTCTCGTACAACTTCGCTAACGAAGACAGCAGCGAAGCCAGCGTCATGGGCCGTATCCGCCCATGGAACGCGATGATGCTGATTTCCAACGACATCATGCGTTACGCCGAAGAGAGCGATGACGGCAACATCCAGAACATTGATGTCAATGCGATGGAGAAGCACGCCAACCAATACATCTCGCAGCAGATCTTCAACATTCTGACGGCCCAGGCGGTCACGACTGACTACGACCAGAACTATTTCCGTCGCGCCGGCATCGACATCGGCGAGACCATTCGCCTGGACGCCAACGATCTGTTCATGAGTCTGGCCGGCCCGGTGGCGATTGCCTACGCCGAATCCGTGGTGCCGGAAACCCCGCCGCCGAGCAGCGACAAGTTCAAGGTGTTCGACAAAGAGCCGCAGCGCCTGAACATCGACGACCTGTTTTTCCGCTCGATCGACCTGCCGCACTTCAATAAAGTGACCCAGGCCATCGAAGGCATCAGCCTGCTGCCGATCGAGTCCAAGCGTTATCGCGCCTCGCTTGAGCAATACAAGAACTCCGGCTACGACGCGGCTGCGCTGCACGACCTGCACTTCTTCAAGAACTGCTCGTCGGTGGTCTCGATCGTTTCGCTGCCGAAAGACTACAAGCTGTCGTACATGGACCTGAACCGGTTGAAGACTCACCTCAACAGCCTGTTCCCCAACACCACGCTCAAGCGTTATGCGCTGGTGATCGGTGCGTCCGCCAACTTGTCGCTGACCACCCTGATCGCCAAGAGTCCGTGCCTGTCGGACGACTTCCTGACGCTGATCGTGGCGTTCATCAAGCGTTGCTTCGCCAAGACCCCGTACCGATTCGACGAGACCTTGGACAATTCGATCCTCGATTTCATCATTCAGGAAGAGTTCGATGAGGACCGCATCGACGACCTGCTCAACGAATTCGAGAACCCGGCGAAGATCCTCGATACCAACTGGTACGCGATCAAGCCGATGTATGAGAAGAAGTACCGCGAACTGATCAACGACAAAGAGAAGTTTGTCTCGATCAATGACATTCGCCTGTCGCGCGATTGCGTGAAGAAGTCGATCAAGTACCTGCGTGAGATCTACCGTCACCGGATCGGCAAGACCAAGGTTATTTCCCTTAATAACCATACTGGCAAGTCTTACTCGGTCTGACACCAGATCGAGGCGCCCCCATCGCGAGCAGGCTCGCTCCCACAATGGAATGCATTTCCTGTGGGAGCGAGCCTGCTCGCGATAAGGCGCTCAAATTCCCGGTTTATTCAGTTTTTCCAACATCCCGAAACAATTAAGCAGCCGTCAGGCTGCTCACTGAACTGTGCCCGTTACGTTTACGTCACCGTTATGCCACCCCCGCCTGTGGCATTTCTCTACGGCAATCGGCCATCACGCTACTCCGCTACACACTTTTTCGCGATCAAAGCTCGCACCAACAAAGTGCAAACCATTAAACCACTGCCCTTTCCTGGACCAGGATCCACGGCCGGACTACCACCGCCCACATCTCGGGATCACGCTCGAAGATATCCAGCGCCCGCGTTTCAGACAGCTTGGCGACCTTGTCTTCGGCCAGCCAGGCAGCGACTTTCTCGCCCTGATCCGACGCCACGGCCTCAGCGACCGCGATCAAATCCAGGCCGGCGTCGACCCACAATAGGGCACCCTGGGCGTAGAAGCGCTCCAACTCTTTCCAGGTAATAGATGCGGTTTCACCAAGCAGCTTGGCATAGAGGGTGCTAGGTTCTTGATTCATGGGACTGTCCGGAAAAGAAATCGGCGCGAATGATAACGTCGGTGGTCCGGCAGAAAAACCCGGTTGCAAAAGGCCGTACCGAACGAAAAGAGCAGGAACGCCAAGGAATGCTGATGATTGGGGCATAAGCCCTCTGAACGTCCCGCCGCAATTCTGTCTTTTTCTTTCACTAAAGCGACACCCTCAGGTTTTGCCCCCTGGCGCCAGCTTCCCAGGCCAACAACCGGCGCTCTACACTGTACCGGTACAGTTGCCGGGGGCTTTTCCGGAGGGTATCGCCCAGATATCTGTCCCGGTTCTGCTGCTACGGCGTCAGGACTCTAAAAAAATACAACAGTAAGAGTGGAGCACTATGACTAAGGCTACTAAGCAGATTTCCAAACTGTTTGCCGCTATGGTTCTGGCCGGGGTTGCCAGCCATTCGTTCGCAGCTGACACCATCAAGATCGGTATCGCCGGCCCTAAAACCGGTCCAGTAGCCCAATACGGCGACATGCAGTTCAGTGGCGCGAAAATGGCCATCGAGCAGATCAACGCCAAGGGCGGCGTCGACGGCAAGAAGCTCGAAGCCGTTGAATACGATGACGCCTGCGATCCAAAACAAGCGGTAGCGGTTGCGAACAAGGTCGTCAACGACGGCGTCAAGTTCGTGGTCGGTCACCTGTGCTCCAGCTCCACCCAGCCTGCTTCGGACATCTACGAAGACGAAGGCGTGATCATGATCACCCCGGCTGCCACCAGCCCGGACATCACCAACCGTGGTTACAAAATGGTCTTCCGCACCATCGGTCTGGACAGCGCCCAGGGCCCTGCCGCCGGTAACTACATTGCCGATCACGTGAAGCCGAAAATCGTCGGCGTGCTGCACGACAAGCAGCAGTACGGTGAAGGCATCGCCACCGCCGTCAAATCCACCCTCGAGAAGAAAGGCACCAAGGTTGCCGTGTTCGAAGGCGTCAACGCCGGCGACAAGGACTTCTCCGCGATCATCGCCAAGCTCAAGCAAGCCAACGTCGACTTCGTCTACTACGGCGGCTACCACCCGGAGCTGGGCCTGATCCTGCGTCAAGCCCAGGAAAAAGGCCTGAAAGCCAGGTTCATGGGTCCGGAAGGCGTGGGTAACGACTCGATCACCCAGATCGCCAAGGACGCGTCCGAAGGCCTGCTGGTGACCCTGCCGAAATCCTTCGACCAGGATCCGGCCAACGTGGCCCTGGCCGATGCATTCAAGGCCAAGAAAGAAGACCCGAGCGGTCCGTTCGTGTTCCCGTCCTACTCGGCCGTTGAAGTGATTGCCGAAGGTATCAAGGCTGCCAAGTCCGAAGATGCTGCCAAGGTGGCTGAAGCCATCCACAAAGGCACCTTCAAGACACCTACCGGCGACCTGAGCTTCGACGACAAGGGCGACCTGAAGGACTTCAAATTCGTGGTTTACGAGTGGCACAACGGCAAACCTAAAACCGAAGTGTCGCCTCAGTAAGGCGCTGCCTGACTGACTGCCAATAAAGCCCACGGCGTGCCGTGGGCTTTGTTTTACGAATGTATTGGGCCGCGCTGGCGTGATCCGCCAGTCTCCCCACCTGAAAATCTCAAAACCGTCATCAGCGGTTCGCTGGCAAAACCCGGATTCGAAGTGGATAAAGATCCACGGGACCGGGCGGGAAAATGACTCCACCAGTGAAATGCGTATCAGGTTTTTAGGAGCGCTGTAATGCCTGACATCTATCACTTCTTCCAACAGCTGGTTAACGGCTTGAACGTTGGCAGCATGTATGCCCTGATCGCCATCGGCTACACGATGGTCTACGGCATCATTGGAATGATCAACTTCGCCCACGGCGAGGTGTACATGATCGGTTCCTACGTGGCGTTCATCGCCATCGCCGGGCTGACCATGATGGGACTCGAAAGCGTCCCGCTGTTGATGACCGTGGCGTTCATCGCCAGCATCGTCGTCACCAGTTCCTACGGTTACAGCATCGAACGCATTGCCTACCGCCCGTTGCGCGGCAGCAACCGTCTGATCCCGCTGATTTCCGCGATCGGTATGTCGATCTTCCTGCAGAACACGGTTCTGCTGGCGCAAGACTCCAAGGACAAAGCAATCCCCAACCTGATTCCGGGCAACTTCGCCTTCGGCCCGGGTGGCGCACATGAAGTGCTGATTTCCTACATGCAAATCGTGGTGTTCGTGGTGACGCTGATCGCCATGCTCGGCCTCACGCTGTTCATCTCCCGCTCTCGCCTGGGCCGCGCCTGCCGCGCCTGCGCCGAAGACATCAAGATGGCCAACCTGCTGGGCATCAACACCAACAACATCATCGCCCTGACCTTCGTCATCGGTGCTGCGCTGGCGGCCGTCGCGGCCGTGCTGCTGAGCATGCAATACGGCGTGATCAACCCGAACGCCGGTTTCCTCGTCGGCCTCAAGGCCTTCACCGCCGCGGTATTGGGCGGGATCGGCAGCATCCCCGGCGCGATGCTCGGCGGGCTGGTGCTCGGGGTGGCGGAAGCCTTTGGCGCCGATATCTTCGGTGACCAGTACAAGGACGTCGTGGCTTTCGGCTTGTTGGTTCTGGTGCTGTTGTTCCGTCCGACCGGCATTCTGGGCCGTCCGGAGGTTGAGAAAGTATGACTAGGAATCTTAAACAGGCGCTGTTCAGCGCCTTGCTGGTCTGGGCCGTGGCCTATCCGGTACTGGGTCTGAAACTGACCATCGTCGGCATCAACCTGGAAGTGCACAACACCAGCCCGGCCATTCTGGCGACCATCGCCATCTGCTCGGTGCTGATGTTCCTGCGAGTGCTGTTCAACCAGCAGATCAGCAAGGCGTGGCGTTCTTCGCCGGGCATGCCGCTGATCCCGGCCAAGGCCAGCAACTTCCTGACCCTGCCTTCCACCCAGCGCTACTTCATCATCGCGCTGATCATCGGTGCGCTGGTGTGGCCGTTCTTCGGCTCCCGTGGCGCGGTGGACATCGCGACGCTGATCCTGATCTACGTGATGCTCGGCCTGGGCCTGAACATCGTGGTCGGTCTGGCCGGTCTGCTCGACCTGGGTTACGTCGGTTTCTACGCCGTCGGCGCCTACAGCTACGCGCTGCTGTCGCACTACTACGGCCTGAGCTTCTGGATCTGCCTGCCGATTGCCGGTCTGATGGCGGCGACGTTCGGCTTCCTGCTCGGCTTCCCGGTGTTGCGTCTGCGCGGCGACTACCTGGCGATCGTGACCCTCGGTTTCGGGGAAATCATCCGCCTGTTCCTGCGTAACCTGACCGACATCACCGGCGGCCCGAACGGCATCAGCAACATCGAGAAACCGACGTTCTTCGGCCTGACCTTCGAACGCAAGGCTGCGGAAGGCCTGCAAACCTTCCACGAGTATTTCGGCCTGCAATACAACTCGATCAACAAGGTGATCTTCCTCTACCTGGTTGCCCTGCTGCTGGCGCTGGCGGCGCTGTTCATCATCAACCGCCTGCTGCGCATGCCGATCGGCCGTGCGTGGGAAGCGCTGCGTGAAGATGAAATCGCCTGCCGCGCGCTGGGTCTCAACCCGACCGTGATCAAGCTCTCGGCGTTCACCCTGGGCGCGAGCTTCGCCGGTTTCGCCGGCAGCTTCTTCGCCGCCCGTCAGGGTCTGGTGACGCCGGAATCGTTCACCTTCATCGAGTCCGCCATCATCCTCGCCATCGTGGTGCTGGGTGGCATGGGCTCGCAGTTGGGCGTGATTCTCGCGGCCGTGGTGATGATCCTGCTGCCGGAAATGATGCGTGAGTTCAGTGAGTACCGCATGTTGATGTTCGGCGCCCTGATGGTGCTGATGATGATCTGGCGACCTCAAGGTCTGCTGCCCATGCAACGTCCTCACATGGAGCTGCGCAAATGAGCCGCGAGATCCTGAAAGTCGAAAATCTGAGCATGCGCTTCGGCGGCCTGCTGGCGGTCAACGGCGTGGCCCTGACCGTGAAGGAAAAACAGGTGGTGGCACTGATCGGGCCGAACGGCGCCGGCAAGACCACCGTGTTCAACTGCCTGACCGGTTTCTACCAGCCATCGGGCGGCAGCATCCTGCTGGACGGCGAGCCGATCCACGGCCTGCCGGGCCACAAGATCGCCCTCAAGGGCGTGGTGCGCACCTTCCAGAACGTGCGCCTGTTCAAGGACATGACGGCGGTCGAGAATCTGTTGATCGCCCAGCACCGTCACCTGAACACCAACTTCCTGTCCGGCCTGTTCAAGACCCCGGCGTTTCGCAAGAGCGAGCGCGAGGCCATGGAATTCGCCGAATACTGGCTGGAAAAGGTCAACCTCAAAGAGTTCGCCAACCGCCCTGCCGGCACCCTGGCTTACGGTCAGCAGCGTCGCCTGGAAATCGCCCGCTGCATGATGACCCGTCCGCGGATCCTCATGCTCGACGAACCGGCCGCCGGCCTGAACCCGAAGGAAACCGAAGACCTCAAGGCGCTGATCAGCGTGCTGCGTGAAGAGCACAACGTGACCGTGCTGCTGATCGAACACGACATGAAACTGGTCATGAGCATTTCCGACCACATCGTCGTGATCAACCAGGGCACGCCCCTGGCCGACGGCACGCCGGAACAGATCCGCGACAATCCTGAAGTGATCAAAGCCTACCTGGGGGAAGCGTAAATGCTGCAGTTCGAAAACGTTTCCACCTTCTACGGCAAGATCCAGGCCCTGCACAGCGTCAACGTCGAAGTCCGCCAGGGCGAGATCGTGACCCTGATCGGCGCCAACGGTGCCGGCAAGTCCACGCTGCTGATGACGCTGTGCGGTTCGCCGCAGGCCCACAGCGGCAGCATCCGCTACATGGGTGAGGAACTGGTCGGCCAGGACTCGTCGCAAATCATGCGCAAGAGCATCGCCGTGGTGCCGGAAGGTCGTCGGGTGTTTGCCCGTCTGACCGTCGAAGAAAACCTGTCCATGGGCGGATTCTTCACCGACAAGGGCGACTATCAGGAACAGATGGACAAGGTTCTCGGACTTTTCCCACGCCTGAAAGAACGCTTCAACCAGCGCGGCGGCACCATGTCCGGCGGCGAACAGCAAATGCTCGCCATCGGCCGTGCGCTGATGAGCAAGCCGAAACTGCTGCTGCTCGACGAACCGTCGCTGGGCCTGGCACCGATCATCATCCAGCAGATCTTCGACATCATCGAACAGCTGCGCAAGGACGGTGTGACGGTGTTCCTGGTCGAGCAGAACGCCAACCAGGCGCTGAAAATCGCCGACCGTGCGTACGTTCTGGAGAACGGCCGGGTGGTGATGCAAGGCACCGGTGAAGCGCTGCTGACCGACCCGAAAGTACGCGAGGCGTACCTCGGCGGTTGATCGATCGTTTCAAACAGAAAACGGCCTTCGGGCCGTTTTTTTTGTGCCCGGCAAAAAACTTTTACCGATCGCTGTAACGCATCGCCGAGTCGTTTCTCTAGTGGGGCAAGCAAGCGCAATCGCTTGTTCAAACCCAAGTTCAAACCGGAGAAACATCATGACTGCTACCACCCGCACCCTGTCCGCCACCGCCCTGGTTCTTGCCCTCGGTTCCGCCCTGAGCATCGCTGCCGTCTCCACCGCCCACGCCGCTGACGACAACATGGAAAAATGCTTCGGCGTGGCCATGAAAGGCAAGAACGATTGCGCCGCAGGCGCGGGCACCACCTGTGCCGGCACCGCGAAAATGGATCATCAGGCCAACGCCTGGAAACTGGTCCCGAAAGGCACCTGCACCACCACTGAAAGCAAAACCTCGCCGACCGGTTTCGGTCAGCTCGAAGCGTTCAAAGCCAAGTCCTGATCCGGGAGCCGCCCGAGTGTCGATCATGATCACATCCTGCGACCATGCCTTGCGCCGCACTCGGGCAGCCCTCACCGGGCTCCCGTCCCGTGCCGGGCTGGGGCTCAAGAGCGAGCACTTCAGCGAAGTGCTCGACTCACGTCCGGACATCGGTTTCTTCGAAGTCCACGCCGAAAACTACATGGTGGCCGGCGGACCGTTTCACCACTTTCTGGGTTTGATCCGCGAGGCGTATCCGCTGTCGCTGCATGGGGTCGGGCTGTCCATCGGTGCCGAAGGCCCGCTGGATGTCCAGCACCTCAAACGCCTGGCCGCGCTGATCGAGCGCTATCAACCCCACTCCTTTTCCGAACACCTGGCCTGGTCGAGCCATGGCCCGGTGTTCCTTAATGACCTGCTGCCCCTGGCTTACGACACGCCGACGCTGAACCGCGTCTGCGACCACATCGATCAGGTACAAAGCACCCTCAAACGTCCGATGCTGCTGGAAAACCCGGCGACCTACCTGGCATTCGAGCGCTCGACAATCGACGAAGCGGACTTCATCCGCGAAGTCATCCGGCGTACTGGCTGCGGGCTGTTGCTGGACGTGAACAATGTCTACGTCTCGTGCATCAACCATCAACGCGATCCCCTGGCTTACCTCGATGCACTGCCGCTGCACGCGGTGGGCGAGATACATCTGGCCGGGTTTGCCGAAGACTCCGACAGCCTCGGTGATCGCTTGCTCATCGACGATCACGGTGCGCCGATCGATCAAGCGGTCTGGTCGTTGTACCGGCAAGCGCTGGAACGTGCCGGCCCGGTGGCGACGCTGATCGAACGGGACAATCAGGTGCCGGCCTTCAAGGTGCTGTTGGCCGAAGCGCATCAGGCCGATGAGCTGTTGCTGTGCGCGGGAGGTCGGCCATGAACACTCAAGCCGCATTCAGCGCAGCGTTGCTCGATATCGACCTGCCCTGCCCCGAGGGTTTGTGCAGTGCCAACGGCGCCGATCCGGCCAGCCGTTTCGCGGTGTACCGCAACAACGTGCAGGGTTCGTTGATCAATGCACTGGCCGACAGTTATCCCGTGGTGATGCAGCTGGTGGGGGACGAATTCTTCCGGGCCATGGCCGGAATTTTCGTGCAAAGCCGTCCGCCCCACAGTCCGTTGATGAGCGACTACGGCAGTGAGCTGGAGGATTTCCTCAGAGGCTTCGAACCAGCCTCGAGCGTTCCCTATCTGGCCGACGTCGCAAGGCTGGAACGCCTGCGTACGCTGGCCTATCACGCGGCCGATGCGTTGCCTCTGAGTCAGGAGCGGATCGCTGCCGTATTCGCAGATGCCGATGCGCTGAATGAACTGCGCATTGGCCTGCACCCTTCGCTGTATCTGCTCGATTCAAACTTCGCCGTGGTGGACATCTGGGCCGCGCATCAGCACGACGCGACCCTGGCCGGGATCGATCTCAATCACGCCCAACACGCGCTGATCCTGCGCAACGGACTGGA
Organism: Pseudomonas sp. GW456-12-1-14-TSB6; assembly: GCF_059424205.1. Lineage (NCBI taxonomy): Bacteria > Pseudomonadati > Pseudomonadota > Gammaproteobacteria > Pseudomonadales > Pseudomonadaceae > Pseudomonas > Pseudomonas sp. GW456-12-1-14-TSB6. The sequence goes on from NZ_JBWKZE010000028.1 coordinate 67,150, forward strand.
GGTCGAGGTGTTCGCCGTGGAGCTCGGCGCCAGCCAGTTCATTCGCCAGCTCAAGGCCGGTCTGTCACTGACCCGGGCACTGGAATCCGCCGAGGCCTTCGACCTCAGCCAGACCCTCGCCCTGCTGATCAGTCGCCAAGTCATCACTCATTTCCATCCAAAGGTGTCGTCATGAACAGCCTCATTGTCCGCGCCATCGCGCTGCTGGAAAAAATCCCCCACAGTCTGATCGCTTTCATCGCGCGTTTTTCCATCGCGGCGGTGTTCTGGAAATCCGGGCAGACCAAGGTCGAAGGGCTGGCCGTCGACCTGATCGACGGCACCTTCGAGTTCGGCTGGCCGCGCCTGGCCGACTCGACGATTCCACTGTTCAAGAGCGAATACCCCGTGCCGCTGCTGTCGCCGGAAATCGCCGCGCATCTGGCAGCGTTCGCCGAACACTTTTTCCCGATCCTGATCCTGATTGGCTTCGCCACGCGCTTTTCGGCGTTGGCATTGCTGGGCATGACCCTGACCATTCAACTGTTCGTGTATCCCGATGCCTACCCGACCCACGGCGCCTGGATGGCGGTGTTGCTGTACCTGATGGCCACCGGGCCGGGAAAAGTGTCGATCGATCACCTGATCGCCCGGCACTACAACCGGTCCAGCGCTTCGCCGCTGAGTTTGAACCAGCCGATCAGGTAATCCGCCAGCACCTGAGTGCGTTTCGGTAATCCGCCCTGATACGGGTGCACCAGGTACATCGGCATGCGTCGAGTCTGAAAATCTCGCAGGAACCAGCGCAATCGGCCGTCAGCCAATTCCGCCTGCAGCAGATAGGAAGGCAGGCGGGCAATGCCGGCGCCAGCCAGAGCGGCTTTCTTCAACAGGTTGTAGTGATTGCTGGCGAACGGCCCCGACACCCGCACCCGCAGCAGTTCGTGCTGCTGGTGATAAAGCCATTCCTCGCGACCGCTGTAGTGACTGTTGAGCAGGCAACGGTGTTCGGCCAATGCTTGCGGCGTCAGCGGTTCGCCAAAGCGCTGCAGATATTCAGGGCTGGCGCAGGTCATTTCCTGCCAGGCCAGCAACGGCCTGGCCACCAGTCGCTCATCATTGGCCACTTCGGTGCGGATCGCCAGATCGAAACCTTCGCGGGACAGGTCTCGGTAGCTGTTGCTCAGCTCCAGTTCGATCTGCACTTCGGGGTATTTCCGGGAAAACTCCAGCAGCAGACCGTCGAAGAAGGTTTCCCCCAGCGACACCGGAACCGTCATACGCACCGGGCCGGCCATGTCGTCCTTCAATCGCGCCAAAGCCTGACGGGCTCGCTCCACCTGGACTACAAGTGCCTGAGCCTGTGGCAATAACGCCGCGCCGGCCGCTGTCAGGCTCAGCCGACGCGTGGTGCGTTGCAGCAACACCACGGAAAACCGCGCCTCCAGCTGACTGATGCGCTTGGACAACTGTCCCTTGCTGCACCCCAGTTGCTGCGCCGCCAGGGTAAAGCTGCCCGCCTCGATCAACACCGCGAACGCCGCCAGATCATCCATCTCGCTCATGGATTGTTTCCATTTGAAAACCAAAGGTTGCCCATTAGTGCGCTTATCCGCAGAAAAAACCACTCTAGACTGAAACCTCGTTCAATCACTTGAGGCAATCACGATGAAAATTCTGTTGATCGGCGCGGGCGGCACCATCGGTTCGGCCGTGGACAAAGAGCTGTCGCAGCGTCATGAAGTCATTCGTATCGGTCGCAGCAGCGGCGATTTGCAGGTGGATATCAGCGACAGCGCATCGATCCGCAAGCTGTTCGAACAGACCGGCAAGTTCGACGCGCTGGTCTGCGCCGCCGGCAACGTAACCTTCGCCCCGTTGGGTGACATGACCGAAGACAGCTTCGCCCTCGGCCTGAAAGACAAGTTGATGGGCCAGGTCAATCTGCTGCTGATCGGCCGCGAATTCGCCAACGACGGCGCCTCGTTCACCTTCACCACCGGCGTGCTCAGCCACGATCCGATCCGCAGCGGCGCCTCGGCTGCACTGGTCAACGGCGCGCTGGACAGCTTCGTGCGCGCCGCCGCCATCGAGCTGCCACGCGGTCTGCGCGTGAACTCGATCAGCCCGACCGTGCTGGTCGAAGCCATGGGCAGCTACGCCCCGTACTTCCGTGGCTACAAGCCGGTTCCTGCGGCGGATGTGGCATTGGCCTACGCCAAGAGTGTCGAAGGCTTGCAGACAGGTCAGACATTTCACGTGGGCTAAACCCTTGTGATGAACGGTCAGCCTGCGTAACGTGGCGGCACTTGTCTGGAGAGCCGAAGATGCGTGTTGCCCGTTCCCTGATCGTTGTTGCCCTGCTCCCGTTGTTTGCCGCGTGCCAGTTGTTCGATGGGGCGCGGGAAAGCGCCTCCCACGTCGGCCAGACGCGGATGCAGGGGCAACTGACCGCTGCCGACGGCAAACTGGTGTTCCAGGCCTGCGGCGAGCAGCGCCAATACGTGGTCAATGACATCGGCGGCACCAGCGTCCTGCAAGAGGCCGCCACGCTGGCCGATGAGCAGGGCAAGCTGTTCGCCGACGTACGCGGAAAGATCGCCGGCGACCGCCTCGACCTGACCCAGCTTTATCGCGTCGAACGCTCCGGCACTGCCTGCGATGATCCCAACTTCAAACAGCTGATCCTGCGCGCCGCCGGCCATGGCCCGGAATGGAACGTCAAGGTCAGCGGCAAGGGCCTGGTCATCGACCGCGAAGGCCAGCCACCGCTCGCCGTGCCTTACGTCGAAGAACAATTGGGCGATGGCCGCTTCAACCTCAGCAGCGAAGCCAACAACCAGCGCATCGAACTGTGGGTGGCGCCGCAGCGCTGTGTCGACAGCAGCACCGGCAGCGTGCAGCACATGAGCGCCGAGCTGCGTATCGACGGCAAGGTGCAGCGTGGTTGCGGGTATTTCGGCGGTTCGCGTAACGACTGATCGTTTTACCCTCACGGGATCCGGCCGATGCGGCTTATAATCGCCGCCTTCAAACGCCCTGGCGCAGTTGTGCGCCCCGCGAACCGGATCCTGTCATGTTACGAATCACCGAACTCAAGCTGCCGATCGACCATCCCGACGAAGACCTGCGCGCTGCCATCGTGCAACGCCTGGGCATTGCCAGCGATGACCTGCTCGACTTCACCTTGTTCAAGCGCAGCTACGATGCGCGCAAAAAGTCCTCCGAACTGTGCTTCATCTACACCATCGACCTCGAAGTGCGCGACGAGGCCAAAGTGTTGGGCAAGTTCGCCGACGACCGTAACGTCAACGTGGCGCCGGATGTCAGCTACAAATTCGTCGGCCAGGCGCCGAGCGACCTGAGCCAGCGCCCGATCGTGGTCGGTTTCGGTCCGTGCGGGATCTTCGCCGGCCTGCTGCTGGCGCAGATGGGCTTCAAGCCGATCATCCTCGAACGCGGCACCGAAGTGCGCCAGCGCACCAAGGACACCTGGGGCCTGTGGCGCAAAAGCGTGCTCAACCCCGAGTCCAACGTGCAGTTCGGCGAAGGCGGCGCGGGCACGTTCTCCGACGGCAAGCTGTACAGCCAGATCAAGGATCCGAAATTCCTCGGCCGTAAAGTCCTGCACGAGTTCGTCAAGGCCGGTGCGCCGGAAGAAATCCTCTACGTCAGCAAACCGCACATCGGTACGTTCCGTCTGACCGGCATGGTCGAGACCATGCGCGAAGAAATCCGCGCCCTCGGCGGTGAAGTGCGCTTCCAGGAACGCGTCACCGACGTGCTGATCGAAGACGGCCAACTGGTCGGCGTCGAGCTGGCCAGCGGCGAAATCCTGCATTCGAAACACGTGGTCCTGGCCCTCGGCCACAGTGCCCGCGACACCTTCCGCATGCTCCACAGCCGTGGCGTGTTCATGGAAGCCAAGCCGTTCTCGGTGGGTTTCCGGATCGAGCACCCGCAATCGCTGATCGACCGCGCGCGTCTGGGCAAGTACGCCGGTCACCCCAAGTTGGGCGCCGCCGACTACAAACTGGTGCACCACGCCAGGAACGGCCGTTCGGTCTACAGCTTCTGCATGTGCCCGGGCGGCACCGTGGTGGCGGCGACCTCCGAGCCGAACCGCGTGGTCACCAACGGCATGAGCCAGTACTCGCGTAATGAGCGCAACGCAAACTCCGGCATCGTCGTCGGCATCACTCCTGAAGTCGATTATCCGGGCGGCCCGCTGGCCGGGATCGAGTTGCAGGAACGTCTGGAGTCCCACGCCTTCATCCTCGGCGGCAGTGACTACAAGGCACCGGCGCAACTGGTCGGCGACTTCATCAACGACATTCCTTCGACCGAACTGGGCGAAGTCGAACCGTCGTACAAACCGGGCGTGGCCCTGGGCGATCTGGCCCTTGCCCTGCCGGACTTCGCCATCGAAGCGATCCGCGAAGCACTGCCAGCGTTCGAGAAGCAGATACGCGGTTATTCGCTGCACGATGCAGTGCTGACCGGAATCGAGACCCGCACCTCGTCACCGCTGCGCATCACGCGTAACGAGGCGCTGCAGAGCATGAACGTCAAAGGGCTGTTCCCGGCCGGTGAAGGCGCGGGTTATGCGGGCGGGATTCTGTCGGCGGGTGTTGACGGGATTCGGATTGCGGAAGCAGTGGCGCGTGACATCCTCGGTCTCGAGGCCTGACACCGGAAAATTGTGGGAGCGGGCTTGCTCCCACATCAGGTTCCGGGTGTATCAAATATTGGCGCGCAGAACCGAGGTCGGCAGCGCCTCACCCCTCTCGGCACTCGCCGCTACAGCCGCCATCAATCCCTCCAGCTCATAGCCCTGCGCCTTGAGCCACGCCTGATCGTAATAGGTGTCCGCATAGCGCTCGCCACCATCGCACAGGATCGCCACGATCGAGCCTGACTCCCCCGCCGCTTTCATCTGCTGCGCCGCCATCAGCGCGCCGATCAGGTTGGTGCCGCTCGACCCGCCCACATGCCGGCCCAGACGCTGCGCCAGGTAATGCATGGCCGCCAGCGACAACGCATCCGGCACCTTGACCATCGCGTCGATCACCTTGGGCAGGAACGACGCCTCCACCCGAGGCCGGCCGATGCCTTCGATCCGCGAACCGTGGTCCAGACGCAAACTCGCGTCGCCAGTCTGGTAAAAATCGAAGAACACCGAACGCTCGGCATCAGCGCACAGCACGCGGGTGCAGTGCTGGCGATAACGCACGTAACGCCCGAGGGTCGCGGTGGTACCGCCGGTGCCGGGGCTGGAGATCAGCCAGGCCGGGCATGGATGCTGTTCGTAGCGCATTTGCTGGAAGATCGATTCGGCGATGTTGTTGTTCGCCCGCCAGTCAGTGGCGCGTTCGGCGTAGGTGAACTGGTCGATGAAGTGACCGTCGTGTTCGCGGGCCAGGCGTTCGGATTCGGCGTAGATCTGGGTCGGATCATCCACCAGATGACTCTGGCCACCGTAGAAGGCGATCTGCGCAATCTTTTCCTTGGAAGTGGTCGCCGGCATCACCGCAATGAACGGCAGGCCGAGCATCCGCGCGAAGTACGCTTCGGAAATCGCCGTCGAACCACTGGACGCCTCGATCACCGGCGCGCCGGGCTTGAGCCAGCCGTTACACAAGGCGTAGAGAAACAGCGAACGGGCCAGTCGATGCTTGAGGCTGCCGGTCGGGTGGCTGGACTCGTCCTTGAAATACAACTCGATGCCCGGAAAACCCGGCAGCGGCAAGGGGATCAGGTGGGTGTCGGCGCTGCGCTGGAAGTCCGCTTCGATGATCCGGATGGCTTCGCGGGCCCACTGTCGGTTGTCGCTCATGGCTGTCGTTCTCGTTGAATCGGGCAGAAGTGCCTTCACAGGCTCAGCCCCCAAGCTTAGGAAAAAACCTACGGCACCGACAGATACAGCTGAACTTCAATCCCTTGGGCAACTGCTAGGCTCTCCTGCAAGTGGGGCCGATGCCCTGTAACCATATATAACAAAAAAGAATATAACTTTTGTTTTAACAACTAACGGTACGGGTTAGGGTGTGCCACCTTTTGACTTTATCGATGGAGAGCGACCTTGCCTCTGCGTAGCACTTTCACGCGTTTCTTTCAGTTGGAAGCTGCCAGCGGTCTGTTATTGATCGCCGCGGCCATCCTGGCTCTGATCATCAACAACTCGCCGCTGTCGTGGTTGTACAACGGCCTGCTCGACACCCCGGTGGTGGCGCAGATCGGCGCGTTGAAGATCGCCAAACCCTTGCTGCTGTGGATCAACGACGGTCTGATGGCGCTGTTCTTCCTGCTGATCGGCCTGGAAGTGAAGCGCGAAGTCCTCGACGGCCAGCTGTCGAAACCGTCGCAGATCGTCCTGCCCGGCGCGGCGGCTATCGGCGGCATGCTGGTGCCGGCGCTGATCTACTGGTTTCTCAACCGTGACAATCCCGCAGCCCTGGATGGCTGGGCGATTCCGACCGCCACCGACATCGCCTTCGCCCTTGGCGTACTGGCCTTGCTCGGCAAGCGCGTGCCGGTGTCGCTGAAGCTGTTCCTGATGACCCTGGCAATCATCGATGACCTCGGTGCCATCGTGATCATTGCGATCTTCTACTCCGGTGAGCTCTCGACCCTGTCGCTGGGCCTGGCGGCCGCCTGCATCGCGGCGCTGGTGGCGATGAACCGGCTCGGCGTGGTCAAACTCGGGCCGTACATGATCATCGGTCTGATCCTCTGGGTCTGCGTGCTCAAGAGCGGTGTCCATGCGACGCTGGCCGGCGTGACCCTGGCGTTCTGCATCCCGCTGCGCACCAAGAATGCCGAGCCTTCGCCGCTATTGGCCCTCGAACACGCGCTGCACCCGTGGGTCGCCTACGGCATTCTGCCGCTGTTCGCCTTCGCCAACGCCGGCCTGTCGCTGACCGGCGTGACCGCCGAAAGCTTCACCCACCACGTCCCGATGGGCATCGCCGTCGGCCTGCTGCTGGGCAAGACCCTCGGCGTGTTCGGCCTGACCTGGCTCGCCGTCAAGACCGGCATCGCCGCCCTGCCCCAAGGCGCCAATTGGGGCCAGGTGCTGGGCGTGGCGATCCTCTGCGGGATCGGTTTCACCATGAGCCTGTTTGTCGGCTCCCTCGCCTTCGTGCCGGGCGCCAGTGAATACGCCGGGATGGACCGAATGGGCATTCTCACCGGCTCGGTGTTTGCGGCATTGATCGGTTATGCGGTGACATTGGCGGCGAGCAGAAAGAACAGCGCGCTGCGATAGCCGTAGCGAACAATCCCCACGTCTTTAGAGATACGTCCTACAGCCACGATTTTCCTGCTTCGTTAACGTCGTGCAGCCCCTTGCGAGGGGTTGCCGATGCATGAACGAAAGGACAATTAGTGGCTGGTCAAAAGGACATTCCCCGGGTTCCCAACCCACCGGCAGGCGACGGGCATCACGTTACCTACCGCTACATGACGGCCACCGAACTAGCCGATCAGCAAGAACGACAAGACAAGTACGACGCCATGCTGGCGAGGCAGGACGCCTTCGAGCGTAGCCGTGAGGTGGCGGCGAACAAGCCTGAGCCGGTGCGCGCGGGCTGCGTATTTGCCAAGTCCTGCAAGTTACCGGACGCGATCATCGATTACTCGAATCCTTCGGGGATGGTGCCGACTGACAGCCTGAAGGATTACGGCGAGCTGATTTTGCTCGGTGGCCGGGAAGCCGATCGCAGCGGCGGGGTTGAGCTCAAGAAAATCAGCGGCACCGCCATTCCTGCGGGGCTGGGCACTTTTGCCCTTGCCGGTGAGGCGTTCAAGGCATTGCCCGCGATGGCCTCCGCCGCTGTCATCAGTCCGTTGCTCGGGCTGGTGGCGATGTTCGTGCCCTCGAACCTGGGCGACAGCGCGCTCTATACCGAAGACCAGTTGCTCGCCCTCAAACAGGCCCGAACCCGTGTGCGCTTGCGCGTTGAACAGCAGGCCGATGGCAGCCTTAAGGGCTACGGCTTCTACACCGGCAAGAATCGCGATTGGGAGATGGTTGATGTTGTGCAGTTCGCTGCACGCGATAGCCGGTTTGTCGCAGACCTTGGTGAAGGTGTTGAGCTGGTCTGGACGCCTGCCGTGGATGGTTCCGACATTCTTGGTATTCCGGAACTGGAGGCTGCTCCGCAGGCGCCGCATATCTGGGTGTACCCGCCGACGAAGCGGCGGACGGGATTCTGGTGAATCCGGTTTATCCGCCGGAGTATCGGGATTTCATATTGGTGCTTCCGGCGGAGTCCGGGGTTAAGCCGCTGTACATTGTTGTCAGCAAACCTGGAGACCATAAGTACTACGATGATCCCGAAACACTTCCTGCGTTCCCCGACACTCAAAGGGTGAAGTCAAAGGCCTCAGTACGAGGTGGTGGGAAAAAGAGAGCCCGCTGGCTTGATGGAAAAGGCCGGATATATGAATGGGACTCCAAAACCGGCGCTATTGAGCTGTACGACAAGCTGGGAATTCATTTGGGAGAATTCAATCATTTGACCGGAGAGCGAACAAAAAAAGCAAAGCCAGGCAGAACGACTCCCAAATAACTCACTAAAGAGAAAGAGATGCGCTATTTATCGATCACCGGATTTTTCCCCGATGAGAAACAGGATGACTCGTTGCAATTCGAGCTTAAGGTCAAAGACTACGGATTGAGCCAAGCGTTAGCGCAAATCACTGAATCCAAACCACTTGAGGAAATAGAACCAGGAGAGCTGGAGATGACAGAGAGTCAGGTCAGACAGGCAGCTGAGCTACTTAAAGTCGACTTTCCGCAAGGCTTGGAATACTTCATTGGTACTCGTGCGAGCTCGTGAACATATAAAGAAAAACCCCGACCAGTCACCTGATCGGGGTTTTCTTTTACCACTCGTTTGCGTTTAGTGCGAAACGCGGCTGGTGCCGCCAACAGTCGAAATCCGTACCCGCTCACCGACGCGGAACACTTCATTCTCCTGCACTTGCTGCACATAGGCGCGCATGCTGCCGTCGTCTTCACGCACGGTGATTTCAACACCTTGAGTGCGGGTCAGGCCTTCTTCGGTGGCCGAACCGATCAGGCCGCCGGCCACGGCACCGATAACGGCTGCAACGATGCTGCCTTTGCCGCCGCCGATCGCGCTGCCACCGACGCCGCCAACCACTGCACCGGCAGCGCCGCCGATCGGGGTCTTGGTGCCTTCAATTTTCACCGGACGCAGGGATTCGATGGTGCCCATGCGAATCGTCTGCACGCGACGCGCTTCGTCACGGGAGTAGGAGTCACCGGTCAGGCTCGACTGGCAGCCGGTCAGCAACATCGCCATCGTGGAAAAGGAAGCAACCAGCAGAACAGACTTACGCATAGCATCAACTCCAAAGGACAGGTATTCATTAAACTCCGCAGCTTGACGCCTGTCACGGCGTCGCCCGGATTAAGTTGCTTTCATTCAGGCCCGGTACAGGCGCCCGCGAACTCACCCAACAGTAGCGCCAAATTCCATTTCCTGCGCCGCCGACCCAAGGATTTCCATGGATTACTTCATCATTGTCGTCACCACCGCCGCCGGTCTGTACTTCCATTGGTGGCTGTATGTACGAATCAAACGCTGGATGGATCGCGATCTGGCATTGTCACTGGCCGGCAAGGATGAAGGCAAACGCGCCTTCATGCTCGAACGGCTGGAGCAGGCTCAGGCGCAGAAGATCAAGCGCCGGGACCTGCCGAAGTGGCTCGACGCCGCTGCGGCAGGCTATCCCGCTCGGTAGACTGCTCAGGGTGCCAGACGTTCAAGAATCCAGTCGGCGCCCTGCACACGGTAGTTGAGGCGATCGTGCAGACGGCTCGCGCGGCCCTGCCAGAACTCGATGCGCTCGGGGAGCAGGCGGTAACCGCCCCAGTGTTCCGGGCAGTGAGGCTGAGTGTCGGTGAAGCGTCGCTCGGTCGCCTTGAGCAAGTCTTCCAGTTCACCCCGGCCGTTGATCACCCGGCTCTGCGGTGAAGCCCAGGCGCCGAGTCGGCTGCCCAGCGGCCGCACCTGATAATACGCGTCGGACTCTTCAGGCGAGACCTTCACCACCCGCCCTTCGATCCGCACCTGGCGCTCCAGGGTCGGCCAGAAGAATGTCATGGCAGCAAACGGGTTCGCCGCCAGATGCTGGCCCTTGGCGCTTTCGTAGTTGGTGAAGAAGGTGAAGCCCTGCTCGTCCAGCCCCTTGAGCAGCAGAATGCGGCAATGCGGACGGCCGTCCGCATCCACCGTGGCCAGGGTCATCGCGTTGGCTTCCACTGGCGCCTGTTCGGTTTTCACCGCTTCGGCAAACCACTGGTGAAACAACGCAAAGGGCTCGGCCGGGGCTTGCGCCTCGGTCAGGCCGTCCCGGGTGTAATCACGACGCATATCTGCCAGAGACTGGGTCACGGCGCATTCCTTTTCGTTAGCGGATCACTTTTTGGTGGTATCGGTCGCAGCGACTTTCTTGTCGGTTGCGGCGGCTTTGGCGGGCGCGGTCTTTTTCGCCGGAGCCTTGGCCGGGGCCTTTTTCGCTGGAGCCTTGGCAGCAGCTTTCTTGGCCGGAGCCTTTTTGGTGGCCGGTACGGCGGCCTTCTTCGCAGCCGGCGCCGGGGTTACCGGTTTGGCGGCAGGCTTGACGTCCTGGGCGGCGACCATGGTCACCGGCTTAGGTGCTGGCATGTTGTATTTGCTCAGCAGCGCGACCATGGTGTTTTGCGGAGTCACCAGCAGTTCGACACGGCGGTTCAGGGCACGGCCCTCAACGCTGTCGTTGGCGGCACGCGGTGCTTCGGAGCCCATGCCGCGCAGCATCAGGCGGTCACGCTGCAGACCACTGAGGCGGAAGATTGCCGCCACGGCCTGGGCGCGTTCCTGGCTCAGCTTGATGTTGGCCGGAGCGGCACCGGTGGTGTCACTGTGACCGAGCACCAGTACGGCGGTTTTCGGGTCGGCTTCAAGGATTTTCGCCACGCGGGTGAACGGGCCGAGGGTCACTGGCAGCAGCATCGCCGGACGATCCGGGTTGAACGAGCCTTCCACCGGCGCGGTCACGACCAGCACGTTTTCACGGCGTTCGAGTTGCAGATTGCTGTCCTTGATCGCGGTGCGCAGGCGCGGTTCGTAATCATCCAGCCAGGCTTGAGTGACTTTCGGATCGGGCATCGGCACGACTTTGGCCGTGTCCTGCTCCTTGCCGCCAAACGGCCACCACCATTTGCCGCCCTTGTCGGCCTCAGCCTTGGCGACTTCGACCGGTTTTGCTTCGGGCTTGGCTTCAGCTTTCACTTCTGGCTTGGCTGCCGCCGAGTCGTCCGAGCCAAACGGCCAGTACCACGGACTGCTGCTCTCGGCCTTGGCCACCGGCTCGGTGGCGGCCGGTTTCAACGGCGCAGGCGCCGGAGCCGGCTCCTTGGCAGCAACTTTGTCGGAAGAACCGAACGGCCACCAACTGCCGCCATCGGCGTCGTTCTTCGGAGTCTGTGCACAACCGGTGATTGCGAAACACAGGGCCAGGGCGAGAGTTTGTTTGGACGACATTGGAAACCCACAAAAAGAATTAGTGAACAATCAGAGGACTTTCGCCCGGATAAACAGACGCTTTGAAACGAAATTCGCCATGAGGTTCCGGCCCTGGAACCTCGGACGATGCTTTACAGACAAGTGGCAAGTACCCGCGCCAGCTTCTGCGCGCGCGGATCCATCAGGACATACGGCCCAAGGGTGTTTGTCACAAATCCGAAGGCCACATCGTGCTCCGGATCAGCAAAACCGATGGAACCACCCGCACCCGGATGCCCGAATGCACGCGGGCCGAGGCCGTAAGTGGCATTCGGCACGTCGGGTTGATCAAGCATGCAACCGAGACCGAAACGGGTGCGGGTCAGCAAGGTCTTGTCCTCGCCGAGGCTGTGTTCGCGGGTCAGTTCTTCGAGCATTTCGCTTTCCAGGAGGCTGCCGTCGAGCAGACCGGCGTAGAACCCGGCCAGACTGCGCGCATTGCCGTGGCCGTTGGCCGCCGGTTGCTGCATGCGGCGCCATTCCGGCTTGTTGGTGCTGGTGAGCACCGACGGCGGATTGGTGAAGGCCCGAGTGGTCATCGCTGTTGGTTCGCGCATGGTGACTTGCAGCAGGCGCTGGGCGGCGGCGTCGCCAGTGTTGCCTTTGCCACGGGCAATGTGCGCCACGCGATGGAATTCTTCGTCGGCCAGACCGACATGAAAATCCAGCCCCAAAGGTTTGGCGACCCGCGCGACGATCGACTCCCCCGGTCCACGACCGTCGGCGCGCCGCAGCAATTCGCCGATCAGCCAGCCGTAGGTAATCGCGGCATAGCCGTGACCGGTGCCCGGCGTCCACCACGGTGCTTCGGCCGCGAGGGCGTCGACCATGGTTTGCCAGTCGTACAGCGCTTCCGGCGCCAGCAATTCGCGCAGGGCCGGCAGACCGGCCTGATGGCAAAGCAGTTGGCGCAGGGTGACGGATTCCTTGCCGGCAGCGGCGAATTCCGGCCAGTAACGGGCAACCGGCGCATCGAGCTGCAACTTGCCTTCGGCAACCAGTTGCAGCGCGGTGACGGCGGTGAAGGTCTTGGTGCAGGAGAACAGGTTGGCGATGGTGTCGCTGTGCCAGGCCTCGGCGCCGTCCTTGTCGGCGGTGCCGAACCAGAGGTCGAGGACGGTTTCCCCGCCGACCCGGATGCACAACGCGGCGCCGCGTTCCTGGGGATCGTCGAACAGTGCGGCGAAGGCTTCGCGCACCGCTTCGAATTGAAGCTCGTAATGTCCCTGAATCTGCACCCGCAACTCCCCCGCGAAAACGCTCTACAAAGTGGCCCGCATTGTTCCAGCCCAAGAGGCTTTTGGGAACCGCTGCGGGCCGGGCGGTCTTCAGGTTTCGTAATGATCAGTGACCGTTGCCGGAATGCCCGCCGGTGTGGCCTGCGCCATGCCCCGGGCCTTTGCCGGCGTCAGCCTTGCGGCCGCCTTCGGTTTCGTGGCCGGCCTTGTCCGCTGCGGCAGCCGCTTTCTGCGCCTCTTTGCTCAACTGATCGACGGTCGCCAGGTTGCTTTTGCGCACTGTTTCGACAAAGCCCTGAAACGGCAGATCAGTGACCCCGACCAGACCAAAGTGACCGTTCTCGCCATCGAGCAGGCGCCCGGTCACCGGTTGATCCAGATACTGGAACCAGTGCACGCCGACAATCGACGGTTCGCTCAGCGCCTGTTTGAGGAAGTTGGCGTAGGCCGGGCCGCGATCTTCTTCCTTGCTCAACGGGGTCACGCCGCCCCAGAACGGGCCACGGTCGGTGGAGCCGAAGTTGAATTCGGTGATCAGCACCGGTTTGTCGAGGTTGCGCAGCGCGGCGAAGTCATAACCGTCCTGGGGTTGCAGGGTGTACATGTTGAAGCTCAGCACGTCGCAATACTGGGCGCAGGACGCCACGGCTTCCGGGGTGCTGGTGGCGAAACGGCCACCGAGCAGTAACTGGTTCGGCGCGTGCCATTTCAGCGAGTCGGAAATGGTCTTGAAGTAGGTATCGGCGAAGACCTTCTGGAAGTATTTGAAGTCGGCCTCGATTTCCGGATGCTCCGGGTTCGGCAGCGGCGCCTCGAAACCCGGGTCTTCCATCAATTCCCACGCCGGCAGATCAATGCCCCAGGCCTTCGACAGCCCCGCCTGATTGCGGTACTTGTCGCGCAACTGCTTGAGGAACGCGCGTTTGGCCGGAACGTCGGTGGTCATTTTCAAGGTGCCGTAGGCCAGCGCGTAACGGGATTTCGGATCATCGCCGGGGCCGGCCCAGGCCAGTTCGTTGTCGGCGAAGTAGCCGATCAGCCACGGATCATCGCGATGATCGCGGGCGGCAATCGCCACGGCGCGTTCGGTGGCCATGGCGAAACGCGGATCGAACGGGTCAGGCATGCCGCCCCACCAGTCGGTCCCGGTGCTGATGCTGGTGTAATCGCCGACGATCGACAGCGGCAAGGTGTACGGCATGCGCTCGGCGTCACTGAGGGCGGGGGCGCTCCAGTTACCGATGGTGTTGAAGCCCCAGGCTTGCAGGCGATCAAGGGTGTGGCTGGCCCACTTTTGTTCGTCGACCGTGTTTTTGCACGGTGTCGCGACACTTTGCCCGGTTGTCGCGGCCGACTCGGCAACCCCGGATTTCGGCTGTTCGGAGGCGGCTACCGGTGCACTGGCGTTGGTTGCCGCCTCTTCGGCGGCGCCAGCCTTGGCGGCTTCGGCGACACCGGCCTTGTTGCCGCTATCCGGGATGCATGGCTCGCCATAAAGGCGCTGAAGGTTGGCGCCGTAGAAGTCGTACCAACGCCCGAAGTTGTAGCCACGGCCCTGATCGGCGCCGTTGCCGCCACGGTTATCACCCTCGCCGAAGTGGCTGGCCAGCGGCTCTTCCGGTTTTGGCAGGGATTCAAACATCCATTCACGGCCGGCCACGTAGGTCTGGTTGACCTCCGGGCTGACGGTGTTCACGCCCAGGGAATAGAACGGATGGCCCTCGGGCGTCACCAGATACCAGCGGCCGTCACGTTTCTCGGTGCGGAAGAAACCGCTGGCCTTGAACGCCGGGCCTTTGCTCCAGCCACCGAACTTGTCCAGCGAGGATTTTTCGCGCTCGGCCAGCCAGGTGTTCAGTTGTTGCTGTTCTTTGGCGGCGGCGGATTTCAGTTGTTCGTCATTGGCGACTTTCTCCGGCCACTTGCCGCGAGTCGACTGGCCATAGGCGTCCACCAGATTGCCGTAGGCGGATTTGATCACCTCGCCTTCGTCCTGCACGCCAAAGCGCTCGAGCAACAGACTTTGCGCGGCTTTCGGCTGGTCCATCGACAGGCTGACCGATACCACCTGGCTGCGATCCAGCTCACCGCTGCTGCTCGCCAGCAGAATGCGCTGCCCATCGATCGTCATCGGCATCACCGGGCCGGCTTTCATGCCCTGGCTGAGTGGCGAGGTCGCGGTCAACGGCACGAGCAAGGTCTGCGCCGGGCCGGCCGGCAGGTCAACGCGGCTGACCAGGGTCTTGCCGTCGTTGCTCTGGATTTGCACGTAGACGGTCACCGCCCAGTTCATCGCGCTCTGGATACGCAGGCTCATCATGCCGGACTGTGACCAGTCCCAGGCACCGGTCTGCGGGGACAGACGCAAGGTCGGGCGAGCCGTCGGGTTGAACGTCACCCGGCGCAGCACTTCACCCTCGGGAGTCTGCTCGGCGTTGGCTTGCGGCAGGTCGGCGTTTTCGGTCGCCACTTTCACCACATCGGCGGGGCGAACAAAGTTGAACAGGGTCTGCTGGCCGGCAGGTGCCGCGAATAAAGGCGCAGCGAAAACCAGGGCAAAAACGGCAGGCAACGAACGACGAATCATGAGAACGGAATTCTCCCTAACGACCCGCAAGGGCCAATGGAAAAGCAGTGACAGAGAGATAGACAGCGCGGCGGGCAAAACTGCCCACCGATGTCTCAGGATATTTCACGACGGAAAGGAGGCAACGCATTGAGGATCGCCTTGCCGTAGCGCTGGGTGACCAGCCGCCGATCCAGCAAGGTGATGGTGCCGCGGTCTTCTTCGGTACGCAGCAGTCGGCCGCAGGCCTGGACCAGCTTCAGCGAGGCATCGGGCACCGAGATTTCCATGAACGGATTGCCGCCACGGGCCTCGATCCACTCCGACAGCGCCGCCTCGACCGGGTCGTCCGGCACCGAGAACGGGATCTTGGCGATCACCACGTGTTCGCAGTAGGCCCCCGGCAAATCCACGCCTTCGGCAAAACTGGCGAGGCCGAACAACACGCTGGAATCGCCGCCATCGACCCGCGCCTTGTGCTTGTTCAGGGTTTCCTGTTTCGACAGGTTGCCTTGAATGAACACTTGCTTGCGCCAGTCACGGTCGAGGCCGTCGAACACGTCCTGCATCTGTTTGCGCGACGAGAACAGCACCAGACTGCCGCGCGAGCCTTCGACCAGTTCCGGCAGGTCGCGGATGATCGCGGCGGTGTGGGCAGCGGCATCCCGCGGGTCGGCCTTCAGGTCCGGCACCCGCAACACACCGGCATCGGCGTGATGGAACGGGCTCGGCACCACGGCGGTGACGGCTTTTTTCGGCAGGCCGGCGCGCATGCGGAAGCGGTCGAAGGTGCCGAGGGCGGTCAAGGTCGCCGAGGTCACCAGACAGCCGTAGGCCACGTTCCACAGGCTGCGGCGCAGGGTTTCGGCGGCGAGGATCGGGCTGGCGTTGACCTCGATGTCGAACAGCGAACCGCTTTCGGCCAGGGTCAGCCAGCGGGCCATCGGCGGGTTGTCTTCCGGGTCTTCGGCGGTGAACGCGGTCCACAGTTCCCAGTTGCCGGAGGCACGGGACAACAGGCTGCCGAACAGTGGATACCATTCCTCGGCCTGATTGCTGGCGATGCCGATGTTGACCTCGCCGTCCATGCCTTCCTTGAGCAGATCCGTCAGGCGGGTGAACAGGTCGTTGAGGCGGGCGAAGCCTTTTTTCAGCTCGATGCCCATCTCGCGCATGTGCTCGGGAATCACCCCACCGATGAAGCGGTGACGCGGACGTTCGCGGCCTTCGACATCTTCACCGGGCTTGAAGTCGGCGATCTGTTCGCAGGCGGTGAACATGAACTGCTGCTGGGTCTTGATCTCCCGCGCCAGCTCCGGCACCTGCTCGATCAGCTTGCCGAGATCGCCCGGCAGCGGGTGCTGGGCCAGCAGTTTGGTGAGGTTCTTGGCGGTGGTTTCCAGCCAGTCGGCGGTGGAACGCAGGCGCGTGTAGTGAGCGAAGTGGCCGATAGCCTTGTCCGGCAGGTGGTGGCCTTCGTCGAACACATAAATGGTGTCGCGCGGGTCTGGCAACACGGCCCCGCCACCCAGTGCGAGGTCAGCCAGCACCATATCGTGGTTGGTGACGATCACGTCGACCTTGCCCATACCTTCGCGGGCCTTGTAGAAGGCGCACTGGCCGAAGTTCGGGCAATGACGGTTGGTGCACTGGCTGTGATCGGTGGTCAGGCGCGCCCAGTCGGCGTCTTCCAGCGCGTTGGGCCAGCTGTCGCGGTCGCCGTCCCATTTATTGCCGGCGAGTTTCTCGATCATGCTGGTGAACAGCTTCTGGCTGGCCTCATCGACCTCGATCTTGAAGCCTTCTTCTTCGAACAACTGGGCGGTGGCGGTCTGTGCGTGGCCTTCCTGCAACAGCATGTCGAGCTTGGACAGGCACATGTAGCGGCCACGGCCCTTGGCCAGGGCGAAGCTGAAGTTCAGCCCGCTGTTGCGCATCAGGTCGGGCAAATCCTTGTAGACGATCTGCTCTTGCAGGGCGACGGTGGCGGTGGCGATCACCAGGCGCTTGCCGGCCAGTTTGGCCGTCGGGATCGCGGCCAGGCTGTAGGCCACGGTCTTGCCGGTACCGGTGCCGGCTTCCACCGCGACAATCGCGGGGTCGCCACTGCGCCGGCCTTCGTCGTCGGTGTCGATATCCCCGAGGACCTTGGCGACTTCAGCGATCATCAGGCGTTGGCCGTAACGCGGCTTGAGGCTCTTGGCCTCTAGAAAACGCGAGTAGGCGCCCTGGATCGTGGTTTTGAGTTCAGTGCTGATCATTGAGTGTCGGGCGCAAAAAACGCTGGATAAATTTTCAGTGGTTCGGATGGGGGGCTATCATACCCCGCGAATCAATCCTGCGCAGATCGGAGTACCCCAATGACACCTTTTAGCCTCGTTTACCCCATCCATGTAATGGCCGCGCTGGTGTGGGTCGGCGGTATGTTTTTCGCCTGGATGGTGCTGCGCCCTGCGGCGATGAAGGCCCTGGACGGTCCCGGGCGCCTGACGCTCTGGGTGGAAGTGTTTCAAGGTTTTTTTCGTTGGGTGTGGGGGGCGGTGATTCTGCTGCCGGTGACCGGGGTGGGCATGTTGCATCTGCAACACATCGCCTTCGATAACGCGCCGCGTTATGTGCAGGTGATGATGGGCTTGTACGTAGTGATGACCGCGTTGTTCCTCCGGATTCAGGCATTGATGCTGCCGGAACTGCGCACGGCGGTGCAGGCGAAGGACTGGCCGGCGGGTGCGGCAGTGCTGGGGCGGATTCGCAAGGTGGTCGGGTTCAACCTGCTGATCGGGGTGCTGCTGGTGGCCGTGGCTGCTGCGCGCCCCTCGTTCTGACAAGCGCGTTTTACCTGATCGTTCCCACGCTCTGCGTGGGAATGCAGCCCGTGACGCTCCGCGTCACTGGACGCGGAGCGTCCCTAAAGGCATTCCCACGCAGAGC
>NZ_JBWKZE010000029.1:0-79969 GCF_059424205.1 Pseudomonas sp. GW456-12-1-14-TSB6
CTGCGTTTTGCGCCCGAATCCATTGCACCCTCCTGATAAGAAGCCAGAAGGTGTAAACCTTATTCAGGACGAGACACGGACAAAAAAAAAGCCCGACCAAAAGGTCGGGCTCTTTATAAGTGAAGCAGCCGGATTAGACCAGCTTCTCCAGCTCGGGTACGGCTTCGAACAGATCCGCCACCAGGCCGTAATCGGCCACCTGGAAGATCGGCGCTTCTTCGTCCTTATTGATCGCAACGATCACTTTGGAGTCTTTCATGCCGGCCAGGTGCTGGATCGCGCCGGAGATACCGACCGCGATGTACAGCTGTGGCGCAACGATCTTGCCGGTCTGACCGACCTGCATGTCGTTCGGTACGAAACCTGCGTCGACCGCGGCGCGGGAAGCACCGACGGCAGCGCCCAGCTTGTCGGCCAGGGCGTACAGGTGTTTGAAGTTGTCGCCGTTCTGCATGCCGCGGCCGCCGGAAACGACGATCTTGGCAGCGGTCAGCTCAGGACGATCGGACTTGGCCAGCTCTTCGCTGACGAAGCTGGAAGTGCCAGCGTTGTGAGCAGCGGCAACCGATTCAACGGCAGCCGATCCACCTTCAGCGGCGACCGGGTCGAAACCGGTGGCACGCACGGTGATCACTTTGATCGCAGCGGTCGATTGCACGGTAGCGATGGCGTTACCGGCGTAGATCGGGCGCTTGAAGGTGTCAGCGCTTTCTACCGAGATGATCTCGGAGATCTGGTCAACGTCCAGCTGGGCAGCAACGCGCGGCAGGATGTTTTTGCCGTTGGAAGTAGCGGCAGCCAGGATGTGGCTGTAGCCAGCTCCCAGTTCGGCCACCAGCGGAGCAACGTTTTCCGGCAACTGATGCGCGTAAGCGGCAGTATCAGCATTCAGGACTTTGCTCACGCCCGCGATTTTCGCAGCGGCTTCAGCCACGGCGCCAGCGCCCTGGCCGGCAACCAGAACGTGGATGTCGCCGCCGATTTTGGCAGCGGCAGCCACGGTGTTCAGGGTGGCCGGAGCCAGCACCTTGTTGTCGTGTTCGGCGATTACCAAGATAGTCATGATCAGATTACCTTCGCTTCGTTTTTCAGTTTCTCGACCAGTTCAGCCACCGACTTGACCTTGATGCCCGCGCTGCGTGCAGCCGGCGCTTCGACTTTCAGGGTCTTGTTGGTGGAGGCGGTGGAAACGCCCAAAGCGTCCGGAGTCAGCGTCTCGAGAGGCTTCTTCTTGGCTTTCATGATGTTTGGCAGGGACGCGTAGCGCGGCTCGTTCAAACGCAGGTCGGTGGTGACGATCGCCGGCAGTTTCAGCGAAACGGTCTGCGCGCCGCCGTCGATTTCGCGGGTCACGGCAACGCTGTCGCCGGAGACTTCGACTTTCGAGGCGAAAGTGCCCTGACCGTAGCCGCTCAGTGCAGCGAGCATCTGGCCGGTCTGGTTGTTGTCGCTGTCGATGGCCTGTTTGCCCAGGATCACCAGCTGAGGCTGTTCCTTGTCGACCACGGCCTTGAGCAGCTTGGCCACGGCCAGGGAAGTCAGGTCTTCAGCGGATTCGACGAGGATGGCGCGGTCGGCACCCAGAGCCAGTGCGGTACGCAGCTGTTCCTGAGCGGTGGACGGGCCGATGGAGACGACGACGATTTCAGTCGCAACGCCTTTTTCTTTCAGGCGTACGGCTTCTTCCACTGCGATTTCGCAGAACGGGTTCATCGACATCTTGACGTTGGCGAGGTCTACGCCGGAATTGTCCGCCTTGACGCGAACCTTGACGTTGTAATCCACAACGCGTTTGACAGCTACAAGAACCTTCATGGATTCCTCGTTACTCTCCGGTGAAAAGAAAGTCGCCTAGGCGAACCTGGCGGTTGATGCTCATCGGGCACAAGGGCACCTCTAAAAACGCCGGCTGAGCGGGATGACCGTTCGTCAGTCGTGACCGACGAGTCATGCCGCTTCGCGGTGTGTAAACTGCGCGCCGAACCTGCGCTGCGCATCACCGGTTACCGCCTACGCCCTGTCTTTAGAGGTGCTCTTGAAACCACCATTCAGCCTACGGCGAGCGCAAAACCGCCCGTATCTTGACCGGAACGCCCATTCTGGTCAATACGCCAAAATGCCCTGTCATAAGCCGCGCTTCTTTGATTTCTCTGGGCTGGAGCCGATTCAAACAAACGTTTGTATTGGACGCTAAGAGTGGTGTAGATATAATGCGCCGCCTAGAGAGAAAGGTGGTTTGCCCATTATTACCCTTGACGTTAACGTAAAGGCAATAACGGATACGACACCGAACCTCCAAATTAGAAAAAAAACTGTTGAGCCTTGAGTAGGAGATAGCCTGTGGAACGCGAATACATGGAATTCGACGTGGTCATCGTCGGTGCCGGCCCCGCTGGCCTGTCCGCCGCCTGCCGTCTGAAGCAGAAGGCCGCCGAAGCCGGTAAGGAAATCAGCGTCTGCGTGGTCGAAAAAGGCTCCGAAGTCGGCGCACACATCCTGTCCGGTGCCGTATTCGAACCACGGGCCCTGAACGAACTGTTCCCGGACTGGAAAGAACTCGGCGCCCCGCTGAACACGCCCGTCACCCGCGATGACATCTTCGTGCTGAAAAACGCCGAAAGCGCGCAAAAAATCCCTGATTTCTTTGTGCCCAAGACCATGCACAACGAAGGCAACTACATTATTTCCCTCGGCAACCTGTGCCGCTGGCTCGCTCAGCAGGCCGAGAACCTGGGCGTGGAAATCTACCCGGGCTTCGCCGCTCAGGAAGCGCTGATCGATGAAAACGGCGTGGTACGCGGGATCATCACCGGCGACCTCGGTGTCGACCGCGAAGGTCATCCGAAAGAAGGCCTGTACACTCCGGGCATGGAACTGCGTGGCAAATACACGCTGTTCGCCGAAGGTTGCCGTGGCCATATCGGCAAGCAACTGATCAAGCGCTATAACCTGGACAGCGAAGCCGACGCCCAGCACTACGGCATCGGCCTGAAGGAAATCTGGGAAATCGACCCGGCCAAACACCAGCCAGGCCTGGTGGTCCACACCGCCGGTTGGCCGATGGACATCATGGGCACCGAGAACACCGGCGGCTCCTTCCTCTATCACTTGGAAAACAACCAGGTGGTGGTCGGTCTGATCGTCGATCTTTCCTACAGCAACACCTACCTGTCGCCGTTCGACGAATTCCAGCGCCTCAAGCATCACCCGGTGCTCAAGCAATATCTGGAAGGCGGCAAGCGCATCAGCTACGGCGCGCGCGCGATCTGCAAGGGTGGCCTGAACTCGCTGCCGAAAATGGTCTTCAAGGGCGGCGCGTTGATCGGTTGTGACCTTGGCACCCTGAACTTCGCCAAGATCAAGGGCAGCCACACCGCGATGAAGTCCGGCATGCTCGCCGCTGAATCCGTGGCTGACGCGCTGTTCGCAGAAAAGGACGGCACCGAAGAACTGACCACCTACGTCGACGCCTTCAAGAAGAGCTGGCTCTACGAGGAGCTGTTCGCCAGCCGCAACTTCGGCCCGGCGATCCACAAGTTCGGCGCCATCGTCGGCGGCGGTTTCAACTGGCTGGACCAGAACATCTTCGGCGGCAAACTGCCGTTCACCCTGCACGACACCAAGCCGGACTACGCCTGCCTCAAGCTCGCGGCCGACTGCAAGAAGATCGACTACCCGAAACCCGACGGCAAGATCAGCTTCGACAAGCTGAGCTCGGTGTTCATCTCCGGTACCAACCATGAAGAAGAACAACCGTGCCACCTGAAACTGACCGACCCGACCATCCCGCTGAGCAAGAACCTGCCGCTGTACGACGAACCTGCACAGCGCTATTGCCCGGCCGGTGTATATGAAGTGATCACCAAGGAAGACGGCGAGAAGCGCTTCCAGATCAACGCCCAGAACTGCGTGCACTGCAAGACCTGTGACATCAAGGACCCTTCGCAGAACATCACTTGGGTTGCGCCGGAAGGCGCCGGCGGTCCGACCTACCCGAACATGTAAGTCGATCCGCTGAACATCAAGGCTCCCTTTATGGGGGCCTTTTTGTTGCCCGCGATTTGTACAGGATCAAGCCGCGCGCTCATCCCCCGGACTGCGTTCGAAATAACGTTTGTACTCGCGGCTGAACTGCGACGTGCTCTGATACCCCACCCGATGCGCCACCTGCGCCACTCCCAGTCCTTCGGCGATCAACAACGTCTGCGCCTTCAACAAACGCAAACGCTTCAGATACTGCACCGGCGACAGCAACGTGCTGCGTTTGAAATGCTCATGAAAGGTCGACACGCTCATGTTCGCGCAACTGGCCAGCGTCTCGACGTTCAACGGTTCGGTGTAATGCGCATGCAGATGACTGATCGAAGCCGCGACCCGCGCGAACTGCCCCTGCTGCTCGACCAGCGCGCGCAGCACATCAGCCTGAGGTCCGCGCAACGCGACGAACAACAACTCCCGCACCCGCGCCGGGCCGAGAATCTGGCATTCCAGCGGATCGTGCAGACAACGTAGCAAGCGTTCGACACAACCACGCATGTCATCGTCGAGCACCACCGAGGTCATCGACTCCGGTGTCTGCGCCGGAATATGTCGCCCCGGCGCCAGCCCCATGGCCAGCACCAGTTCACCGAGCAGCACCCGGTCGATCGCCACCGACACGCCGAGCAACGGCGCGTCCAGCAACGCATAGGTTTCGCACTCGAACGGCACCGGCAAGGCCTGGATCAGGTAATGCCCGGCGCCGTACTCCATGGTGCGCGGCCCCAGATACGCCAGTTTGCTGCCCTGGGCGATGATCATCAGGCTCGGCTCATAAATGTGCGGGCCACGGGCGACGTCGCAACTGGCGCGCAACACCTGCACGCCCGGCAGCCCGGTCTGGCTGTAACCATCGCGCAGCGCCAGCGGTTCGATCAGCGAAACCAGGGTGGCGTTGGCATCAAGGTGACGGGTCAATTGCATCGGGTGGCTCTTCAAAAAAAATCACGAAAAAAGGGATGAAAGCATCATCGCAGATCCTTTTGCCAATGCGACCGATCAACCCCGCATGCCGGAGGATTAGGCATGACACCCGGAGGAATCGCCATGGCCGGACAAGCGTACGGCGCCCAGAATGCGCCGCCTCACTTGTCACTGCTTTTGCGAGGTTTCACATGTACACCGCCATCGGCTATGCCGCTCAAACGGCCACCACGCCCCTCGCCCCGATGAAGTTCGAACGCCGCAGCCCTCGGGCCGACGACGTCGCCATCGAAATCCTGTACTGCGGCGTCTGCCACTCCGACATCCACCAGGCGCGCAACGAATGGGGCATCGCCGTTTACCCGTTGATGCCCGGCCACGAGATCGTCGGAAAAGTCACCGCCGTTGGTGCGAATGTCACTAAACACAAGGTAGGCGATCTGGTTGGCGTCGGTTGCATGGTCGACTCCTGCCGCACCTGCGAAGCCTGCCAGTCGAACCTCGAGCAATACTGCCTCGAAGGCCCGACCATGACCTATGCCACCCCGGACCGGGTCGATGGAACAAACACCATGGGCGGTTATTCGGACAGCATCGTGGTCAGCGAACACTTCGTGGTGCGCATTCCCGAGAAGCTGAACCTGGCGGCCGCTGCACCGATTCTCTGCGCCGGCATCACCACCTACTCGCCGCTCAAGCACTACGGCGTGAAGGCCGGCGACAAGGTCGGGATTCTCGGCATGGGCGGCCTCGGCCACATGGGCATCAAGTTCGCCAAGGCCATGGGCGCCGAAGTGACGCTGTTCACCCGTTCGGCAAGCAAGGCCGAGGAAGGTCGTCGTCAGGGCGCCGATCACGTGATCGTCTCCACCGACGAAGAGCAGATGAAAGCCGCTGCCGGTCGTTTCGACTTCCTGCTCGACACGATTCCGGTGCAGCACGATCTGAATCCGTACCTCGACACCCTGCGCTTCGACGGTGTGCACATACTGGTGGGGCTGATCGAACCGATCGATCCGCCGGTCCACGCCGCCAAGTTGGTATTGGGTCGCCGGGTACTGGCCGGCTCGTTGATCGGTGGCGTTGCCGAAACCCAGGAAGTCCTGGATTTCTGCGCTGAGCACAACATCAGCTGCGACATCGAAATGCTCGACATCCGCCAGATCAACGAAGCCTACGCCCGCATGATCGCCGGTGATGTGAAGTATCGCTTCGTCATCGACATGGCGACTCTGAAGCTCTGATTCCTCAGACCTTCAAGCCAAGTTCTGCCGAGAGCCGGGCCGTGACCCCTTTGATCAGGGGAATCAGCTCGGCCATTTTTTCCAGCGGCATGTACGGCACGGTGCTGGCGATGCTGATCGCTGCGACGATGCGCTTGCTCGCGTCGCGGATCGGCGCCGCCACGCAGCGGATCGACGGTTCGTTGTCTTCCAGATCGAACGCGTAGCCGCCGGCCACGTACTCGGTCATCCGCTGCTCCATCTGCTCCCACGACTGCTGGGGATGCTGCGGCCAGAACTGACTTTTCCCACCCGCCGGCAGGCTGATGTCGTACAGGCGCTGCCAGTCCTGCGGCGCGTCATCCAGCATCAAGGCTTTGCCGATCCCGGTCCGCGCCAACGGCATGCGATGGCCGACCCGCGAACGCATTTCCGGACCGTTGCGCCCCGGATTCTTCAACAGGTACAGCACCTCGTCGCCTTCGCGAATCCCCAGGTGAACGGTGTCGCCGGTCAGCGCCGACAACTCGTCCAGATACGGCCCGGCCAGGGTCACCAGCGGCAATTCTTCACGCGCCTGAAAACCCAGTTCGATCAACTTCGGCCCCAGCAGATAACCGACTTGCGGCACGACGCGCAGGTAGCGCTCATCCACCAGACAACTGGCCAGACGATGGGTGGTGCTGCGCGTGGTACCGATCAGGCGGGCAATCTCTTTGAGATCACGGGCGCCACTGGCGACGGCCTGCACCACACCCAACCCGCGAAGCAGGGTCTGGGTGCCGGTCGGCGCGGCGTCCTTGGCGGTTTTTGGGGCGTCTTCCTGCATATCCAGCCTTTAGCGTTGAGCGAGGGAACGGGCGGCATTATGGTCGCCCGACATAGCCGACTACAACTTGATGCGCTCG
Organism: Pseudomonas sp. GW456-12-1-14-TSB6; assembly: GCF_059424205.1. Lineage (NCBI taxonomy): Bacteria > Pseudomonadati > Pseudomonadota > Gammaproteobacteria > Pseudomonadales > Pseudomonadaceae > Pseudomonas > Pseudomonas sp. GW456-12-1-14-TSB6. Next base: position 7,094 of record NZ_JBWKZE010000029.1, read on the forward strand.
ACCTTGCCTACCAGCAGCACGTAGGACAAAGCACCGATCAATGCCAGAACCGCGATGTAGGTGATCGCCGGGGCGAACGAATCACCGCTGGCGAGGAAGCCGATGACAATCGGCGTGGCAATCGCCGACAGGTTGCCGATGAAGTTGAACACCCCGCCGGTCAAACCCAGCAATCGCGCCGGCGCCAGTGTCGAGACCAGCGACCAGGTAATCGACGCCAATCCGTTGCCGAAAAACGCCAGGGCCAAAAAGGCAATCACCAGCGGCGTCGATTCAACGAAGTTGGCGCCGATGATCGAGGTGGAGATCAACAGCCCGCCAATGATCGGCAACTTGCGCGCAAACCCGACGGTGCAGCCGCGACGGATCAGGAAGTCGGAAAAGAACCCGGAACACAGCACGCCGATGAACGCGGCGAGAAACGGCAGCGACGCCAGCAGACCGGACTTGATGAAGTCCATGCCGCGGTATTTCACCAGGTAGGTCGGGAACCACGTCAGGAAAAACCACAGCGTCGAGTTCAGGCAGAACTGGCCGAGGTAGATCCCCCACAGCTTGCGTTTGCTGAGGACAATGCCGAGATCGGTCCAGCTGAATTTCGCCTTCACCTCGGCGGTTTCGGCGGCGATGTCCACCAACCCGCCGCCCTCGCGGATCAGGTCGATTTCCGCTTCGTTGGCGCCTTTGAAATCACGCGGTTCGCGATACACCGCGTACCAGATCGCCGCCCAGATGATGCCCACCGCGCCGGTCGCGACAAATACCATGTGCCAGCCAAATTCATGTTGCAGCCACGCCAGCACCGGGGTCAGGAACGCCAGCCCGACAAACTGCCCGGAGGTGTAGAACCCGATGGCCGTGGCCCGCTCACGCTCGGGGAACCAGGTCGTCACCACGCGGCTGTTGATCGGATACGCCGGCGCTTCCAGCGCACCGACCGCCATGCGCAGTACGAACAGCGCGATGAAACTGGCGGCGAAACCGAGCATCACCGTGGCCAGCGACCACAGCAACAGTGCGACGCTATAAAGGATGCGCGGCGGCACCCGGTCCACCAGCCAGCCGCCGGGGATTTGCATGGCGGCGTAAGTCCAGCCGAAGGCCGAGAAGATCAGCCCGACGTGCACCGGATCGATGCCCAGATCCGTCGTCAGTGCAGGGGCGGCAATCGACAGGTTGCTGCGGTCGAGGTAGTTGATGACCACGGTGATGAACAGCAACACCATGATGAAAAATCGCTTGCGGCTGGGCGTGACTAACGTCGCTTGCCCGGTGAGGGTTTGCGGTGGCATGGGGAGCGCCTCTTCTTATGTTTATTGAGGTCGAGGGTTGTTGGCGAGATCGTTCCCACGCTCCGCGTGGGAATGCAGCCCGGGACGCTCTGCGTCCCAAGAGCGGACGCAGAGCGTCCATTGAGGCATTCCCACGCGGAGCGTGGGAACGATCGCTTAGAAGGAAATCAGCGACTCACCACTCGGCAAAACTGCCATCGGCATGACGCCAGATCGGGTTGCGCCAGCGGTGGCCGACCGCCGCGCGTTCGATCACGTATTCCTCGTTGATCTCGATCCCCAGGCCCGGGCCGTTGGGGATCTTCACGAAGCCTTTGTCGTAATCGAACACCCGTGGATCCTTCACATAGTCGAGCAGGTCATTGCTCTCGTTGTAATGGATGCCCAGGCTCTGCTCCTGGATAAACGCGTTGTAACAAGCGGCGTCCAGTTGCAGACACGCCGCCAGTGCAATCGGCCCCAGCGGGCAGTGCAGTGCCAGCGCCACGTCGTAGGCTTCGGCCATGTTGGCGATTTTGCGAGTCTCGGTGATGCCACCGGCGTGGGACGCATCCGGCTGGATGATGTCGACGTAACCTTCGCTCAACACACGTTTAAAGTCCCACCGCGAAAACAGCCGCTCGCCGAGGGCAATCGGGGTGCTGGTCAGCGGAGCCAGTTCCTTCAGCGCTTCATAGTTTTCGCTGAGCACCGGCTCTTCGATGAACATCAGTTTGTACGGGTCGAGTTCCTTCATCAGGACCTTGGCCATCGGTTTGTGCACCCGGCCATGGAAGTCGACACCGATGCCGACGTTCGGCCCCACCGCATCGCGCACGGCGGCAACGTTGGCCAGCGCCAGATCGACTTTTTCGAAGGTATCGAGAAACTGCAGCTCCTCGGTGCCGTTCATTTTCACCGCTGTAAAACCACGACCCACCGCTTCTTTCGCCGCCCGCGCAGTGTCCGCCGGACGGTCGCCGCCGATCCACGAATACACACGGATCTTGTCCCGCACCTGACCGCCGAGCAGATCGCTGACCGACACGCCCAGCGCCTTGCCCTTGATATCCCACAGCGCCTGATCGATGCCGGCCAGCGCGCTCATATGGATCGCGCCGCCCCGGTAGAAGCCGCCGCGGTACAGCACGGTCCAGATGTCTTCGATATTGCGTGGGTCTTTGCCGATCAGGTAGTCGGACAATTCCTCGACCGCTGCAGCAACCGTGTGGGCCCGGCCCTCGACCACGGGCTCGCCCCAACCGGTCACGCCCTCGTCGGTTTCGACTTTCAGGAAGCACCAGCGCGGCGGGACGATGAAGGTGGTGAGTTTGGTGATTTTCATCTGCTTGTCTCTCTTGTTAGATGCAGCGCACGCAGCGCCGGAAAAGTCTTAGCGAAGGGCTTTCCAGGCCGCCACGTAGGCCTTGGCATTGGCCGCCACTTGCTCAGTCGTCATGCCCGGCTTGAACAGCCCAGACCCGAGGCCGAAGCCTTTGACGCCGGCGTCGATGAACGCCTGCATGTTGTCCGGCGTGATGCCGCCGACCGGGGCCAGAATCGTCCCGACCGGCAACACCGCCAGCCAGGCTTTCACCACTGCCGGGCCCATCTGTTCGGCCGGGAACAGCTTGAGAATGTCCGCCCCCTCCTCCAGCGCCGCAAAGGCTTCGGTCGGCGTGGCGACGCCCGGCGACAGGTACAGCCCCGCCGCTTTCGCGGCCCGCAGCACCTTGGCATCGCTGTGGGGCATGACGATCACCTGGCCGCCGGCCTCTTTCACCCGTTCGACCTGTTCCGGGGTCAGCACCGTGCCGGCACCGATCAGGCAATCGGCAGGCAAGGTCTTACGCAGGATACGAATGCTTTCGTACGGCGCGGGGGAATTGAGCGGTACTTCGATGACGCGAAATCCGGCCGCGTACAGGACTTCTCCGACAGATGCGGCTTCCTGCGGATGCAGGCCGCGCAGGATCGCGATCAGACCGTTTTGCGCCAGTGCTTGCTTGAGCATGTCAGGCCTCCAGTCAGGGTTAACGGGATGAGGAATCGATCAGTCCGGCGGCGAGCGCCAGTTGCCACAGACCACGCTCGGTGGCTTGCTCGGCCAGGGTCACCTGGGCGAAACCGCAGGCGTCGAGGGCCCGGCTGTAACGGGCGCACAACTGCGCGTTGCCGATGAGGATGATCGAAGGAAGATGTTTGCTGTTGCGCCGGCGTCGTTGCACGGCGGCCAATGCTGTCAGCTCGTGGCCGATCAGCAGGCCGGACAGATAGTCCGGTTGCGCGGTGGCGCTGAGTTCGCCGGTCAGGCCCAGGCTGCGGGCGCTGAACAGGGTCGACAGCACGCCGATCTCGCCCTCCGCCGATAACGCCACCTGCACGCCGCGCTCGAAGGCATCGGCGTCGAACGTCGCGCTGTGCTGTTGGGTACGGCCGAGAATGCTGTGCTCGCTGAGCACGGCGAACACTTCGCCGGTCATGAAGGTGTCGAAGCGGGTGATGCAGCCATCGGCCACTTCCACCCATTTCGAATGACTGCCGGGCAGGCCGATCAGCAGATCATTGCCCGCCTCGACCGGCAGCTTCTGCAGGACGCCGAGGACCTGGGTTTCCTCGCCGCGCATCACGTTCGGCAGCGTCGAGCGCTGAATCACACCCGGCACGATGTGCACATCGACACCGCGAAGACTGCGTACGGTTTGCAGGGATTTTCCGAGATCGGCGACGTTGGCCGGCGTATCGCGGTAGGACGCTTCGCGCCAGCCCTGGGCGCTGCCAACCATGCCGCAGGCAATCACCGGCAAGCCGGGTTGCGCGTCGAGCCAGTCGCCGCACGCCTCGTCGAACGCCAGTTCAAAACCCTCGGCGCATTCGCGACCGTTGATGACCCGTGGCGTCTTCGGCAACTGCATGATCCCGAACGACAGCGAACGCTGCGCCAGCACCTGCCCGCCCGCCGCGAGTTTGTAAGCACGTAGTGAGGTCGTCCCCCAATCGAGCGCGATCAATTGCGCCAGCATCGCTTCACCTGTTTTGTTATTGGCAGTGAGTGAGCTGGACTATAGACCTCTCAGGCTGGAAATCTCAATATGTAATTTTGCATCCCATATTTTGGGATTCGAATTCCTAAAAAATCGGACAGCTCGCTGAGCAGCAATCGCAGCCCGTTTAAAATTTATCGATCTCTCTTAATAGATCTGCCGTTGGAACCTTCATGTCCTCCGACAAATATATTTTATAGGAGTAGGAATTAATTCTGACCTTACAGACAATAGACTCTCGGCCCACTAATAAAGACCTCAATGCCTCACCCGCAATGATTTTTTCACTGGTATCGTTTTTTCTTTCGAAAAATAAAACATCCGCTCTGAATATCGGCCCGGCACTTGAAATTTCAGGCTCGATAAAACCCTCTCCATATCTACCCGCAGAGTGAGGTGCCGAAAAATCAAAATCGCCCTCAAAAGAGCACAGCAGCGTCTGGCTTATTCTTGATTTGAAAAGATTGACAACATCAACATCGGACGAGAAACGCACCTGATAAATGCCCCTATCCAAATAACGTTCAACACCAACGTATTGTAAATGAGCAATGGGCTTATCATGATTCATCGCACAGGAAGTGCAAAGCAAGAAAGCCATGCATAAAATTATATTACGCACATTTCCGTCCTTTAAAATGAGTAACAACAACCTGCATCAAAGCGTCTCTGGCCGATATCCCACTTTGCAGGGCTGATGTGTAGATAACCCAGGCATCGGCGTGATTCACATTCACTCGACCGTTCATATTGGGCCCATTTTTCATATCCCATTGCTCTCCAAAATCGGCTACGAGATCGGAAAAATTCCAGTCTTTGGCATCGGCTCTGACGTTAACCCAATATTCCGCCTTCGGCTTCGGCTCTTGACGGTAGATGTTAGAAACCCCCCACACGATTTTTCCTTCGCCAACCGGATCGAGTGTAACCAGACACGGAATTCGATACCCCTTATCAGTCAATACAGCTGACAGGTGCGCACCATTCCATCCGCCCAAGCTATGCCCAATGATATATACAGGCGTGGTCACATCAGTAATTTTCTCCAACACATTCTTTTTCAGATCATCATCACTAATAAAATAGTTATAACCAATATGGTGGGCGTCATAATTATCAGAACAAATACCCTCAGCCTCCATATCCCTGAAAAACACCTTCATGACGTCAGCAACGTTATTATTGGGGCCTGTGCCGTAATAACTTTCTTTATCACCCGCACCACCCACAAAAAACAGAACAATCTTTTTGGGAGTGATCGTGGCCTGCTTGACTGTTCCGTCCGTTTTGCAGGTCAGATCGTGGGTCACGACCAGTCTTTTACACCCTTTCAGAGCAGGATTTTCAGCGGTCATATATTCCTACTCCACGAACAGCTTGATCGACTCAGGCAAATGCGAACTCACCGTATGGGTGAAGCCCGCGTCATTGGTTACGCCGTGCTCCACGCTCCCATCAGCGCGTTGAATCGCGTAAGGGTGATTTGGCATAGGCTCACCAGTAATTTCGTTAATCACCTGCATCCGATCATTGAAATGCACCGGCATCGGCAGCAACCCACTAAACGCAGCCCCTCCCCCGCTCTGGCCAATAATCACCGTCCCCGACCCACCGACCACGACATTGCCATGTCCACCGGTGCTGTCGAGCATCGCCGCATTCAGGCCGTTGATGAAGACCGTGGCGGAAACACCGCCGGTAATCGGGCTGCCGCACGCCGATTTATCGGTCATGCGCGCAGCGGGGAGTCCGTCGAAGAACACGTCCGGCGAACCAGAGACGATCGGGTTGTTGCCGTGGCCCGGCAGTGGGCAGGCGGTTGGGTCGGTGACGCGTGCAGCGGGTTTACCACTCAATTCAAAGCTCCTTGCTTCAGAGGTTTCGGATGAGGCTGATAGAGGTCGACGTCGGTCGCGGCGAAACGCCAGCGGTTGTCGACCGAATCAAACAGCGCGTGACAATGCTCGCGGCTGTTCGGGGGGGTGAGGGTTTGCAGTTGTTGCCAGGCTTCGTCGGCAAACCAGTTCAACTCGGCAGTTGTGGCGTCATCGAGTTGGTTGAGCCAGGTGTTGTAGCCGGTCAGTCGATGCTGGTCGTAGGTGGTTTGCAGCAGCTCGGCCATTTGCGGGCCGAAATCCAGATAGCGCTCGGCTGTCCAGCGGCCGGTTTCCGAATAGACATACCAGCCCATCGGCGACAGCACGCCTTGGTGGAAAATCGATTGCCCCGCAGGCGCGACAAAACCGCAGCATACGTGCAGGGTCAGCCAGCCTTGATGGGCATCGATGAATCCGTTCGGATCGAACGTGCGCAGCGGTATCACCCGGTAGTTTTCGTAGCCCGCACTGCGTGTCATCAGCTCGGCATCGAGGCGCGAGACAAACGCACGGATGGCTGTGCCCCCCAAGCGGTTGACGGTGCAGAGGATGTCCACCGGTTGGCGGTTCGGGTTGTCGCTTGAGCCGAGGTTTTTGATCAGGCCATACAGGCGGATCGACGCCCGTAGTCCGCTCATCGCCGGTCACTCGTTGACGCAGCGAAGGCTCCACGGGCGTGGAGAAAGAGTGCCAGAGGCATTGCAGGTGTCGTCCGTGAGCGCGCAAAAATGGCGCGTAGAATGCCGGACCAGAGCGGTTTGGACAATCGAATCAGCAATCAGATTGCCACTATTTGTTCAGCCCTCGGCAAACTCGCGCAATACCTTGCCATCCATGCGGTAACGCACCCACTCTTCCTGCGGCTGGGCGCCGAGGGATTTGTAGAATTCGATGGCCGGGGTGTTCCAGTCCAGCACGCTCCATTCGAAGCGGCCGCAGTCGTTGGCGCAGGCGATTTTCGCGAGGTGGCGCAGCAGGGTTTTGCCGGCGCCACCGCCCCGTTGTTCCGGGGTGATGTAGAGGTCTTCGAGGTACAGGCAGTTGCTGCCCAGCCAGGTCGAATAGCTGAAGAAGAACACCGCAAAACCGATTGGCAAGCCGTCGCGCAGGCAAATCAGGCCATGGGCCGTGGCGCCTTCGCTGAACAGGCTGCGCTCGATGTCGGCGACGCTGGCGATGACTTCGTGACGGGCCTTTTCGAAGTCTGCAAGTTCAGTGATGAACGCGAGGATTTGCGGTGCATCGCTGGGGGTCGCCGGGCGGATTTCGATCGTCATGGACGGGCCTTGTCGGAAAAAGGAAAACGCCATACTAAGGCGGCGCGCGGCGCTCGTCACATGGCAAAGCAAACACTACCCTCCCACAGGGATTTCTGACTGGTCTGAAGGATATTCATGAACGCATTCGAACCACTGGCCTCACTCGCCGGCGAACTGCTGCCCCACGCGCTGGAACCGTCGGAAGACGGCGCTCATGATCTGTCGCATCTGCAACGGGTCTGGCACAACGCGCGCACCTTGCAGGCCGACGAAGGCGGCGACCTTGAAGTGCTGCTCGCGGCCGTGCTGCTGCACGATTGTGTGGCGGTGGAAAAGAACTCGCCGCTGCGCTCACAGGCATCGCGTCTGGCAGCGGAAAAAGCCTCGAAGGTGCTGGCGGACATGCATTGGCCCGAAGCCAAAATCCACGCCGTCACCCACGCCATCGAGGCCCACAGCTTTTCCGCCAACATCACCCCGCTTACCCTCGAAGCGCGACTGATGCACGACGCCGACCGTCTCGATTCCCTCGGCATGCTCGGCGTCGCCCGCACCTTTTACACCGCCGGACGCATGGGCAGCGCGCTGTACGACCCGCAAGATCCCGAGGCCCGGGAAAGGGACTACGACGACAAGAGATTCTGCCTCGACCATTTCCAGACCAAACTGCTGCACCTTGCCGACGGTTTCCACACCGCTGCCGGCCAACGTCTGGCACAGCTCCGTCATCAACGCCTGAAAGGTTTCATGGAGCAATTCAAGGAAGAGATCGGCCTCGAAAGCACTCAGCCCTTCTGAACCGTTCGTCGATCATCAGGCACCAATCTTTCACGAGGACAGACCAAAAGGAGGTAAGGATTTCAATCACTGGAGACACTCTATGATCTCGTCAAGGTTGACTGCGCTCGTATTCGCTACCCTCCTCAGCCCGGCGGTATTCGCCGCCTCGACTACCGCTGCCGGTACCGGGCCGACCGATCCGGTTACCCAGCCAAGAGCCCCCGCCATCAACAGTGCCCCCGGTATGAATACCGACGGTTCGGGTGTACCGCTGATCAATCAGCCACCCGCGACGGGAACCGATCCTCGCACCCAGGGCAGCGATCCCGGTCGCCAGGGCGGCATGAACACCCCCGACGCTCCGGCCGCCCCCGACAACGCCGGTCCCGGCGTCGGCTCGAAAACCACCACGGGTGGTTCGGGCTCTGAAGGCGCAGGACAGTGATCCGTGCTTCATCCACGCAACGTGTCTTATCCACTTCCCTGAAGAGGTAACCATGAACGTCGATAAAAACCTGGAAAAAGAAGTCCTCACCCGCCTGTTGCATGCCCACCCGAGCGGCCTCGGCAAAGAGGTTCTGGACAATTATCGCGGCGAGAAAGTCGTGGCCAGTGCCCTCGCCGCCCTGCAGGAGCGTGGACTGATTCACCACGGACACATCACTTGCAATGAAGCGGGAGAGCATTCGCTGAATCTGCCGATCAAGCTCAGCGCTGCGGGTGTGGAAGCGGCGCGTAAACTCGATACCTGACGCTTGCGGTCACTGGCGCAGGCAGTGGTTGAATGCGCCGCCTGCGCCAGACCTCATGCAGAGATTCATCCAGCCACCAGGAGACTCGCCATGCCTCGTGGAAGCAAAGCCAAATACACTGAAGAACAGAAGCGCAAAGCCGAACACATCGAAGACAGCTATCAGAACAAAGGGATGTCCAAGGACGAAGCCGAGGCCCGCGCTTGGGCGACAGTGAACAAACAGTCCGGCGGCGGCGAGAAGGCCGGAGGTTCCGGGCGTCGGAAACCGGCCAGCGCCAAGGCCGAGGATCGCAAGGAATCAGCGCGGCGCGCGGCGGTGAGTCGTGAGGGACATTCGCGCGACAGCAAGGCTTCACGCGAAGTGCAGACGGTCGACAGCCTGCGCAAGGAGGCCCGGGAGCGGAAAATCCCCGGGCGTTCGTCGATGCGTAAAGATGAGTTGATTGCGGCGTTGCGCAGAGCCGGCTAGGTCCAGACTGGATGTAACGGCTGAAGGCCTTATCGCTGGCAAGCCAGCTCCCACAGAAATCAAAGGGCTCGCAAAAACTGCGCCCCCTACTGAAACCTGTGGGAGCTGGCTTGCCAGCGAGTGCGATCGTTCAGTCAGTGCATTTTTTGCTGATCAGCAAATCAACCTCGGCAGTGCCAGGAGCGGTCGCCGGGCCCCAGCGAGTGACCGCTAACGCAGCCGCAGCGTTGGCGCGCCTTGCGGCTTCGTGAGCGGCCAGTCCTTGCGCCAGCCCGGCGACGAATACGCCGGCATGCGCATCGCCCGCGCCGTTGCTGTCAACTGCCTGCACCTTGAAACCCGGCACATGCTGACGCTCGCCGCGCTGATGAATCCAGCAACCTTGCGGACCGTCGCGCACGACCATCAGCACTTTCTGTGGCAGGTGCACGGCCAAGCGGTCCAACGCGGTTTCGATGTCAGCCGCGCCCGTGAAACGCAGCGCCTCGACGCTGTTGCTGGTCCACACATCGATGCGCGGCAGCAACGCCTGCATCATCGGTGAGTCCGGCGATTCCACCAGCGGGCCCGGATCGAACACCACATTGATCGTCTTCGGCAGCGCCAGCGTCCAGTCCAGCAACGCCTGGGCCTTGCCGCTGTGCAGCAGGCTGTAGCCGCTGACGTAGACGTAGTCCCCCGCCTCGGCGGCAACGCTGTTCAGTTCCGCCGCCGTGACTTCACCTTCGGCGCCGATGTAGGAAATGAAGCTGCGTTCCGCCGACGCATCGGTCAGCGCCACGCAGATGCCGGTGTCGCGTTCTGCAGGCTGTTCGATGCCGATACGGATGCCTTCGGCATTCATCGCCTGCCGCGCCAGATCACCGAAACGACCATTGCCGTGGCGACCCAGATAGACCACCGGCAAGCCGTTGCGCGCGGCGGCAGCCATCACATTGAAGCCGCCGCCGGCTTCGAAACTGGCGGACTGCGCCAGCACGTCGCCGCCGATCTGCGGCAGCGCATCCACGGCCATGACCAGGTCGATGATGACCTGGCCGGTGTGCAACATCTTAGGCATGAGCATTCTCGGATTGCGCAGCGCGGCGATCTCTTGCCCCGCCGAGTACAAAGTAAATGCCGCCGGCGACCACGAACGTCACGATCCAACCGAGGCCGTTGTGGCCCAGCCAGGAGTCGGATAGGAAACCCTTGAACCAGACATTTTCAGCCGTGGTGCCGATGGTGGTGAAACTGAAGCCCAGCACGATGGCGATCGCCCACGCGCCGAATGCGCGCCACTCGATGCCGCCGCTGTACCAGTAGGCGCTGCTCGGGCTGACGTCGAGCAGGTCTTTCGGGCTGTAGTAGTGACGGTGAATCAGGTCGACCACGAAGATCCCGACCCACGCAGTGATCGGCACCGCCAGCAGGGAAATGAAGGTAATGAACGGGCCGTAGAAACTGTCGGCGATCAGCATGAAGTAGATCGAACCGGCGAAGATCGCCACGATGTCGACCACCACCGCGTACACGCGCTTGACCTTCAGGCCGAGGGTCAGCGTGGTCAAACCGGCGGAGTACACCGACAGGTTGTTCGACAACAGCAGACCGCCGAACGCGGTGATCAGATACGGCACGGCCATCCAGGTCGGCAGCATGTCGCGGATCGCCACGATCGGATCAGTCGCCGATGCCAGGTCGTTGTTGCCCACCGAGAGCAGGCCGCCGAGGGTGATCAGCAGCACCAGCGGAATCCCCGCGCCGAACGCCGCCGAAGCCACCAGGCGCACGGCTTTGACGCTGCGATGCTGATAGCGCGACATGTCGGCGCCGGCATTCGCCCAGCCGATCCCGGTGCCGGCGGCCATGGTGCCGATGCCGATGATCATCGCGCTGATCGGCGCCGGCGTGGCGTTGAACACCGCGCTCCAGTCGATGGTCGCGCAGAGGAAGCCGCCCACCAGAATGTTCAGCGCACCGAACACGTAGGTGGCCCACTTCTGGATCACCAGCAACGTGGCGTGGCCGAGGCCGGATACCGACAGGGTCAGCAGCACGAAAATCGCGATGAAGATCAGGGTCAGCACCGGCGCGCTTTTGGCTTCCACCGGCGAGCCGAACAGGATAGAGCAAAGCGACAGCAGCACGAACGCGGCGGTGGTGGTGTTGACGGTTTCCCAGCCCAGGCGCGACATCAGCGACACCAGCGTCGGGCCGATATTGCCGCGTACACCGAAGATTGCCCGCGACAAAGTCAGACTCGGCGCACGACCGCGACGGCCAGCAATCGAGATGATCCCCACCACCGCGAACGAACCGGCAGCGCCGAGGATCGCGACGATGATCGCCTGCCAGATCGCCAGGCCGCGAAACGCAACCAGCGTGGCGCCCAGCGGCAGGCCGAGGATGGAAATGTTGGCAGCAAACCAGACCCAGAACAGTTGCAGCGGATGGCCGTTGCACTCACCTTCCGGCACCGGTTCGATGCCCCGGGTTTCCAGTTGCCCGGCGCTTTGTCCGGCGGTCGATGAACTCATGAGAAATGCTCCTGTTTGCCTTTATTGTGATTGTGGCAATGACGCAGAACGAAAAGACATCCCGCCCTTCCTGGGCCTGTCTGCGCGATCCATTGCGGGTGAATATTCAGGGTTTGCGATGGCGTCAGTCCAATCAGCGCAAGGCCAACAGCCCTGTCACCAACGGTTCCAGCTCCAGACCATTGACGGCCTTCACCGTCTCGATCATCGGCGCCGGCCAGCTCTGCAGGCCCAGGCAGGCCCCGAGCATGGCACCGAGAATCGCGGCGATGGTGTCGGTGTCGCCACCCAGGCTCGCGGCCATGCACAGCGCATCGAACGGCGTCATTTCACCGACCGCGACTTGCTGCGCGAGGGCGAATGACACCACTACCGACTCCTGCGAGGCCACCGAGGTGCCGATCACGTCGTACAGCAGATCCGCGAGCAACACCGGGTCGCTCTCGACACTGATGCTGCGCGCCCAACTGATCCGCGAGGCGATGCGCCCGCCGGCCACCCAGTGCCCGTGAGACTCCGCTTGCTGGGCGATTTGCTGGCCGAGGTTCAGCGCCTCACCCAGATCCAGACCGTTGATGCCGGCCGAGACCACCGCCGCCACCGCCGCCGCGCTGGAAATCCCCAGCGTGGTGTTGTGAGTGACCTGACAGGCCTGCACCACCGCCGCAATGAAGCGCCCGGGGTCGGCGACATCCGCCGCGATGCCCACCGGGGTGATGCGCATCGCGGCGCCGTTGGTGGTGCCGTAGCGCCCGGCCTCTTCCGGCGAGTGGCCGGCGAGAATCATTTCAATCGCACGCTTGGTCGACGGGCCGAGCAAGTCCTGCGAACCCTTGGCCTGCATCTCGGCTTCCCATTCGATCAGCCGTTGCGCGAGCACCGCCGGTTCGATCCGGCCCTTGCCTGCGACCAGTAACTCGCCGACCAGAATCGCCTGTTCGGTGTCATCGGTGATCGAGCCCTTGGGCATGTTCGCGGCAATCGGCTGCAAGGGGCCGGCGTCCTGCAGATCGGTGATCTGGCCGAAGCGCTGCTTGATGGTTTCGCGGTTCAGGGATTGGGTCGGCATGCCCAGCGCGTCGCCCAGTGCCAGGCCGTAAAACGCGCCCAGGGCACGGTCGAGGGCGGTCATTTCGATTCTCCAAATTGCAGGTGCAGACGGAAATGCACCGGGTCGAGCAGGCTTTCGACCTGTTCCATGAAACGGTTTTGCCGGTCGTAGGTGGTGCGCAATGCCTTGAGGAACACCGTGCCCTCCGGACGGCCGAGCAGTTCGGCGTCCACGGCGTTGAGCGGCTCGGCACCGATCCACTGATCGCCGCGCTGGCCGATGTAACCGTAGGCGGCCAGGGTGATGGTCAGGGAGTTGTCGATCAGGCCGACCCGCGGCAGGCTTTCCAGGCCTCCGCTGGCGGGCATCAGAGAGCGTTCAAGGGACACCGCCGTGCCATCGTTGGAACGGCGGCGACGTTCGAGAAGAATGAATTGATCGGAGCCGAAACGTGCAAGCAGATCCGCACGGGTCACGGCCTCCAGACGCAGCACGTCGGTATTGATCATCGCCCCGCTGTCAGCCAGGGCCTGGGCCCAGCCGCTGCGCTGGTCGAGCACTACCCCGTCAAACGTGACGATGGAACCGACTCCGCTTTGCGTAGCGATGTATTTGCGCCGTTTCAGTTCGGCCAGCGCTTCGCGCAACGTGCCACGGCTGACGTTGAATTCCTGAGCCAACTGATGCTCGCCGGGCAACAGAAAGCCGTCCTCCATGAGGCCGCTTTCGATGCGTCGGACGAGCTCGTCGACCACCCGTTGTTTCTTGTCAAATCGTACCTGTCTAATCATGTACAAAGTGATAACCGAAACGGGTTGAGACGGGCAAGGGAAATTTTGGGTGGGGTGACGGAAGGCGGGAAGATCAAGAGCGCCCTCATCGGAACGCCGCCCGCCTAGCCCTCTCCCGGAGGGAGAGGGAACTGAATGGGGGATATTTGGGAGATACGCCGACCTGAGCCCGCTCGCTGAATCCATAATCGACTGAATTCTTCAGGTCAATGTAGAGCGCAAGACACCTCGGTCAGCTCCCTCTCCCTCCGAGAGAGGGCGGGGGGGTGAGGGAGCTTTTGATCTCAGCGCTGTTTCAGACGGTCAATGACAACAGCCAACAACAAAATCGACCCACGAATCACATACTGATAAAACGTGTCGATATTCTTCAGATTCATCGCATTCTCGATAATCGCCAGAATCAAAACCCCGGCAATCACATGCCGGATCATCCCGATCCCACCACTCAGCGACACCCCGCCCAGCACGCAGGCCGAAATCACCGTCAGCTCAAAACCTTGGCCAATCATCGGCTGACCCGAAGTCATCCGCGATGCCAGAATCACCCCTGCCAGTGCACCAATCACCCCATGCACCGCGAAGATGATGATCTTGGTTCGATCAACATTCACCCCCGCCAGCAACGCTGCTTCCTGGTTGCCGCCGATTGCCATGGTGTTGCGCCCGTAGGTCGTGTAATTCAGCAGCCAGCCGAAAAACAGGAAGCAGACGATGGTGATCAGGATCGGCACCGGTACGCCGAACAACTGACCATTACCAAAGACGAAAAACGACTCCTGCGAGACGCCCACCGCTTTGCCGTTGGCAAAGATGTAAGCCAGGCCACGGACGATCTGCATGGTCGCCAGCGTCGTGATCAACGCGTTGACCCGCAACTTGGCGATCACGATGCCGTTGATTAAGCCGACGATCAGGCCCATCACCAGCGCCGCGCTGACACCGAGAAACACGCTGTTGGTGTCGCGCATGACCACCGCCGCAACCACCCCGGCGCAGGCAATCACCGAACCCACCGACAAGTCGAAATGCCCCGACGCCAGGCAATACAACATGGTGCACGCGGCGATCCCGGTAGTGGAGATCGCCAGACCCAGGCCACGCATGTTCAGCGGCGAAAGGAAGTTGTCGATCAGCAGGGTGCAGGCGACAAAAATGCCCACCGCCGCCAGCAGCATCACCCAGTCATCGAGGAAGCGCCGCATATCCAGAGGTTTGCGCTCGGTCGGCAGGGTTTCGTTTTGGGTTGTCATCATAGTCACCTCTCAGTTCGCCACGCCGTCAGCGCGTTGGCGCGGCAAAGCCAGTTGCAGCAGGTTGGATTCGTTGGCCTGGTCGCGGCTGACTTCGCCACGCAGGGCGCCCTCGCACAGCACCAGAATGCGGTCGGAAATACCCATGACTTCCATCAGATCGCTGGACACCACGATCACCGAAATACCGTCGGCGGCCAGGTTATGGATGATCTGGTAGATCTCGGCCTTGGCACCGATGTCGATGCCCCGGGTCGGCTCGTCGAGCAGCAGGACTTTCATCGGCATCGACAGCCAGCGGCCGAGAATGGCTTTCTGCTGATTGCCGCCGGACAGGAACTTGATCTGTTGCCCGGCATGGGGCGTTTTCACTTTCAGGGCCTTGATCTGTTTCTCGGCGTTGCCCTTTTCCCAGATCCCGCGCAGCAGGCAGCCGAGCCCGGAATGCGCACCGCGCGCACTGATGTTGATGTTCTCGGCGACGCTGGCGAGCGGGATGATGCCTTCCTTCTTGCGGTCTTCCGGGCACAACAGAATCCCGGCAGCAATCGCATCGCGGGGCGAACGCAGTTTCAGTTCATGGCCGCGCAATTCCAGGCGTCCGGCGGTGTTGCGCTCCAGACCGCTGAGCAGCCGGAACAGCTCGGTGCGCCCGGCCCCGACCAGTCCGAACAGGCCCAGAATCTCGCCTTTGTGCGCATCGAAACTGATCGGCTCACGCAGGCCCGGGCCGAGCAAGCCATCGACTCTCAGCGCCACGGCACCGCGCGGGCGACCGCGATAATCGTAGATGTCCTGAATGTCGCGCCCGACCATGCAGGTCACCAGTTGATCGTGGGTCAGCTGGCTCATGTCGTCGAAGGTGCGCACGTAGCGACCATCCTTGAACACCGTCACCGCGTCGCAGATGCGGAACACTTCTTCCATGCGGTGGGAGACGTAGAGCACCACTTTGCCCTCGTCGCGCAGCCGACCGATGATCGCCATCAACCGGTCGATTTCCCGCGCCGAGAGGCTGCTGGTCGGTTCGTCAAAAGCAATCACATGGGCGCCACGGGACAGCGCCTTGGCGATTTCCACCAGTTGCCGCTGACCGAGGGACAGGCGTCCGACCTTGGTCTGCGGGTCGATTTCATCGGCCAGGCCTTTGAGGCATGCCAATGCCTGCTGGCGCAGCGCGCCGCGATTGATCAGGCCGAAGCTGGCCGGCAGGTGACCGAGGAACAGGTTCTCGGCCACGGTCATTTCCGGCACCAGATGCAACTCCTGGTGAATCACCGCCACGCCGCTGCCGATGCTGTCGGCGGTGGACTTGAACGCCATCGTCCGCTCGCCGATCTGCAGCTCGCCGCTGCTCGGAATGTAGGCGCCGCCGAGGATTTTCAGCAGGGTCGATTTGCCGGCGCCGTTCTCGCCCATCAAGGCGTGAACCTGTCCGGGGTGAGCGACGAAACTGATGCCGTCCAGCGCCTTCACGCCCGGGAAGGTCTTGCCGATCCCGTTGAAACGCAGGCTGCCGCTGGCGCTGTGTTCTTGTGTCTGTACTTGCGCGTGCATTTAAGCCACCTCATCACACCGTTCAAGCGGCCCGGCTGCCCGGGCCGCCGCTGCCGTCAGTTCCACAGGCCGATCTTCTCCAGCTCCTGCTTGAAGTTGTCGCGGGTGATCAGGGTGACGTCGTCCATCGCGGTGTACTTCGGCGGTTCCTTGCCGGTGGTGACCCACTCGTACATCATCTCGGCGGTCTTGTAGCCTTCGATGTGCGGGCTCGGCAGCATCGAACCGTAGAAGCCACTGTTGGGCTTTTTCAGTTCGCCGATGGCGTCGGTGCCGTTGATGCCGATACCGATCACGTTGGTCGCGGCAAACCCGGCGGCTTCGGTGGCGCGCACGCCGCCGAGCACGGTGTTGTCGTTCATGCCGCCGATGATCAGGTTCTTCGCCGCGCCCGGCAGCTTGACCAGCGCCGAGTTGGTGGCGTCCATGCTGCCCGGTACGTCGAGGGTTTTCAGAGCGGCAGTCAGAATGTGATCTTTCGGCATGCCCGCATCTTCCAGCGCCTTCATCGAGCCGTCGGTGCGCTTCTTGCCGGTGTCGAGTTCGTTGTAGGTGTTGACCACCGCGTAGGTGTCTTTCCAGTCTCAGTTACGCTTTTTCGCCTCGGCGGCCATGGCGGCGCCCTGCTTCTGGCCGACTTCGAAGGCAGCCATGCCGAGGTACGGCACGTCTTCCATGAATTTGCCATTGGCATCGACGAAGCGGTCGTCGACGGCGATCACTTTCAGGTCATTGAGCTTGGCCTTGGCCATGATCGCCGGGCCGAGCGATACGTCCGGCGGGCAGATGACGAAGCCCTTGGCGCCGTTGGCCGCGAGGCTATCGATGGCAGAAAGGGTTTTCTCGCCGTCCGGCACGGCGATCTTGATCAGTTCGAAGCCTTTGTCCTTGGCAGCTTTCTCGGCGAAGGCCCATTCAGTCTGGAACCATGGCTCTTCGGCTTGTTTGACCAGAAAACCGATCTTCACGGCTTCGGCGGCCAGCAGCGAACTGCTCAGGCTGAACGCAGTAACCGCCAGCGCGGTACTGCACAGGGTACGAATCCCGAAACGACGTTTCATAAGCAGACTCCTTGTTATTTTTCTTGAGCGTTATTTGAAAAACGTTAAAGCGGTCGAAGCGTTTCCTGCTAATCATGACGACAATAGTCATATCGTATGATGATTGGATTTCAGGCGGACCTTTCCACCTGAAACCCGCTTTTGTCAGTCGTGGTACATGACCGAGCGACCACCATCGATAGTGATGCACGAGGCGTTGATGAACGGCGCTTCATCACTGGCCAGGAATACAGCAGTCATTGCCACTTCGATCGGTTGGCCGATGCGTTTCGGTGGGTGCAGATCGAAGGCGCGCTGACGTTCGGCGTGTGGGTCGGCGAAGCCGTTCCAGTAATCGACGTTGAGCTGGGTTTCGATGTAGCCCGGCGCAATCGCGTTGACCCGAATACCCTTCGGCGCGTACTCGATGCCCAGCGCGCGGGTCAGGCCGAGCAGGCCATGCTTGGCCACCGGGTACGGGAAGCAGCCGGGAATGATGTTCGTCGAATGGGTCGAGGCGATGTTGATGATGCTGCCGACACCCTGTTCGATCATCTGCGGCAGCACGGCCTTGCAGCCATACCAGGCGCCGTCGAGGTCGATGGCGAAGCAGCGTTTCCAGTCTTCTTCGGTCATTTCCAGCGGATCACGGAATACGTTGACCCCGGCGCAATTCACCAGCACATCGATGCGACCGTGCAGCTCGATGGCCAGTTTGGCCATGGCATGCAGATCCTGCTGACGCGATACATCGGCCTTGATCGCTTGTACATCGGCGCCCTGCTCGCGCCAGTGGGCGGCGACTTTCTCGACCTTTTCGGCCTGGATATCGCTGATCACCAGTTTGGCCTGCTGCGAGGCGAAGGTCGCGACGATTGCTTCGCCGATGCCTTGGGCGG
This sequence comes from Pseudomonas sp. GW456-12-1-14-TSB6, assembly GCF_059424205.1. NCBI lineage: Bacteria > Pseudomonadati > Pseudomonadota > Gammaproteobacteria > Pseudomonadales > Pseudomonadaceae > Pseudomonas > Pseudomonas sp. GW456-12-1-14-TSB6. Next base: position 25,658 of record NZ_JBWKZE010000029.1, read on the forward strand.
CGCCGGTCAGCAGCACAACCTTGTTTTTCAGACGCTCGCCCTTTGGCGGTGCAGGCACCGGCGGCAAGGAAAGGGGTTCAGCCATGAATCAGGACTCCTGTTCGAAAGCATAAAAAAACCGGGCATCTGACGATGTCCGGTCTGGAAGGCTTATGGAACAAAACAGGCGCGCGCACGCCGCGGTACCGAAACGGCCCGAAGCGCTGACTCCGCTGTGGAGTGCGATGAAAATTCGCTGCATCACTTCACCTGTTTTGTTCTTTTTAAGTGTGAGTGCGTGTTACTGCTGGAGCCGACTATAAACCCGACCGCCAAATAATCTCAATATATAATTTTGCATCCCATATTTTGGGATTTAACTGGCGAATCGCGTACAGAGCTTTCCGGCGACATCCACTTGCAGTGACAGTACGGCGCCGTCCAGCGGATGATTCAGCGGACTTTTGGCGCTGGTGATGTACAGGGTTTTCAGGTCGGCGCCGCCGAATACGCAACTGGTCGGACGACTGATCGGCAGGTCGATCTTGCGGTCAATCTGGCCATCCGGCGTCAGGCGCAGCAGGCAGCTGCCGTCCCAGCGGGCGTTCCACACGCAGCCTTCGGCGTCCATCGCCGAACCGTCCGGGCCGCCGTTCTGATCGGCGCTGTACCAGGGCTGGGCGGTGTCGAGGTTGCCGTCGGTGTGAATAAAATAGCGGTACAAGGTGCTGTCGAGGCTGTCGCCGAACAGCAGCGTGGTGCCGTCGTCGCTCCAGAGCAGCGTGTTGGGAATGCCCAGGCCGCGCAGCAATGGCGTGACCCTCTTATCCGGATCAATCCGGAACAGACCGCCGGAACGACGGGTGATCGGCAGATCCTCGCCCTGCTCGCCGATATTGTTTTGCATGGTGCCGAGCCACAAGCGGCCCTGGCCGTCGCAACGTGCCTCGTTGGCGCGGTTGCCCGGTTGCGGGTCGGCGACGCAGAACAGCGTCAGTCGCGGCTCAAGTCCGGGGGAATCCAGATCGAGCCGGTAGACGCCGCTGCTCAGGGTCACCAGCGCGTCGCCGCTGGCGCAGGGAATGAACGCCGAGACGTGCTCCGGCATCTGCCAGATCTGCACGTTCTGCCCGATCAGCCGCAGCGCCTGCCTGCCGGCGATGTCCACCCAGTACAGCGCCTGGGTTGGCGCGTCCCAGAACGGGCCTTCACCCAGTTGCGCCCGATGTTCTGTCACCGCAGTCCACGTCATGCAACCTCCTGTCTTGTTGTTTTTGTCAGCTGGCTTTCTTGTCGGCCATCACCTGCGGGTAAAACCGCTTGATGGCCAGGTCGGCATTGTCGATCAGGGTCATGCAGGCCCACACCCCGCGCGCGGCATCCCGGGCGGCAATGGCGTCGGCCATGTCTTTGTGAATGGGCAGTGTGCGGCGCAATTCGTCGGGATCAGCCGCCGAGACTTCGAAGGACACGGCGAGCAGCGCACCGAGGGCCGGCACCATTTGCTCGATGAATTGATTGTGGCTGGCGGCGAGAATGCATTCGTGGAAGAACTGGTCGGCGCGGTTGTAATCGATGCCGCTGTCGACCGCCCGTTCCAGCGCGTTGTAGGCCTGCTGCACGGCTTGCACCTGTTCAACGGTCGCCCGCTCGCAGGCCCAGCGCACCGCCATCGGTTCGATGGTGCGGCGCAGGTCGAGCAGGTCATCGACGAAGTTTTCCGGCAGGCCGCTGCGCGACAGCCAGCCCACGACTTGCGGATCGAACAGGTTCCAGCGCTTGATCGGCAGCACCCGCGTGCCAACTTTCGGCCCGACTTCGAGCATGCCTTTGGCGACCAGGGTCTTGATGGCTTCGCGGATCACGGTGCGGCTGACCCCGAGCTGCTCGCCCAGATCGGCCTCGACCTTGATCGCCTGCCCCGGTTTCACCTGGCCGGCAGCAATCCAGGCGCCCAGCCAGTCAACCGTTGATGCGTGAAAACTGCTCGACATGGACACCCCGAAGCCGTTCGCTGTGGGTGCCTACGCTAATCATCATACGATTGAGAGTCAACGACAAAAAACCGCAGCCTGCTTTCACAGACTGCGGCTTTTTTAAGGTTCGAGGCCGATGCGGAAGAACTCGCCGCCGCTCCAGACGCCCAGCCAGCGCTGACCATCGATTTCACGGCTGACTGCCATCTCGACCAATTGGTAGAAAACATTGCGATGGATCAGCGCTTCGAGATTGGTGCGTACATGCACGTAAGGCGCAGGTTCCTGCGTCGCTGGATCGATCTCGACCCGGATCGGATGCTCCGGGCCGGCTTCCGTTGTTTCATCGACGTTGGTGGTAAAGCGCAGCACTTGCGTTTCACCCTCGCCTTCCACCTCGACGGCAATCGCCACGAATGGCGCGTCATCCACTTTGATCCCGACCTTCTCAACCGGGGTAATCAGGAAATAGTCATCGCCATCGCGGCGGATGATGGTGGAGAACAGCTTGACCATCGGCTTGCGCCCGATCGGCGTACCCAAGTAGTACCAGGTGCCGTCGCGGGCGATGCGCATGTCGATGTCGCCGCAGAAATCCGGGTTCCACAAGTGCACCGGCGGCAAGCCTTTGGTTTTGGGGATTTGCCCCAGCAGGTCATTGGCTTTTTGCGGGCCACTCATGGCGTACTCCTTGAATTACTGGTCCCCGACGCCCAGCAGGCTGCGCGCGTACTGCGCAAGCGGTGGGCCGATCAGGTCTTCGGGCTTGTTGTCGTGGAACGTCAGTAAACCGCCACGACTCTTGATCCGTGCAGTATCAATCAAATACTGGGTGCTGGTCTCGATCAACATGATCTGAATCACGCCACCGTCGATACCGAGACGATCCACAGCTTCCTGATCCAGCCATTCATCGGAGTTGCCGATGCGGTCGTCGGCCTTGGCGAAACGGGTGTACAGCAGGTAGTGGGCACCGGCGTCGCGCGCTTCGCCCATTGCCTGGTCGAGGCCTTCCGGCGCGCGTGCGCGGCGGACCATCGGGAAATATTCGACGAAACCCTTGAAGGCCTCTTCGGCGACGACGTTGGGACGCGGGTAAGAACCACCCGGCGGCGCGAACGAGCCTTGCGCGATGTAGATGAACGAATCCGGCTGAATGCGGAAATTGTTTACGCGACGGCTGTCGCTATGATCCAGCAAGCCCGCGTCGCTCATCTGGTAGCGAGTCCCTTCGGCCATGTCACTGACAGTCATACAGCCGCCCAGCGCCAAAACGGCCAGCAGCAAAACCAGGCTACGCATCCTAATCCTCCAGAAGCCGGTGACGGAAAACCGGCGAATGGCCGTAGGATGCAGCTTTTGCGCCAGTCCTTGGAAATGTGCAGGTATCCGCTTTGAAACAGGACTTTTTGTGGCGGGATGCTTAGCCGCCGATGATCTTCATGACGGTCGCGCCGCCGGAGAACGCGACCTCCTGCTTGTCGCCCAGCGCCTTGACCAGCAGTCGCTGCAACGCCGGCAGCGCCTCATGACGTGGTTTGTCGAGCAGGTCTCCGACGTAGTGGCGGTTGCTCGACGACAGGCAGCCATGCAGCCATCCGGTGGACGACAGGCGCAGGCGCGAACAGGTTCGGCAGAACGGCACGCTTTCGTTGGCGATCACGCCGAAATTGCCCAGACCGGGAATCGCATAGCGAACTGCCGTGGCATCCACCGGAGCGTCGGTTTGCGCGTACTCGTAATGTTCGCCGATCAGGCTCAGCAGCTGTTGCAGACTGACGAACTGCTGCAGAAAGGCGTTGGAATCAGTGGCCAGGTGGCCCATGCGCATCAGCTCGATGAAGCGCAGCTCAAAGCCGCGTTCAAGGCAGTAATCGAGCAGCGGCAGCACCTGGTCGAGGTTCTGCCCGCGTAACGGCACCATGTTGACCTTGATCTTCATCCCCGCCGCTGCCGCCTGATCCATGCCATCCAGCACGGTGGCCAGATCGCCGCCACGGGCGATGCTGCGGAACGCGCCGGCGTCCAGGGTATCGAGGGAAACGTTGATGCGCCGCAGGCCGGCATCGACCAGCAGCGGAAGTTTTTTCGCCAGGAGCTGGCCGTTGGTGGTCAGGCTGATGTCTTCCAGGCCCATCCTGCCGACGGCGCTCATGAAAGATTCGAGTTTGGGGCTGACCAGCGGCTCGCCGCCGGTGATGCGCAGACGCTCGATGCCCGCGGCTTCGATCAGATAGGCTACGCCACGCGCCATGGCCTCGGCCGACAGTTCATCCTGCGCAGCCACCAGCCGCTTGCCGTTGGGCACGCAGTAGGTACAGGCGTAATTGCAGGCTGAAGTCAGACTGATCCGCAAATTGCGAAAACGCCTGCCTTGACGGTCAACGATCATGAAGCACTCCGGCGATGGAAAATCGAGCGGCTAAAACTTGACTCACAATTCAAGTTTTAGCAAGCCCTATGCCTGAGTATATTCCTGCGGTACTGCGCCATGTAGCGAAAAACACGGCGCATAAGGCAACTGAATGATTCAGCTGCTTGGCGTTTCAGGGTCGCGCTTGCGCTTGTTGCCCATGCGCACGCCGATATCCATCAGGAACTGGAAGAAACCTTCCTGATCTTCCAGCACATTGCTCCAGAACGGCGAGTGATACAGCGCCACCGCGCCGTGCACCAGCGCCCAGGATGCGCAGTAGTGGAAGTACGGCGGCACGTCTTCGAGCTTGCCTTCACTGATGCGGCCCTTGATGAGCAGCGTCAGGCGTTCGAAGTTCGAGGCACGGATCTTGTGCAACTCCTCGACCATCTCGGGCACCTGATTGCCCTTGACCACCTTCTCTTCCAGGCGATCGAACAGGCGATAGCGCTGCGGGTCGCGCATGCGGAATTCAAAGTAGGCACGGGACAGCGCTTCCTTGTCCTTGTCGACATCGGCCGAGTGCAACAGCTCGTTCAAGTCGCGCTCGTAATCGAGCATCAGGCGCAGATAGATTTCGGCCTTGGACTTGAAGTGCTTGTAGATCGTGCCTTTGCCGATACCCACGGCATCAGCAATCATCTCGACGGTGACACTGTCTTCACCTTGTTCGAGGAACAGCTTGAGCGCGGTATCGAGAATTTCTTGCTCGCGGCGACGAAACTCACGGACCTTACGAGGTTCTTTGTGCATAAGAAAAGGTCTGTAGGGGTCAAAATTCGAAGCCGCGTATTATGCCTAACTTGCGCAAAAATGCACGGATCATCCGACCATATCTGTGTTTCTTGTTCATTTCACGAACGTTTCGAGGGGAATGAGAACATAACCGAAGCGAACGTATTCCAAATTTGTTTAAAAACCCCGGCCAGCCAACTGGACTCGGCGCCAGACTGATCAATACTTGAACTGTCGGGCGACATCTCCCCCAAGTGTCGCGCCGGTAAAGGTACCAAGGGACCGCGTGCCTTTGTTTTACTCCTAATGGTCTTAACCCGGATTCACCCCCCAGAACCCGGGTTTTTTTTGCCTGCGATTCAGGCTTTTACATTCGCCATTGGAAACAGTCGCTTGAAGTTCTCGGTAGTCTGCTCGGCAAAACGCTCGTAGTTCTCGCCGCGCAGCATCGCCAGAAACTCTGCCACTTCCCGCACGTATTGCGGCAGGTTCGGCTTGCCGCGATACGGGATCGGCGCCAGGTACGGTGAATCGGTTTCCACCAGCAGGCGATCGACCGGAACCTTGCTCGCTACATCGCGCAACGCATCGGCATTGCGGAAGGTGACGATGCCCGACAGGGAAATGTAATAACCCATGTCCAGCGCTGCCTTGGCCATGTCCCAGTCTTCGGTGAAGCAATGCAGCACACCGGCCTGGGGCAACGCGGCTTCGCGCAACAACTCGAGCGTGTCGGCACGGGCGCCACGGGTGTGGATGATCACCGGTTTGCCGGTCTGCTGCGCGGCTTGCAGGTGCAGACGGAACGATTCCTGCTGTAACTCGGCGGCTTCCGGCTCGTAGTGATAGTCCAGACCGGTTTCACCGATCGCCACCACTTTCGGGTGATTGAGCTCATGCAGCAGCCAGTCCAGCGCCGGCGCCGCGCCCGGCTGCACATCCAGCGGATGCACGCCGACCGAACAATCGACATCGTCGTAACGCTCGGCCAGGGCTTTGACGTCGGCCGCGTTGTCGGCGCTGACGCCGATGCACAGGAAATGCCCGACGCCGCGTTCGCGGGCCGCATCCAGCGCGGCATCCAGGGAACCGTCGTGAGCGGCGAGGTCGAGGCGATCAAGGTGACAATGGGAATCTACGAGCATAAAAAGGACTGCAACTTACATCGTATGAGTGGGACGGTCGGATTTCAGGGCTCCGGCCAGATGAGTTTCGATGCGACTGCGGGCGGTGTTGTCGCCATCGTTGAATTGCACGCCGACGCCGGCCGCGCGGTTGCCCTGCGCGCCTTTGGGGGTGATCCAGGCGACTTTGCCGGCCACCGGAATCTTCTCCGCCTCGTCCATCAGGTTCAGCAGCATGAACACCTCGTCGCCCAACTTGTAGTTCTTGTTGGTCGGGATGAACAGGCCGCCGTTCTTGATGAACGGCATGTAGGCGGCGTAGAGGACCGACTTGTCCTTGATGGTCAGGGACAAGATGCCGTTGCGCGGCCCCGGGCTGACAGGTTCATTCATGTTGACCTCCACTGCTGATGCTCAGAGTCTAGGTACACATTCTTATCTTTGACCAGGCAAGCTCGCCCATTGCACCAACAACGCTTCCAGCAGCAACGCCGCATTGAGGTTGGCCTTGCTCAGGACTTTCTGGCGCTGGGCGAGAATCCAGTCCTGAATATCCAGCACTTTAGCCTGGGCACTTTTCTGCGCCAGATACTGCACGACCTTGCGCATGTCGGTCAGGCCGAGACCCGATTCATCCTGGGTCAACTGATAGCGCAGGATCAGGCTCGACCAGTCGCAGAACCAGTCGAACAGACGCAGCATCGGAATGTTTTTCCACTCCTCGGCCAGTTGCGTCGGCGATTGTTGCTGCTTGAGCAGCTTCTTCACGCCTTCCACCACCTGCGCGCGCTGTTCACGCACGCCCTGCCCCTGCAACGTGACGGCGGCCAACGGCGAACCGGCGGCCAGGGTCAACAGTTCGACACGTTCGTCTTCGGAGCATTCCGGCAGTGCCTGAGCCAGCCACTGCAGACTCATGGATTCGCTCGGCAGCGGGCAGGCCTGCTGCACGCAGCGGCTTTTGATGGTCGGCAACAACCGGCTCGGCTGGTGGCTGACCAATAACAGCACGGTATCGCCGGACGGCTCTTCAAGGCTCTTGAGCAAGGCGTTGGCGGCGTTGATGTTCATCGACTCCACCGGCTCGATCAGCACCACCTTGCGCCCGCCCAGTTGCGCGGTCTGCACCACGAAACTGACCAGATCGCGCACCTGATCGACCTTGATCGCCTTGTCCGCTTCTTCCGGTTCGAGAATGTAATTGTCCGGGTGGCTGCCGGCCTTGAGCAGCAGGCAGGATTTGCACTCACCGCAGGCTTCAGGCGTCGGACGCTGGCACAGCAGACTGGCCATCAGTCGTTCGGCCAGCGCGCGCTTGCCGATCCCGGCCGGCCCGTGCAGCAGATACGCGTGAGCGTGCTGAGTGCGCCCGGCCAGTTGCTGCCAGAGGCTGTCCTGCCACGGATAGGCCTCAGCCACGGCTCAGCTCCAGCAAGTTCGGAATCAGGGTATCCAGCGATTGTTGAACCTTGGCCAACGGCTGACCGGCATCGATCCGCACGTAGCGCGCCGGATCGGCTTCCGCGCGCTTGAGGAATGCACTGCGCACGGCCTCGAAAAACTCACGGCCTTCCAGCTCGAAACGATCCAGACGACCCCGAGCGCTGGCGCGAGCGAGGCCGATTTCCACCGGCAGATCGAAAATCAGCGTCAGGTCGGGACGCAGGTCGCCCTGCACGAAAGTCTCCAGCGCCGCGATGCGCTCCAGCGACAAGCCGCGACCACCGCCCTGATAGGCGTAAGTCGAATCGGTGAAACGATCACACAACACCACCGCACCACGGGCCAGTGCCGGTCGAATGACTTCAGCCAGATGCTGGGCACGGGCGGCGAACACCAGCAACAGCTCGGTGTCCGGGTTCATCACTTCGTCGACCGGGGCCAGCAACACCTCACGAATGCGCTCGGCCAGCGGCGTACCGCCGGGCTCGCGGGTCAGCACCACTTCAATACCGGCGGCGCGCAGGCGCTCGGCGAGGTATTCGCGGTTGGTGCTTTTGCCGGCGCCTTCCGGGCCTTCCAGGGTAATAAACAAGCCAGTCACAGGCAGTCCTTAATCAAAGTCATTGCGTGTTTGGGGGAGCGGACGCTTCCGGTTCCGGCGTCGGCGCAGGCTCTTGAGCAGGCGGCTGCGGCAACGATTCCGGTGCGGTATCGGGTGAGGCGGCAGGTATCGCCTCCTCGGCTGGCGGCGCGGCCTCGGGCGCGGTCGCCGGCGCCGGGCTCGAGCGGTAATCCGCGCGCCGCTTGAGCTGATATTCGCGCACCGCGTTGTTGTGCGCGTCCAGATCATCGGAGAACACGTGGCTGCCATCGCCCCGGGCCACGAAGTAGAGGCTGGTGCCATCCACCGGATTGAGAGCCGCGTGAATGGCTTCACGTCCGACCATGGCGATCGGCGTCGGCGGCAGGCCGGGAATCATGTAGGTGTTGTACGGCGTGGCTTCCTTGAGATGAGCACGGGTCAGCTTGCCGTTGTAGCGGTCGCCCAGGCCGTAGATCACCGTCGGATCGGTCTGCAACTGCATGCCCAGCGCCATGCGACGTACGAAGACGCCAGCAATCTGGCCACGTTCCTGAGGCACGCCCGTTTCCTTTTCCACCAGCGACGCCATGATCAGCGCCTGATAGGGCTCGGTGTAAGGCACCTCGGCGGAGCGCTTTTCCCACTCCTTGGCCAGCACTTCGTCGAGGCGGTCGAAGGCCTTTTTCAGCAGTTCGGTATCAGTCACACCGCGCACGAAGCGGTAGGTGTCGGGGAAGAAGCGGCCTTCAGGGAACAGACCCTTGTGACCGATTTTGGCCATGACCTCGCTATCACTCAGACCATTGAGAGTCTGTTCGATCTTTTCATCCTTGGCCAGCGCGGCGCGCACTTGATGGAAATTCCAGCCTTCGACCAGCGTCAGGCTGTACTGAACCACATCGCCACGCTTCCACAGGTCGATCAGGCCGTTGACGGTCATGCCCGGTTGCATACGGTACTCGCCCGTATGAATCGGCGTGCCAGCGAGATTGAACCGCCAATAGACCCGCAGCCAGAACGCGTCCTTGATGACGCCATCGGCTTCGAGTCCAAGAAAAGTGCGGGTCGGGGTGGATCCCTTGGGCACATCCAGCAGTTCTTCCTGCGTAATGTTCAGGGGCTGTTCCAGTGCCGAATGAATCTTCCAGGCGCTGGCGCCCAACAGCAGCCCTGCCAGAACCAGTCCGGTTTCCAGCAGCAGCAAAAGTTTACGTCTCACGAATCAGGCATCCAGTAGCGCGCGGGCAATGGTTTGCAGTTTACGGGTGAGCGGGCCAACCGGCCAGCTCAGAGCAGCACAGGCGCGTACCGGCCAGACGCCATACACGCTGTTGCAGACAAAGACTTCATCAGCCCATTGCAGCTGTTCGAGGGGGATGTCGGTGATTTGCACGGGAATGCCCAGGGACTCGGCCTGAAACAATATTTCTGCGCGCATCACCCCGGCCACACCGCAGCGTTTCAGGTCCGCCGTAATCAGCACACCGTCACGTACCAGGAACAGATTGCTGAACACGCCTTCGATCACCCGACCGGCCTGGTCGAGCATCAAACCTTCGGCGTGCTCACTGTCCCGCCATTCGGCGCGGGCAATGACCTGTTCCAGTCGATTGAGGTGTTTGAGCCCGGCGAGCAACGGTTGTTTGGACAAACGCGTGCTGCACGGAAACAGGCGAACGCCCTGCTCGGCGTGGGCCGCTGGATAAGCGGCGGGAGGATTGCCTTGCAGAATACGTCGGCCCTGCGCCGAAGGATCCGGCGCATAACCGCGCAATCCGTCGCCACGGGTGAGGATGAGCTTGAGCACGCCCTCGCCCATCGCGGCAGCATAGGATTGCAGCTCATGGCGAATCAGCTCGACGTCCGTCGCAATGGCCAGACGTGTACAGCCGTCGGCCAGACGCGTCAGATGCCGATCCAGCAGCAACGGCTGGCCGCCTCGCACGGCGATGGTCTCGAACAGACCGTCGCCGTAAGCCAGGCCGCGATCTTTCAGCGACAGAGCGTCAGCCGGCAGACCGTCGACCCAGCAGTCCATCAGCCGGCGAACCGACGGAACGCCAACGTGCCGTTGGTGCCGCCAAATCCGAACGAGTTGGACAGCACGACATCGATGTCCATGTTGCGCGCGGTATGCGGCACGAAATCGAGGTCGCAGCCTTCGTCCGGCTCATCAAGGTTGATGGTTGGCGGCGCCACCTGGCTGTTGATCGCCAGCACGCTGAAGATCGCCTCGACCGCGCCCGCCGCACCCAGCAGGTGACCGGTCATGGACTTGGTGGAGCTGACAGCCAGCTTGTAGGCGTGATCACCGAACACCGACTTGATCGCGTTGGCTTCAGCGAGGTCGCCGGCCGGGGTCGAAGTGCCGTGGGCGTTGATGTATTGCACTTGATCGACGTTGATCTTCGCATCGCGCAGCGCGTTGGTGATGCAGCGTGCAGCACCGGCGCCGTCGGCGGGTGGCGAAGTCATGTGGAAGGCGTCGCCACTGGTGCCGAAGCCGATCAGCTCGGCGTAGATGGTTGCGCCACGGGCCTTGGCGTGCTCGAGTTCTTCGAGCACCAGGGCGCCGGCACCGTCGGACAGCACGAAGCCGTCACGGCCCTTGTCCCACGGACGGCTGGCGCGGGTCGGCTCGTCGTTGCGGGTCGACAGCGCACGGGAAGCACCAAAGCCGCCCATGCCCAGACCGCACGCGGCCATCTCGGCACCGCCGGCAATCATCACGTCGGCTTCGTCGTACATGATGTTGCGCGCCGCCATGCCGATGCAGTGCGTACCGGTGGTACACGCCGTGGCGATGGCGTAGTTAGGCCCCTGTGCACCCAAATGGATGGACAGGAAACCGGAAATCATATTGATGATCGAGCCAGGCACAAAGAACGGAGAAATCCGGCGCGGGCCGGTCTCGTGCAGGGTGCGGCTGGTTTCTTCGATGTTGGTCAGACCGCCGATACCCGAACCCATGGCCACGCCTATGCGTTCACGGTTGGCATCGGTGACTTCCAGACCGGCATTGCGTACGGCTTGAAAGCCGGCCGCCAGACCATACTGAATGAACAGGTCGAGCTTGCGCGCTTCCTTGACCGACAGGTATTCCTCGACATTGAAGCCCTTTACCGAGCCGCCAAAGCGGGTGGAATAGGCAGAAAGGTCGGTGTGTTCGATCAGACCAATGCCACTGCGGCCAGCCAGAATGCCCTGCCAACTGCTCGGCACATCCGTGCCCAGTGGCGACAACATACCCATACCGGTGACTACGACGCGTCTACGCGACACAGCACTCTCCTTTTTCAAATGACGACTTTGCATCAGGCCTAAAGAAAAAACCGCACGCCATGATGGCAGTGCGGTTTTTCCATGACAGCAAGCAACGATTACAAACTATTACGCCTGGTGGCTGGTAACGTAGTCGATTGCAGCTTGTACAGTAGTGATCTTCTCAGCTTCTTCGTCAGGGATTTCGGTCTCGAATTCCTCTTCCAGAGCCATCACCAGCTCAACGGTGTCAAGGGAGTCGGCACCCAGGTCTTCTACGAAGGAAGCGGTGTTGACCACTTCTTCTTCTTTAACACCCAGTTGCTCGGCAACGATTTTCTTGACGCGCTCTTCGATGGTGCTCATACCTTGTTTTCACTCCTAATGGACAAATTCAGGCAGCTGGCCAGTGGGTAAGTGTATAGAAAGACTTTTCAGCTTTTCAACTGAAAGCTTCACTCCTCAAACCCTGCGGCCCTCTGCCTATAAATAGATTGCAGCTTTATAACGGATTTTAGACAGCTCGTATGACATTTTTTTGAAGCAATCCGTCACATTTGAATTACATGTACATCCCGCCGTTAACCGGGATTGTAGCCCCGGTCACGTATGCCGCACCGTCGGATGCAAGAAAAGCGACCACGGACGCGATCTCTTGAGCTTGTCCCAGACGGCCCAGCGGAATCTGCGTCTGCAAGGCTTCACGCTGTGCTTCAGGCAGCTCGCGCGTCATATCGGTGTCGATGAACCCTGGGGTTACCGAGTTGACCGTAATCGAACGCGAACCGACTTCACGCGCCATGGCACGGCTGAAACCTTCCAGCCCGGCCTTGGCGGCTGCATAGTTTACTTGGCCAGCGTTGCCCATGGCACCCACCACCGAGCCAATACTGATAATTCGGCCCCAACGCGCCTTGGTCATGCCGCGCAGAACGCCCTTGGACAGGCGATACAGACTGTTCAGGTTGGTATCGATCACGTCGTACCACTCGTCGTCTTTCATGCGCATCATCAGGTTATCGCGGGTGATGCCGGCATTGTTGACCAGAATCGCTACCGGCGCACCGAACTGCTCCTGGATGCTCGCCAGCACCTTGGTAACCGATTCATCGCTGGTGACGTTCAGTTCGAAACCTGCGCCTTGAATGCCGTTTTCCTTCAGGGTCGCAGCAATACGCTCGGCGCCCGAAGCGGAAGTCGCGGTGCCAACAACGATGGCGCCCTGACGACCCAGTTCCAGTGCGATAGCCTGGCCGATGCCACGGCTTGCGCCGGTGACCAGTGCAACTTTACCTTGCAGACTCATGCAAGCTTCTCCTGATTCAGACAGCCGCTGCGCGAGCAGCAGCGAAAGCGTCTGGGGTATTGAGATTGGAAGTCGAAACGCCTTCGGCGCAACGTTTGTTCAGACCGGCCAGCACTTTGCCAGGGCCACATTCGACCAGGTTGGTCGCGCCTTTGGCGGCCAGGGTCTGGACCGATTCAACCCAGCGAACCGGCTTGTAGAGTTGCTCCAGCAGATCACGCTTGAGGGTTTCCAGATCCGCCGGCACCTGGGCGCTGACGTTCTGTACCACAGGGATCTGCGGCGCCTGCCAGTCGATGGCAGCGATGGACTCGGCGAAGCGCTCGGCAGCCGGGCGCATCAGTTCACAGTGCGACGGCACGCTGACCGGCAGCGGCATGGCGCGCTTGGCGCCACGGGCCTTGCAACCCTCGATGGCGCGTTCAACTGCCGCCTTGGCACCGGCGATCACTACCTGGCCCGGGGAGTTGAAGTTCACCGCGCTGACCACTTCGCCTTGCGCCGCTTCGGCACAGGCAGCGAGAACGTCAGCATCTTCCAGACCGAGGATGGCAGCCATGCCGCCCTGCCCGGCCGGTACGGCTTCCTGCATCAATTGGCCACGGCGCTCGACGAGCTTTACCGCGTCGGCCAGGCTAAGGCTGCCGGCAGCGACCAGCGCGCTGTATTCACCCAGGCTGTGACCGGCAACGAAGGCCGGACGCGCGCCACCTTCAGCCAGCCACAGACGCCACAGGGCGATCGAAGCGGTCAGAATGGCCGGTTGGGTTTTGTCGGTTTGATTGAGCAGCTCTTCCGGGCCCTGCTGGGTCAGTGCCCACAGGTCATAGCCCAGAGCATCGGATGCTTCTTTGAAAGTTTCAAGGATCAGCGGATGTTGCGCGCCCAGCTCGGCCAGCATGCCGAGGGACTGCGAACCCTGTCCTGGAAAGACGAATGCGAGGGAAGCAGACATGTAACAAGCCCCTAATGATCTTGTCGTCGGAAAAATGGCATCCCGCTAGAGGGACGCAAGAAACTGACAGTTGGATGGCCCTTTGAACCGGGCGGTCACATTTAAGCATTGTCCGACGAAAACGCCTAAGACAACAAATCCTCCAGACGGCCGTGCAGGCGCTCGGGAAGATTCTCCTGAATCTCAATCAGCGCTCGCTGAATCGCACTCTGAAACCCCTGAACCCCGGCCGAACCGTGACTTTTCACGACAATCCCCTGCAAGCCGAGGAAGCTTGCGCCGTTATGTCGCGCCGGCGCCAGATCAGCCTGCAGACGCTTCATCAATGGCAGCGCCAGAGCACCAACAGCACGGGAAGCGAGGTTTTTCTTGAACAAGGCCTCGATGCGCGCAGCGATCATCGTCGCCAGGCCTTCGCTGGACTTGAGCAGGATATTGCCGACAAAACCGTCGCACACCACCACATCCGCCTCGCCGCGATACAAGCCGTCACCTTCGATGAAACCGATGTAATTGATACCCCGCGCAGCCTGCAATAACGTCGCAGCCAGCTTGACCTGCTGATTACCCTTGATGTCTTCAGTGCCGATATTCAACAGCGCAACGCGCGGACGGGCAATGCCCAGCGTCTGCGCCGCCACGGACCCCATTACAGCAAACTGCAACAGATGCTCGGCACTGCAATCGACGTTGGCGCCGAGATCAAGCAACTGGCAGTAGCCTTTCTGAGTGGGGATCGCGGCGACCATGGCCGGACGATCAATCCCCGGCAGGGTCTTGAGCACGAATCGCGACAGGGCCATCAGTGCCCCTGTATTGCCGGCACTGACACAGGCCTGGACCTTGCCATCACGCAGCAACTCAAGGGCGACACGCATCGACGAGTCCGGCTTGCCACGCAGGGCCTGGGCAGGTTTTTCGTCCATGGTGATGACTTCGGACGCCGGAACAATTGTCAGGCGCGCACGATCGGCAGCCGATTGGCCGGTGATCAGTTCTTCAAGAAGGGAGGGTTGACCGACGAGGGTCAGGTGCAGCGAGGGTGTAGCAGAAAGGCAAGCGAGGCTGGCCTGAACAATGCTGCGGGGACCGAAGTCCCCGCCCATTGCGTCAATCGCGATGACTTGAGCGGACAAGTGATTACTCGTCAGCGCCCTTGTCGATCACTTTACGGCCACGGTATACGCCTTCTGGCGATACGTGGTGACGCAGGTGAACTTCACCAGTGGTTTTTTCTACAGACAGGGTGCTAGCCTCGAGAGCGTCGTGCGAACGGCGCATGTCACGGGCAGAGCGGGATTTTTTGTTCTGCTGAACAGCCATAATTGATTAACTCCTAAACGTTTGGGTCACGCTTTAACTGCGCCAATACACTGAACGGGTTGGACCGCGTTACCTCGTCCTCGCTCGGTTCGGGCTCATCTGCTCCCGCCGGCTGCTGGCATTCTTCCGGATGATGAGCAGGCACAATGGGCAAGGCGAGCAGAAGCTCCTCCTCGATCAGTGACTGCAGATCCAATGGATCTTCGCCCAGTTCCAGCACGTCATAACCTTTCGGCAACGACTGGGTATTCGCACCCTCCTTCACTACAGCGTAACTGCATTCGCTGTGGATCGGCAGGGTGACCAGCTCAAGACAACGCTGGCAAACCATTTTGACTTCGGTGTCGATAAAGCTGTGGATCACCACAGATTTACGTTCATCTCGTTCAAAAACGAATTTGGCCTGCACCGTACCGACATCGTCGGAAAGCGGGTCGCAGAGTCTCTTCAAATCGGCCAGCAGCAGTTCACCTTGGAGGGTGGTGCCACGGTCAGCCAATTTGCGCGGGTCAACGTGAGGTGGAATCGGGTCATTCAACATAGGCGCAGCATTATAGGGATGCACCCACCCATGTCAAAGGAAATTGTGCCCTGTCCGTCACTTGCGCGGCTCCGCTAGAATCTGCCGCCTGCCTCTGGAGATGCGAATGCTGCCTTTATTACTCGCTTCAAGCTCGACCTATCGTCGGGAATTGCTCAGCCGCCTGCGCCTGCCGTTCGCCTGCAGCTCGCCGGATATCGATGAAAGCCATCGCCCGGACGAGTCGGCAATCGAGCTGGTCAAGCGCCTCGCCGAACAGAAAGCCCGAGCCTTGGCCGACAGCCACCCTGCTCACCTGATCATCGGCTCCGATCAGGTTGCGGTACTCGGCGAGCGCATCATCGGCAAGCCGCACACCTTCGAAAATGCCCGCGAACAACTGATGGCCGCCAGCGGCGCCAGCGTGACCTTCCTCACCGGCCTGGCCCTGCTCAACAGCCAGACCGGCCACTGCCAGGTCGACTGCGTGCCTTTCACGGTGCACATGCGCGTACTGGATCAGGCCCGCGTCGAGCGCTATTTGCACGCCGAACAACCCTACGACTGCGCCGGCAGCTTCAAGGCCGAAGGCTTGGGTGTAAGCTTCTTCCAATCCACCGAAGGCCCGGACGCCACCAGCCTGATCGGCCTGCCACTGATTCGCCTAATCGACATGCTGTTGATCGAAGGCGTACAAATTCCCTGACCCACAAAAAACCGGCCCTCAGGCCGGTTTTTCCTTGCAGCAACCGATCAGCGCAACGACGGGCCGTTAAAACCCATCCACATTGCCAGTTTCTCGGCAACGCTGGCACCGAGCTTCTTCGAGAAGCGATCAAACGGCGATTCCTGAACGGTGAAGTCCACCAACTCCTTTTCGCCAATCACGTCACGCGCCACCGAGCTGGCATTGCCCAGACCATCGATCAGCCCCAATGGCAGCGCCTGCTCGCCAGACCAGACCAGCCCGGAGAACAGCTCCGGATGCTCCTTGTCCTTCAGGCGATCACCACGCCCCTGCTTGACGCTGTTGATGAACTGCTTGTGCGTGGTATCCAGCACACTCTGCCAGAACGCCGTTTCTTCCGGCTTCTGCGGCTGGAACGGATCAAGGAACGCCTTGTGCTCGCCGGAGGTGTAAGTGCGGCGCTCGACACCGAGCTTTTCCATGGTGCCGACAAAGCCGTAACCGGCTGCCGTCACACCAATGGAACCCACCAGACTGGCCTTGTCGGCATAAATCTGATCCGCCGCACTGGCAATGTAATAGGCACCGGAAGCGCCCAGGTCGGAAATCACCGCGTACAGCTTGGTGTCGGGATGCAGGCCGCGCAGGCGCTTGATCTCGTCATACACATAACCCGACTGCACCGGACTGCCGCCCGGACTGTTGATGCGCAGGATTACGCCCTTGACCTTCTTGTCCTCAAACGCCGCGCGCAGGCTGCCGACGATATTGTCGGCGCTGGCCGGTTCCTTGTCGGCAATCATGCCGGTGACGTCGATCAGTGCGGTGTAGTTACCACTGCGGGTGGCGCTTTTTTCCATGTCCATCAACGGCGTGAACAGGATCAGTGCAACAAACAGATAAACAAAGGTCAGCAACTTGAAGAAGATGCCCCAGCGCCGCGAACGACGCTGCTCCTGCACGCCGGCAAGCAAGGTCTTTTCCAGCAGCTTCCAGCTTTTCGCATCACCGTCGTCGGCAGTTGCCTTGGCCGGTGCTTTCCATTCGTCGGTCATGCCATCCACCCCAGCAAAAACGTATTAAGCCTGCTGCCCCAGCCAGGCGTGCAATTCGGAAAAATGGTCGATCGACAGTCGCGGCTCGAACTGTTGCAGTGATTCGATCGATTGCGCGCCATAACTGACCGCCACCGAATCCATCCCCGCATTGCGCGCCATCAACAGATCAAAGGACGAGTCACCGACCATCAGCGCTTGCTCGGCACGCACACCGCAATGCGCAAGGATCTGCTCCAGCATCAGAGGGTGCGGCTTGCTTGCAGTTTCATCGGCTGCGCGGGTGATATCGAAATAATCTTCCCAGCCATTGGCCTTGAGCACCCGATCCAGCCCGCGACGATTTTTGCCGGTCGCGACAGCCAGGTGATAGCCCTGCTCGCGAAAGGACGCCATCGACTCGACTACGCCTTCGAACAACGGCGAAGGCACGGCTTCTGCAGCGATGTAGTGATCCGCGTAATACTCGCGAAACAAGGTCATCTCGGCATCGCTGATTTCCGGATACAAGGTGCGGATCGCCTCGGGCAAGCCCAGACCGATGATGCCTTTAACGGCAAAATCATCACGCAACTCGAAACCTGAACGCCCGGACGCCGAGTGCATCGCCTCGACAATCCGATGAATGGAATCGGCCAGGGTGCCGTCCCAATCAAAAATCAGCAGCTTGTAATCAGATGGGCGCACTCAATCGCTCCACAGTCTTGGCCCACATTTCATCGACTGGTGCCTGCAACTTGAGTTCACCGCCATCGGGCAGCGGCACGGTCAGCATGTAGGCGTGCAGGAACAGGCGCTTGCCGCCCAGATCACGGATTTCCTTACTGAAACCGTCATCGCCGTATTTGGTGTCGCCGGCAATGCAGTGCCCGGCGTGCAACGTGTGGACGCGGATTTGGTGCGTGCGACCGGTGATCGGTTTGGCCTCGATCAAAGTGGCAAAATCGCCGAAGCGACGCAGGACCTTGAACACGGTCACAGACTCCTTGCCCTCCTCCTCGTCGACCTCGACCATGCGCTCACCGGAGCGCAGATTGCTCTTGCCGAGCGCCGCACGGACCTGCTTGATCGAGGTCGCCCAGTTGCCGCGAACCAGTGCCATGTAGCGCTTGTCGACACCGTCACCGCGCAACGCGGCATGCAAGTGACGCAACATGCTGCGTTTCTTGGCGATCATCAGCAGGCCGGAGGTGTCGCGATCGAGACGGTGAACCAGCTCGAGCTCCTTGGCATCGGGGCGCAACTGACGAAAGGCTTCGATAACGCCGTAATTCAGGCCGCTGCCACCGTGAACCGCAATGCCGGCGGGCTTGTTGATCACGATCAGGGCTTTGTCTTCGTAGACAATCGAGGCTTCCAGGCGCTGCAACAGGCCTTGGGCCAAAGGCACCGGTTCGTCACGCTCAGGCACGCGCACTGGCGGCACGCGCACGATATCGCCGGCCTGCAGCTTGTATTCGGGCTTGATCCGACCTTTGTTCACGCGCACTTCGCCCTTGCGCAAAATGCGGTAAATCAAGGTCTTGGGCACGCCTTTGAGCCGGGCGAGGAGGAAATTGTCGATTCGTTGGCCGGCATATTCCGGCGAGACCTCAAGCAGTTGAACGCCTGGGGTCGTAGGGGCAGTAGTCGTCATGGCGCGGATAATAACAATTTTTTATGGAATTGAAGCACTTAATCATTGCTGCTATAGTCGCGAACGCCGCCAAAAGCGGCCTGGACAGCGGAACCACGGTCAAAAACCGGCCCTGACCAACGCAATTCACCAGGACGCGAGGCCGTCCTACGGGGCTTTTGCTACGTAACGGTGGAGTTTGCAGCTGTAACAAGCGCAGGTGACATGAGGCCTGAATCACGCCGCAAAGCAGAGTTTTGACTCGCCACGCGAGCCATATTCACGGCCAGTTCACAAAGTGCAGTCAGCCGCGGATGACCCCGAGCGAAGACTCCGGAAACACCGCCTGAATTAGCCATGATGCGTGACCTCCCCTTTCGGAGCTCACGGTAAATGCCAACCCGCTGCGGATTCTGCGCGCGGCAGCACCCGAATTATCAGGGATACGTGTAGGGTGGAGATGCACAACCGCTGGACTGTGTAGCAACAGGTTTTATCAAGACGCTTCATCTCGTCCACAGCCACCGGTTGATTCCTCCTCCTGACTGAGTGCTTAAGTAGCCACAGCAAGCAGGACGCGTACGTCGCGATAACGGCCCAATTGGCCGGACATCGCTGGACACGGGAATGGCCAACCACTCCCGACGCACCTGACACCGACCGTGAGAAGTCGTGTGTGCCGAACGCCGTTTCCGGCAGCCCGGAAACCGACGGTACTACATGAAAAGAATGCTGATTAACGCAACTCAACCCGAAGAGTTGCGTGTTGCACTGGTAGATGGCCAGCGCCTCTACGACCTGGACATCGAATCCGGTGCACGCGAGCAGAAGAAGGCCAACATCTATAAAGGCCGCATCACTCGCATCGAACCAAGCCTTGAGGCTGCCTTTGTCGATTTCGGCTCCGAGCGCCACGGCTTCCTGCCCCTCAAAGAAATCTCCCGCGAATACTTCAAGAAAGCCCCTGAAGGCCGCGTCAACATCAAGGACGTCCTGAGCGAAGGCCAGGAAGTCATCGTTCAGGTCGAAAAAGAAGAACGTGGCAACAAGGGCGCAGCCCTGACCACCTTCATCAGCCTGGCCGGTCGTTACCTCGTTCTGATGCCGAACAACCCGCGTGCCGGCGGCATCTCCCGTCGCATCGAAGGCGAAGAGCGCAACGAACTGCGTGAAGCGCTGAACGGTCTGGTCGCTCCGGCCGACATGGGGCTGATCGTGCGCACTGCCGGCCTTGGCCGCAGCAGCGAAGAAATGCAGTGGGACCTCGATTACCTGCTGCAACTGTGGACCGCCATCAAAGAAGCCTCGCTGGATCGTTCCGCGCCGTTCCTGATCTACCAGGAAAGCAACGTGATCATCCGCGCCATCCGCGATTACCTGCGCCAGGACATCGGCGAAGTGCTGATCGACAGCGTTGAAGCCCAGGACGAAGCCCTGACCTTCATCCGCCAGGTGATGCCGCAGTACGCCAGCAAGATCAAGCTGTACGAAGACAGCGTTCCGCTGTTCAACCGTTTCCAGATCGAAAGCCAGATCGAGACCGCTTTCCAGCGCGTCGTCGAACTGCCATCCGGCGGCTCCATCGTCATCGATCCGACCGAAGCCCTGGTGTCCATCGACATCAACTCGGCGCGCGCCACCAAAGGTAGCGACATCGAAGAAACCGCCCTGCAGACCAACCTTGAAGCCGCCGAAGAAATCGCCCGTCAGTTGCGCCTGCGCGACATCGGCGGCCTGATCGTCATCGACTTCATCGACATGACCCCTGCCAAGAACCAGCGCGCCGTGGAAGAGAAAGTCCGCGAATGCCTGGAAGCCGACCGCGCCCGCGTGCAGATCGGCCGCATCTCGCGCTTCGGCCTGCTGGAAATGTCCCGTCAGCGCCTGCGTCCTTCGCTCGGCGAAAGCAGCGGCATCGTCTGCCCGCGCTGCAGCGGCACCGGCATCATCCGTGACGTCGAATCGCTGTCCCTGGCGATCCTGCGTCTGATCGAAGAAGAAGCCCTGAAAGACCGCACCGCCGAAGTTCGCGCTCAAGTGCCAATCCCGGTGGCCGCGTTCCTTCTCAATGAAAAACGCAACTCGATCACCAAGATCGAACTGCGCACCCGCGCCCGCATCGTCATCCTGCCGAACGATCACCTCGAAACCCCGCACTTCGAAGTTCAGCGCCTGCGTGACGACAGCCCGGAAGCCGCAACCAACCAGTCCAGCTACGAAATCGCTGCCGCTGCCGCCGATGTCGAAGACGTCCAGCCAGCCGCCGCGACCCGCACCCTGGTTCGCCAGGAAGCCGCGGTCAAGACCGCTCCGGCCCGCGCCAACGCTCCGGTTCCGACCGAAGTCGCCGCTCCGGCCCCGGCACCTGCTCCGGTTGCTGCGCCAGAGCCAAGCCTGTTCAAAGGCCTGGTGAAGTCGCTGGTCAGCCTGTTCGCCACCAAGGAAGAGCCGGTTGCTCCGGTCGTGGTTGAAAAACCAGCCACCGAGCGTCCGGCCCGCAACGAAGAGCGTCGCAACGGTCGTCAGCAGAGCCGCAACCGTAATGGTCGCCGCGATGAAGAGCGCAAGCCGCGCGAAGAGCGTGCACCGCGTGAAGAGCGCGCCCCACGTGAGCCGCGAGAAGAGCGTCAGCCGCGCGAACCACGTGAAGTCCGCGAGCCACGCGAATCCCGTGACGAAGCACCGGTAGCCCGCGAAGAACGCGCACCACGCGCCCCTCGTGAAGAACGTGCACCACGTGCTCCGCGCGAAGATCGCAAGCCGCGTGGCGAGCGTGAAGAACGCGTACGTGAACTGCGCGAGCCGCTGGATGCCGCTCCGGCCGTTGCTGCCGCCGCCACCGCTGAAGAGCGTCCTGCCCGTCAGCCACGTGAAGAGCGTGCGCCACGTCCTCCGCGTGAAGAGCGTCAACCGCGTGCCGAACAGGCCGCTGCTGCCGTCGCTGAAGAAGAAATCACCACCAACGAAGAGCAACTGCCGGAAGACGGTTCGGAGAACGCCGAAGGCGATCGTCCACGCCGCCGCTCCCGTGGTCAGCGTCGTCGCAGCAACCGTCGCGAGCGTCAGCGTGATGCCAACGGCAACGTGATCGAAGGTTCGGAAGAGTCCGAGTCCGGCGAAAACGCCCAGGCGCCAAGCACTGCCGATCTGGCCGCTGGCCTGGCTGTGACCGCTGCTGTTGCCAGCACCGTGATCAGCGCTCCAGCTGAAGCTCAGGCCCACGAGCAAGCTGAACGCGCTACCGCTGCAACACTGGAAACTGCTCCAGTAGAAGCGCCGGTTGTTGAAGCCACCACTCCGGTCGTAGCACCTGCTGCTCCGGAAGTCGAAGTAGCTCCGGCTCGCGAAGCTCAGCCTCAGGTTGAAGTCGCTGCCGAACCAGCTGTGTCCTTTGAAGCGCCAGCCGTCGCTGAACAGTCGGTTGTCGAAACCGTCGCTGAAACCGTGACCGAAACCGTGCGTGAAGTTCGCGAAGAACAGACCGCGTTCAACTGGGTCGCCGAGCCGGCTGTCACTGAAACACCAGCGCCAGTGGTTGAAGCGCCTGTTGTTGAAGAAGCCAAGGCTGCCAAGCCAGTAGTTGTTGCTGAACCGGCACCGGTCGTTGAAGCCCCTGTGGTTGAAGCGCCAGTAGTAGCCGAAGCACCAGCGCCAGTGGTTGAAGCTGCTCCGGTCAGCGCCCTGACCCCAAGCGGGCGCGCGCCGAACGACCCGCGCGAAGTGCGTCGTCGCAAGCGTGAAGAAGAGCGTCTGCAGAAGGAAGCCGAGCTGGCTGCCGCCGCTGCTGCTCCAGCTGCCGACGTGGTCGAGGCGGCTCCTGCCCCGGTCGCTGAGGAAGTTGCCGTTGAAGCCGTGATTGCCGAAGCACCACGCTCCGTTCAGGAAGCGGTCGAGCAACACGAAGAGGCCCAGGAAAAAGAACACGAGCCTAAACCCCTCGTCTGATTCCAAAAGCCACTAAAAAGCCCCGCTTGGTGATCCAGGCGGGGCTTTTTTATATCTCAAGGTTTTATCAGGATGGCGGGAACACCAGCGCATCCGGTACATCGATATCCCACACCACACCCGGGTCATCCACCGCGACTTCAATCACCCGTCCTTGGGCAAACAGCGGTCTGGCGCCCCGGTCACCGGACAAAGCCATCAGCCCTGCGGCGAACGAGCGGCCAAACCCGACCGGATGCCCATAATCACCGTTCAACGTCGGTACGCTGACCGCATCCTCGGCCATCGCCGCCACGACCCGCTCAATACTCGACGGCAGGATGAACGGCATGTCGCCCAGCACAATCAGCCAGCCATCGGCTTCCGGGCAAGCCGCCACACCCGCCGCGATGCTGTCGCCCATTCCCGTGGACTCGATCGAGATAATGTCACACCCGTAGGCCTGCGCCATGCGCATCGCCTGCGGTCGCGCCTGGGTCGTCACCAGCACTCGCTTGTCGAGACTCGCCGGCAGGTTCACCAACACCTGCTCGATCACCGAACGCACCGCGCCGTCGCGCCCGGTGCAATCGGCCAGCAGCTTGTCCTTGTCGGCACCCGCCACCTCGCGAAAGCGACTGCCCTCGCCCGCCGCCAGCACAATCACTCCGATGGATCGGCTCATACGCTCTCCACTGTCTTCTTCTGCTTGAGCTCGACACCATTCTTGATCGCGACGATTTCCGCCAACAGCGACAGGGCGATTTCCGCCGGTGAATGGCTGCCGATATGCAAACCGATCGGCCCGTGCAAACGGGCGATGGCCGCTTCCGACAAGCCTAGCTCAGCCAGGTTTTCCCGACGCTTGCGGCTGTTGACCCGTGAGCCGAGTGCGCCGACGTAGAACGCCTTGGAGTCGAGCGCCGTGAGCAACGCCATGTCATCCAGCCGTGGGTCGTGAGTCAGCGCGACAATCGCCGTGCGTTCATCGGTCTGGATATTCAGCACTGCTTCGTCCGGCATGCCGGGGACAAAACGTCCATGCTGCTCTTCCCAGCCATAGACGAACTCGGTGCGCGGATCACAGATCAGTACTTCGAAATCCAGCAATCGCGCCATCTCGGCCACATACCGCGACAACTGCCCGGCGCCGATCAACAGCAGGCGCCAGCGCGGGCCATAGATGGCGCGCAGGGTCTGGCCGTCGAAACTCAAGACATCGGTCTTGCCGGCCGGTCGCAACACCACCTCGCCAGTGCCGATGTTCAGCTCGCGCGCGACGATTTCGTGAGCCTCGCAGCGATCCAGCAGCTCGGCGACCCACGCCGGATCACCGACCCGTTCCTCGGTGAGGCGCAGGGTGCCGCCGCAAGGCAGGCCGAAGCGCGCCGCTTCTTCCTGCGTCACGCCGTAGGTGATCAACTGCACCGGCGGCCCGTTGGCGGGAATCCGTCCGTCGTGCAGCCGGGCGATCAGATCATCCTCGACGCAACCGCCGGACACCGAACCGATCACCACGCCATCTTCGCGCAGCGCCAGCATTGCGCCGGGTGCCCGGGGCGCGGTGCCCCAGGTCTGCACCACGCTGAACAACATTACCCGCTGTCCGGCGCGGCGCCATTCGAGCACACTACGCAGGACATTCAGATCGGCGCTGTCCATTACGCTTGCGCCTTCTGCCAGCCCTGCAACTGGTAACGCACCGGCAGGTTACGGATGCGCTGGCCGGTGGCGGCGAAGATCGCATTGCACAGCGCCGGCGCAATCGGCGGCACGCCCGGTTCGCCGACGCCACCCAGCGGCACCTCGCCCGGCGGCGTTACCAGATGCACCGCGACTTCCTTCGGCGCCAACGACATGCGCGCGACTTCATACATATGGAAGTTGTCCTGCTGCACCTTGCCGTCCTTGAAGCTGATTTCGCCCCACACGGCGTTGCCCAGGCCCATCACGCAGGCGCCTTCGAACTGCGAACGGATGCGCTCGGGGTTGATCTGCGGGCCGCAATCCACGGCGATATCGGCCTTGTGCACGATCAGCGTGCCGTCGTCCTTGACCTCGACTTCGATCACCGCCGCCACATAGGTGACGAAGCTGTAATGCACCGCCAATCCGAGACCACGACCCTTGGGCAATTGACGCCCCCACCCCGCCGCCTTGGCTGCCGTTTCGAGCACGGTGCGCATGCGCCCGGTGTCGATCGGATAACGCTCGGGGGATTCGCCGTAATTCCACTCTTCACTGAGCGTACGCGGGTCGATCTGCCGATCCGGGCCGAGCAACTTGATCTGGTACTTGAGCGGATCTTCCTTGGCTTTGTGCGCCAGTTCGTCGACGAAGCTCTGGATTGCGAAGCCATGGGGAATGTTCGACACCGAGCGATACCAGCCGACCCGCGTGTGCACCGTGGCCTCAGGGTTTTCCAGGCGCACGTTGGGAATCGCGTAGGCCATGTTGGTAAAGCCCATGCCCAGCTCGAACGCGGCTTCGTGATTCATGCCCGGCGCAAACAACGCGGTGATGCTCGGCGCCACCGTGCGGTGCAACCAGGCGGACGGCAAACCGTCCTTGCCCACACCGGCCTTGAGGTATTCGGCGGACACGGTGTGGAAATACGAATTGTGGATGTCGTCTTCCCGGGTCCACTGCACACGCACCGCTTTGCCGGGGAATTCCTTGGCGAGCACAGCAGCCTCAACGACGAAGTCCGGTTTGGACTTGCGCCCGAATCCACCGCCCAGCAGCGTGACATTGAAAGTGACGTTATCGAACGGTAGCCCCAGGCGTTCAGCGATCCGCTCGCGGGTGACCTGCGGCGCTTGGCTCGGTGCCCAGGCTTCGCAAGTGCCATCCTTGTAACGGGCGATGGCGACCATCGGCTCCATCGGTGCCTGGGCGAGATGCGGCAAGTAATAAGAGGCTTCGAGCGTGCTGGCGGCGCTGCCGATGGCTTTGTCGATGTCGCCGGTATTGCGCACCACTTTGCCCGGCTTCAGCGAAGCGGCTTCGATCTCCTTGCGATAGGCGACCGAGTCATAAGTGGCGTTCGGACCGTCGTCCCACTCGATTTTCAGCGCTTCACGGCCCTTCAATGCCGCCCAGGTGTTGCTGGCCACCACGGCCACGCCACCCAACGGCTGGAATTCCGAAGGCAATGGCCGGGGTTCGATCTGGATGACTTTCAGCACGCCCGGCACTTTCAGCGCGGCGCTGTCGTCCACCGACTTGACCTTGCCGCCGTACACCGCCGGACGCGCAATGACCGCGAACAGCATGCCGTCGAAATGCACGTCGGCCCCGTACACCGCGCGGCCATTGACGATGTCGGCACCGTCGATGGCTTTGGTGCCTTCCTTGCCGATGTAGCGGAATTCCGACGGTTGCTTGAGCCGCAGACTGTCACGGGCCGGCACCGTCAGCGCACTGGCCGCAGCGGCCAGCTCACCGTAACCCAGCTCACGCCCGGACGGTGTGTGAATGACTTTATGCAGTTGCGCGCGGCATTCGCCGACCGGCACCTTCCACTGCGCAGCGGCGGCTTGTTCCAGCATGGTACGGGCGGCGGCGCCGCAACGGCGCATCGGTTCGTACCAGTGCCGCATGCTGCGCGAGCCGTCGGTGTCCTGGTTGCCGAAGCGCACCTCATCACCCGGCGCCTGCTGAACCTTGACGTGCGCCCAGTCGGCTTCCAGTTCATCGGCGACCACCATGGTCAGGCTGGTGCGCACGCCCTGGCCCATTTCCGAACGGTTACAGACCACGGTCACCGTGCCGTCGGCGGCAATGCTGACGTAGACCTTCGGATCGTCGATCCAGCCGTTGGGCATGCCATCGGCGCCGAACTGCTTGGGCTTGTCTTCGGCCAGCGCATCCTGCCAGCCCCAGCTCGCCGCCAGCACCAGCGCACCCGTGGCGCCGACGCCCTTGAGGAAGCCCCGGCGACTCAGGTTGCTCAGGGCAAAATCGTTCGGTAGACGGCTCATGCCTTGGCCTCCTTCAGGTGAGTGGATGCCTGACGGATCGCGGTCTTGATCCGGTTATAGGTACCGCAGCGGCAAATGTTGCCGACCATCGCTTCTTCGATCTGCTCGTCGCTCGGGTTCGGGTTGGTCTTGAGCAACGCGGTGGCGGACATGATCTGGCCGCCCTGGCAGTAACCGCATTGGGCCACAGCGGTGTCGAGCCAGGCTTGCTGGACGATCTGACCGACCGGGTCGGCATGCAGGTTGTCGATGGTGGTCACGTTCTGCCCGACCACCGAACCGATCGGGGTGATGCAACTGCGCGCCGGCGCGCCGTCGATATGAATGGTGCATGCACCGCACAGGCCCATGCCGCAGCCGAACTTGGTGCCGTTGTAACCGGCGACGTCGCGGATCGCCCACAACAGCGGCATGTCCTCGGTGACATCGAGTGGATGATCTTGACCATTGAGTTTCAGGGTAATCATGGGCACGCCCGCATATTCTTGGAGGTTATGGGGTCGAGCCATCTGCCACCGCAGGGACGGTAGTGGTTCGCGCAGATCGGCTCAGGCTAATCAGGCTCTCTTGTGCCGACGGGAATGTCTGCACCGGGCCTTTGGTGGAGCAAATGGTTGGTATCGTTAGCTGGCTACGTTAACCCGCGATTAACAAAAAAGCCCTGCACTTTTTAAATAAGTGCAGGGCTTTGGGTTCAGCCTTGAAAGCGTAGCCTCAATACCTGTTGGGCTCCATTTCCAGCTCGACATTGAAACGTTCTGAAATGTCTTTCTGGATCCGCTGTGCCAGATCGAGCAATTGCAGCCCGGTCGCCGCACCGTAGTTGACCAGCACCAGCGCCTGCAATTTATGCACGCCGGCATCGGCTTCACGGAAACCTTTCCAGCCGGCACGCTCGATCAACCAGCCGGCCGCCAGCTTCATCTGCCCGTCCGGTTGCGCGTAGGCCACCAGATCCGGATGCTGCGCCTTGATCTGTGCAACCACGGCCGCCGACACCAGCGGGTTCTTGAAGAAGCTGCCGGCATTGCCGAGCACCGCCGGGTCCGGCAGTTTTTCGCTGCGGATGCTGCAAATCGCGCGGCTGACATCCGTCGGCGTCGGTTGCTCGATGCCCTGCTCGGTCAGGCGCTGACGCACCGGGCCGTATTCCAGGTGCAGATGCGCGACTCGATCCAGCGCGAAGCGCACCCGCAGGATCAGCCAACGTCCCGGCTGCTGCTTGAACACGCTGTCGCGGTAGGCGAACCGGCATTCCTCCAGGCTGAAGTCGCGCAGCTCGCCGGTCTGGCGATCCAGCGCCGTCAGGCCGGCGAACACATCCTTGATCTCGACACCGTAGGCACCGATGTTCTGCATCGGCGCAGCACCGACAGTGCCGGGGATCAGGCTGAGATTCTCCAGCCCGGAAAAACCCTGCGCCAGCGTGTGCTGCACGAACGGGTGCCACGGCTCACCGGCTTCGGCTTCAATCACCACACGATTGCCGTCGTCGCTGATGACGCGGATGCCACGGCTGGCCATACGCAGCACCAGCGCCGGAATGTCCGCCGTGAGCAACAGATTGCTGCCGCCGCCAATCACCAGCAACGGCACATCATGGGCACTCGCATACGCCAGGGCTTCGCGCACATCGGCGTCACTGTGGGCTTCGGCAAACAGCTGTGCGCGCACATCAACGCCGAAGGTGTTGAAGGGCTTCAGGGAAACCTGCGGTTGTATCTGCAAACTCATAACCGCCCCTTCACTTCAATCAACAACTGATCGCAGGCACGCTCGATCAGATCCAGCACCTGCTCGAAGCCCTGATCGCCGTCGTAATACGGATCCGGCACCTCGTCGACTTCACCTTCATAACGGCGCAGGAACAAGTCCAGCTCGGCCTTGCCGGTGGACGGTTGCAGCGCCTTGAGATTGCGCAGGTTGCTGTTGTCCATTGCGAGGATCAGGTCGTAGCTGGCGAAATCGGCGCGGCTGACCTGCTGCGCGCGTTGCGCCGACAGGTCATAACCGCGCAGCTTGGCCGCCGCCTGGCTGCGCTTGTCCGGCGGATTGCCAACGTGCCAGTCGCCAGTGCCGGCAGAGGCCACTTCGACCTGATCCGCCAGCCCCGCTTCACGCAACTTGTGGCGCAACACGCCTTCGGCGGTGGGCGAACGGCAGATGTTGCCCAGGCACACGAACAGAACGCGCATCAGGCCTCCAGCAGGCGACGGACGCGCTCGAGGTCTTCGGCGGTGTCGACCCCGGTCGGCGGCGCGATCAACGCGTCAGCCACATGAATCCGCACGCCGTGCCACAGGGCACGCAGCTGTTCGAGGGATTCGGTGTTTTCCAGCCAGCACGGACCCCAGTTCACGAAGTCCTGAAGGAAGCCTGCGCGGTAGGCATAAATGCCGATGTGGCGACGATACGGCACGCCTTCCGGCAGCACGTCGCGGCTCTTGGCGAAAGCATCGCGGGCCCATGGCAGGGTCGCTCGACTGAAGGTCAGCGCCAGACCGTTGAGGTCGCTGACGACCTTGACCACGTTCGGGTTGAACAGGGTTTCGACGTCTTCGATCGGCTCGGCCAGGGTGGCCATGCGCGCTTCGGTGTGGGCCGCAAGATTCGCGGCGACCTGATCAATCACGCTCGGCGGGATCAGCGGTTCGTCACCCTGCACGTTGACCACGATGGCATCCGGCTCCAGACCCAGCTTCGCCGCCACTTCGGCCAGACGATCGGTGCCGGAGTTGTGATCTTCACGGGTCAGCACCACTTCAGCGCCGAAAGCCTTGCAGGCCTCGACGATACGCGCATCGTCGGTTGCCACGACCACGCGGCTGGCGCTGCTTTTGCTCGCCTGTTCCCAGACGTGCTGGATCATCGGCTTGCCGGCGATGTCCAGCAGCGGCTTGCCCGGCAGGCGGGTCGAGGCGTAGCGCGACGGGATGACAACAGTGAAGGCGGTGGTCATTTATCCAGACGCTCGTCGGTGGTCAGGGTGCGGGCTTCGCTTTCCAGCATGACCGGGATACCGTCGCGGATCGGGTACGCCAGACCGGCGCCCTTGCTGATCAGTTCGGTCTTGTCGGCGCTGAGCTTGAGCGGGCCTTTGCAGACCGGGCAGGCGAGGATGTCGAGCAATTTGGTGTCCATGAACATTCCCTGGATAAAAACGGATTAAGGCAAAAGACGATCCGGCAACAGGCGCATCAACTGCGTGTCGAACCAGGCCACGAAGGCCGGTGACGGCACAGCATCGACCGCCAGGTACCACCAGTCGGCAGCGGCGAAGGCACGGCACTTCACCGCGTCCTTTTCAGTCATCACTACTGGCAATGACGGCGTAAAACTCAAGGCCTGCACGCTGTATTCGGCGTGGTCGGCGAAGGCGTGGGGCACAGGCCGCCAGTCTAGCGCTTCGAGGGTATTGAAGAAACGTTGCGGGTTGCCGATCCCGGCCACCGCGTGCACGGCCTGGCCGGGCGGAAAATGATCGAGCGGCCGACGTTCACCGCTGCGCAGGTTGACCAGCGCCGAGGGCTGCAGACGGAAGGCGAAACCGCCGTCGCGATCCTCAAGGGCGCCGTTGAACAGCACACCGTCAACGCTTTGCAGGCGCTCGACCGGTTCGCGCAGGGGGCCGGCGGGCAGGCAGCGCTGGTTGCCAAGCCCACGGGCAGCGTCGATCAGCACCAGTTCCAGATCCCGCGCGAGGCGGTAATGTTGCATACCGTCATCGGACAGGATCAGGTCCAGCGGCTCGCTGTCCAGCAGGGCTCTGACGGCGGCGCTGCGATCGGGATCGATCATCAGCGGCACGCCGGTGCGCTGCACGATCAGCAAAGGTTCGTCGCCGGCGATGTCGGCAGTCTGATCGGCTTGGACTCGCCATGGCAGTTGCGCCGGTTTGGCGCCGTAACCACGACTGACCACACCGACCCGCAGCCCGTGGCGTCGGCAGTGCTCGATCAGCCACAGGATCATCGGGGTCTTGCCGGTGCCGCCGACGGTGATGTTGCCGACCACGATCACCGGCACCGGCGACTGGTAGATCTCACCTTCGCCATCGAGAAAACGCTGACGCTTGCCGGCCACCACGCGGCGGTACAGCCACTCCAGCGGCCGCAACAGCGTCAGGGCCGGGTGCCCCTGATACCACGCGGCGAGCAGACGATCGGACATGGCCATCAGGATTTGGGCGCCGCCTCGACCGTGGTCATGCGCAGATGGCTGAAACCGAGCTTGCCGGCCGCATCCATGGCGGTGATCACGGATTGATGCTGAGCCTTGCCGTCAGCACTGATCGACAGCGGCATATTGGTGTCGCCGTTGGCTTCTTTCTGCATGGCTTCCATCAGGGTGGCCAGATCATTCTTCGGCAGAATCCTGTTGTTCACCGAGAACACGCCTTCGGCGCTGATGGCCACGTCCAGTTGCTTGACCTGCTGATCCTCGGCCGGCGAGCCGCTGACCGCTTCCGGCAGGTCGACACGCAGTTGGGTTTCGCGGGTGAAGGTGGTGGTCACGACGAAAAACAGCAACAGGATGAACACCACGTCGATCAGCGACGCGAGGTTGATGTCGATCGTTTCCCGGGGCTTGCGACGGAATTTCACGCTTTGCCCCCGGCCAGATCGACGTCACGGTCGCCCTGCACCACTTCCACCAGTTTGATCGCTTCCTGTTCCATGCCCACCACCAGTTCATCGATGCGGCGTTGCAGGAACCGGTGGAAGAACACTGCCGGAATACCGACCATCAGACCCGCAGCGGTAGTGATCAGCGCCTTGGAAATACCGCCGGCCAGCACCGCAGCATTGGTGGTCATGCCGGAGCCGGTGAAGGCACTGAAAATGTCGATCATGCCCAGCACCGTCCCCAGCAGACCGAGCAACGGCGACATGGCGGCAATGGTGCCCAGCGCGTTGACGTAGCGTTCCAGCTCGTGGATGACCCGGGCGGCGGCCTCTTCGATGCACTCCTTCATGATCTCGCGACCATGCTTGGAGTTGGCCAGGCCTGCGGCGAGGATTTCCCCCAGCGGCGAGTTGGCGCGCAATTCCTTGAGTTTTTCCTTGTTGAGCTGCTTGTCCTTGATCCAGACCCAGACCTGACCCAGCAAATGCTCAGGGGTGACGCGACTGGCGCGCAGGGTCCACAGGCGCTCGGCGACGATCGCCATGGCGGCGATGGAACTCAGAATGATCGGCAACATCATCCAGCCGCCGGATTTGACCAATTCCCACACAGTGACAGCCCCCTCGAAAAAGTGCGCCACTTTACCATACCGGTTCGCGATAAAGACCCGTCGCCCCGACGACCGTGCTCAACGGTACTCCGTCCCCGGCAACGGCGGGGCGCGCCAGAACCGGCGTTGTTGACGCATCGACCGGGCCGGCTCAAACCGCCCCAGTTGCAGATGAATGGCGCCCTGCTCGGCGCTGTCGTGGATGTGTATTCCCTGCTTGCGGTAACGGGCAATGACCGTCGGGTGCGGATGGCCGAACGAGTTGCCCAGCCCTCGGGAAATCAGCACGGCCTGGGGCTGCAAAACCTTGAGCAAGGCCATCGATGAGGAACTGCGGCTGCCGTGATGCGGGGCTTGCAGCCACTGGGTCGGAACCGCCAGCGCGCTGTTGAGCAAATCCCGCTCAGCATTGGTGTCGATGTCACCGGTCAGCAGCAGCCGCTCGCCGTTGGCTTCGATCTGCAACACGCAGGAACGCTGGTTGCTGTCATGGGCTTCTGCCCATTGCCATAGATGAAAGGCAACGCCGTCCCACTGCCATTGCCGACCGCTTTCACAGGCTTCGGCGTTCAGCGCTTCGGCCAACCCCTGCGGATCGCCGCTGATGACCCGGCTGACCGGCAATCCTTTCGCTACGGCGAGTGCGCCACCTGCGTGATCGGCATCGGCATGGCTGAGCAGCATCAGGTCGAGGTGTTCCACGCCCAATTTGCGCAATGCCGGCAGCACCACTCGCTCGCCGAGGTCAAAGTCGCCGAAACGCGGGCCGCTGTCGTACAGCAAGGTGTGATGCCGGGTGCGGATCAGAATTGCCAGACCCTGGCCGACATCCAGTTGCCACACATCCGCTACGCCTTCGGTCAGGCGTTCTCGAGGCGGAAATGCCAGCACCAGCAGCAACGGCCAGCCCAAGGGACGCAGGGGAACGCCTCGGGGCAGCAATAACAGCACTGCACCGATGCAACCCAGCGCCACGATCCAGCCCGGCATCGATTGTGCAACCCACGCCGGCCAGCGCCCGGCAATCAGGGCCAGTGCCCGGAACAATCCATCGATCAGTCCGCCGGCCAGCCACAGCAGCCCTTCACCGACATAAGGAATTGGCAGCAACAAAGTCCCGAGCAACGCCGGCGGCAGCACCGCAAAACTGACCCACGGCACCGCCAGCAGATTGGCCAGCGGCCCGCTGAGACTGATCGGCAGACTCAACGCCACAAGCACCGGGCACAAGCCGATCGCGATCAACCACTGCGCGCGTGTCCAGGTCTGCCACCAGCGCCACGGCCCCAGACGGCCGCCGAAGGTGAAGATCAACACAGCCACCGCCGCGAAAGACAGCCACAACCCCGGACGCAAGCTGGCCAGCGGATCCATCAACAACACGCCATTGAAGGCCAGCAGCAACGGCCACCACGCACCGAGATGGCGAAAGCGCAAACGCCACAACAGCACCAGCGCAACCATCACGCAGGCCCGTCGTACCGGCACATCGAATCCAGCCAGCAGGCCGTAACCCAGCGCCGCCGCGAATGCCAGACCGCACGCCCAGGGCAGCCAGGGCCAACGCAGCGGCCAAAATCCGAATCGGGCCAACCCGGCAACCAGCGCGTACATCAACGCTGCCAACAGCCCGATGTGCTGGCCGGAAATCACCAGCAGATGCACGGTGCCGGTGTCCTGCAAGATTTGCCAGTCTTCGCGACTGAGGCCGGAACCATCGCCGAGCACCAACGCGGCCAAGGCGCCGTTACGACCCTGGGCGTCAACGGCAAGCAGGCGCTGGCGAATACTGTCGCGCCAGGCCCACTGCGCCGGCGCCAGGCGCTGACCATCCTTCACCGTCCCGGTAGCGCCGATGCGCTGCGCCAGCAGCCAGGCTTCGTAATCAAACGCATCCGGATTGAGCAGGCCACCGGGACGCTTGAACTTGACCGCCAGTCGCCAGCGTTCGCCACTGCTGACCTCAGGCCCGGCGTACCAGGCCAGACGCATCAGCGCCGGCAGTTTCTCGTGACGCGAGCGCGCATCGGCCAGTTCAAAGCGCACGACGCCCTCGGCATTCTGCGGCAAGCCGACGACCCGGCCCTCCACCCAGCGCGTTTCGCCATCCAGCCGGGAAGGCAGTCGATCATTCAACGCCATCTGCGCGTTGAAACCCGCCCATGTAAATCCAAGCAGCAAAAACGCCAGTGGATAGCTGCGAAACGGCAGCAGCATCAGCGCCACCCACGGCAACACCAGCAATAACCCGACCGGCGGTAGGGCCGGTAAAAAAACCGCTGCCAGCAGACCGACCGCCAGCGCCATCATCCCTGTGCGCATAAGCCCGTCCTTGAGAGTCCCACCTTCAGGCATAGCGGCTGCGGGGCAAGGGCGTCGTTATCAATTGTCACAAAGTCTGAATGGGCGGTTCGTAGAATCCAGACATACTTGCCGCCTTAACCGACCGAGAAGCCTTATGCCCCGGCGCTTATTCAAACGTTACATGCCCGACCCGACGAGCATCAGGGAACACAAATCCTTACGCTTTCTCGGTACGTTGCTGCATGACCCGAACCTCTGGCACCTCAACCGACACTCGGTGGCTCGCGCCATGGCCGTTGGCCTGTTTGCCGCGTTCCTGCCGATTCCCGCACAAATGCTGGTGGCCGCCGTCCTCGCGATCATGGTGCGCGGCAACATGCCGATTGCCGTCAGCCTGGTCTGGCTGACCAATCCGATCACCATGCCGGCGGTGTTCTTCTGCACCTATCAGGCCGGGGCCTGGCTGATGGACGTTCCGGCCCGCACACTTCCGGACGAGTTGACCTGGGAATGGATCAGCGGAGAGCTCTCGACCTTGTGGCAACCGTTCCTGCTGGGTTCGGTGGTGGTCGGGCTGGCACTGGGCGCCCTCGCCTACTGTCTGGTGATGCTGTACTGGCGCTGGTGGGTGGCCCGGCAATGGGCGCGGCGCAAGAAAAGACGTCAGGCGTGAATGCAAAACGACCTCCACTGTGGGAGGCCGTTTTTCATTGCAGCATTGAAAGGATCAGGTGCGCATGCCGCGCCCGCTCACCAGCAACCGCGAACAACCGATATACAGCACCACCGTCGCCACCAGCATGAAGGTGATCGCGATACCGATACGGATATCCGACACACCGAGGATACCGTAACGGAAGGCGTTGACCATGTGCAGCACCGGGTTGGCCAGCGACACGGTCTGCCAGAACGGCGGCAGCAAGGTGATCGAGTAGAACACGCCACCGAGGTAGGTCAGCGGGGTCAGCACGAAGGTCGGGATGATCGAGATGTCATCGAAGTTGCGTGCAAACACCGCGTTGATGAAGCCCAGCAGCGAGAAGATCGTCGCGGTCAGCACCACCACCAGCACCGTCACACCGAGATGGTGTACCTGCAAATGGGTGAAGAACAGCGACAGAATCGTCACGATCACGCCCACCATCAGGCCTCGCAGCACACCACCAATGGTGTAACCGATCAGGATCGTGTGCGGCGAAACCGGCGAGACCATCAGTTCTTCGATGGAGCGCTGGAACTTGCTGCCGAAGAAACTCGACACCACGTTGCCGTAGGAGTTGGTGATCACCGACATCATGATCAGCCCCGGCACGATGTACTCCATGTAGGTGAAGCCACCCATGTCGCCGATCTGCCGACCGATCAGGTTACCGAAGATCACGAAGTACAGGACCATGGTGATCGCCGGCGGCAGCAAAGTCTGCGGCCAGATCCGGGTGAAGCGTCTGACTTCGCGATAAACGATGGTATTGAGGGCAACGAGGTTGGGGCGCAGCTCGGAACTCATACCGCCACCTTCGACAGATTTTTCTCCACCAGGGACACGAACAGCTCCTCGAGGCGATTGGTTTTATTGCGCAGGCTCAGCACTTCGATGTTCTGCAGGGCCAGCTGGCCGAACAGCGCAGTGATGCCCATGGACTTGTCGACCTGGACTTCCAGTGTATGTGCGTCTACCAGCCGGGCGGGATAGCCGACCAGTTGCGGCGCAACCGCCAGATCACTCTTCAGGTCGAGCAGGAAGGTTTCCACATGCAGCTGGCCGAGCAGCTGACGCATGCTGGTGTTCTCGACGATGGTGCCATGGTCGATGATGCCGATGTTGCGGCACAACTGCTCAGCCTCTTCCAGGTAGTGGGTGGTGAGGATGATGGTGATGCCTTTCTGGTTCAGTTCGGTGAGGAACGTCCACATCGAGCGGCGCAGCTCGATGTCGACGCCGGCAGTCGGCTCGTCGAGGATCAGCAGACGCGGTTCATGCACCAGCGCACGGGCGATCATCAGACGCCGCTTCATGCCGCCGGACAGCGAACGCGACGGCACATCGCGCTTGTCCCACAGGCCGAGTTGGGTCAGATACTGCTCGGCGCGTTCCTTGGCGACCTTCGCCGGAATGCCGTAGTAACCGGCCTGGGTCACGACGATGTCGAACGTCTTTTCGAACTGGTTGAAGTTGAATTCCTGGGGCACCACGCCGATCGAGCGCTTGAGCGCCGCCGGGTTCTTGTCCAGGTCGTGGCCAAAGATATTCACGGTGCCGCTGGTCTTGTTGACCAGGGTCGAGAGGATGCCGATGGTCGTGGATTTGCCGGCGCCGTTGGGGCCGAGCAAGGCGAAGAAGTCACCTTCGGCGACGTCCAGATCGATACCACTCAAGGCCTGGAACCCGTTGCCGTAGGTTTTGGTTAGCTGCCGGATGGACAGAGCGGAACTCATATCGGATTTACGCACCCAGTAAGGAAAAAAGGACTGATAAAAAGCCGGCGGCGAGGAAGACAACCGCAGCGCTCGAGCGCAATGGTGCTTGCCGTCGCCGCACAAGTACAGTCAAGTGTGTCGATAGTAGGTATTAAGTCAACGCGGTCATGACGGCTTTCTGATACGCCGGACGCTGCTTCAACCGCGCGTACCAGGCTTCAAGATTCGGCTGTGGCGCGCGCTCGATGGGCATCTCGAACCAGGCATAAATGAAACTGCCGAGCGGAATATCGCCCATGCCGATTTCATTGCCGGACAGATACGGCTGGTGCTTCAGTGCCTGATCGGCCATCGCCAGCAAGCCGTCACATTCCTTGATCGCCGCATGGATTGCCGGCCAGTCCTGCTTGTCTGCCGGGGTACGCAAAACGCCCCAGAACACCGTGCGAAACGGTCCTGCAAAACTGGAAGTCGTCCAGTCCATCCATTTGTCAGCGGTGGCGCGGATCTGCGGATCCGCCGGATACCACGAAGTGTCGGCTGCATGTTTTGCCAGCAGGTAACGCACGATGGCATTCGATTCCCACAACACGAAACCGTCGTCCTGAATGACCGGCACCCGCCCGTTCGGGTTCATTGCCCGATACTCCGGCGTGTCGACCACACCAAACGCGCCACCGGCATCGATGGCCTCGTAGGCCAACCCGAGCTCTTCGGCAGCCCACAAGGGCTTTCGGACATTCGACGAATTCTTGCGACCCCAGATCTTCAGCATGACCGCCTCTTTTCCAGTAAATGGGCAGGCAGCATACGCCGGATCAGAGGCGGCCGACATCACCGCGCATGTCACTGGACAGTGGCGTCTGCTGATCGTTGAACAGGTGCGGATAACATTTCTGCAGATGTTCGAAGAAAAAAGATTCCGGTACATCAGCGAACTGGCCGTGATCGACCAGGTACTCCATCAGCAGCGCACCATCGCTGTTGTACGGGTGGAAAACGCTGTCGTTCATGCCGTCGAATTCCAGCGGCGCAACGTTGAACATTTCGCAGAGCTTCTGGTTGAACGCGGGTGTGGCTTTCACCCAGCGATCATTGAGAAACAGCTCGGTATAACCATGCATGGCGAACACTTCACTTCTCAGCAGTTCAAGCAGACGCGGCGTCGACAGATGATTTTTCACATCCGCCAGACCGATGCGTGCGGGGATCCCGCAATGGCGCGCACAACCGGCGAGCAACGTGGCCTTGGGCACGCAATAACTTTCACCTGCCGCCAGCGCGTAGCTGCCGCGCAAGGTCTGCGGGTCGCGGCTGAAGGTGTACATGTTGTAACGCACCGCCTCGCGCACGGCGTAATAAAGACTGATCGCTTGCGCGAGCGGATCGCGACTGGCACCACGGTGCTGCTCGGCGAACTCCACCACCGAGGGGTGGTCACTATCGATGAAGCGGCCGGGGCTCAGATACTCGTGCATGACGACATTCTCCTGATTGAGCCCCGAGTCTAGCGAGAGGTTCAGCACAGAGATAACGACGTTTCGGCCAAACATGCACGCAAAGACGCGGAAGCGGCGAACGATTTCCCACGCGTGTTGCCCACCGAACCTACAAAAGACATCCGGGGTTTCCCACGATTTCAATCACCTTGCTCTGACCGCCCCGTTTTGCAGATGCCGTCTAAGCTCTGGAGGGTCGGTTCGCCCTGGTTCACGGAGGATTAAATATGCTGTTGTTGTGGATACTGGTTCTGATCGTCGGCGTGGCGTATCTGGCCCACCGGCGCATCGCCCCGCTGCCGGCACTGGGCATCGTGGCCGCTTACCTGTTGGCGATGGGGATTTTCAGCCACGCACCGGGCTGGTTGCTGCTGATTTTCTGGGTCGTGCTGGCCCTGGTCGCCGCCCCGCTGCTGTTGCCTGACCTGCGCCGCAAACACTTCACCGCGCCGCTGTTCAGCTGGTTCCAGAAAACCCTGCCACCGATGTCGCAGACCGAGCGCGACGCGATCGACGCCGGCACGGTGTGGTGGGACGGCGAACTGTTCAGCGGCCGTCCGGACTGGGACAAGCTGCTGTCCTATCCCAAAGTGCAACTGAGTGAAGAAGAACAGGCGTTCATCGACGGCCCGACCGAAGAGCTCTGCGCGATGGTCACCGACTGGCAGATCGGCCAGTCGATGGACCTGCCGCCCGAAGCCTGGACTCACATCAAGGAACACGGTTTCTTCGCCCTGATCATCCCCAAGGAATTCGGCGGCAAGGGTTTCTCCGCCTACGCCCACTCCCAGGTAGCGATGAAACTGGCGACCCGCAGCGGCGATCTTGCCTCCACCGTAATGGTGCCCAACTCCCTCGGTCCGGCTGAACTGCTGCTGCATTACGGCACCGACGAACAACGCAATCATTACCTGCCACGGCTGGCCCGGGGCGACGACATTCCGTGCTTTGCGCTGACTGGCCCGCTCGCGGGTTCAGACGCGGGTGCGATGCCCGACACCGGGGTCATCTGCAAAGGCGAATGGGAAGGTCAGGAAATCCTCGGCCTGCGCCTGAACTGGGAAAAACGCTACATCACCCTCGGCCCGGTCGCGACCTTGCTCGGCCTGGCCTTCAAGGCCTATGACCCGGATCACCTGCTCGGCGACAAGGAAGACCTCGGCATCAGCCTGGCGCTGATCCCGACCGACACCCCCGGCGTGGAAATCGGTCGCCGCCACCTGCCGCTGGGCGCGGCGTTCATGAACGGCCCGAACTCCGGCAAGGACGTGTTCATCCCGCTGGACTTCCTCATCGGCGGCCAGGACATGCTCGGCAAAGGCTGGATGATGCTGATGAACTGCCTGTCGGTCGGACGCTCGATCTCGCTGCCGGCAGTGGGCACCGGCGCGGCCAAGTTCACCAGTCTGGTGACCGGGCAGTACGCGCAGATTCGCGAGCAGTTCAACGTGCCACTCTCAGCATTCGAAGGCATTCAGGAAGCCATGGCACGGATCGGCGGCAACGCCTGGATGATGGACGCCGCGCGGATGCTGACCGCCAACGCGGTGGATCTGGGCGAGAAGCCGTCGGTGCTGTCGGCGATCCTCAAGTACCACCTCACCGAACGCGGTCGCGAGTGCATCAGCCACGCCATGGACGTACACGGCGGCAAGGCGATCATCATGGGCCCGAACAACTACCTGGGCCGCAGCTGGAACGGCGCGCCGATCTTCATCACGGTGGAAGGCGCGAACATTCTTTCGCGCAACCTGATGATCTTCGGCCAGGGCGCCATCCGCTGCCATCCGTTCGTCCTCAAGGAAATGGCCCTCGCCGGGCGCGAGGACAAGGATCAGGCACTCAAGGAATTCGATGACCTGCTGCTCAAGCACATCGGCTTTGCCGTGAGCAACGCCGCCAGCACGCTGGTGCTGAACCTAGGTTTTGGCCATTTCGAACATGCACCGGGAGACAAGCTCAGCCAGGGTTATTTCCGCGCCCTCAACCGTCAGGCTGCCGCGTTTGCCATGCTCGCCGACCTGAGCATGATGCTGCTGGGCGGCGAACTGAAACGCCGCGAGCGTCTGTCGGCACGATTGGGCGATGTACTGAGCAACCTGTATCTGGCGTCGGCGGCGCTCAAGCGTTATCACGACCTCGATTCCCCGGCGTACATGGAACCGCTGTTCAGATGGGCCATGGAAGAAAGCCTCGGCCAGTCGGAAAAGGCGCTGGATGAACTGCTGACCAACTTCCCGAACCGAGTCTTTGGCTGCCTGTTGCGCGTGATCGTGTTCCCGTTCGGCCGCCGTCACAAAGGCCCGTCGGACAAACTCGGTGCCGAGGTGGCTGCGGTCATCGGCCGGGCCAAGGGCGATCCGGCGCTGGAAGAACTGCTTGCCGGCTGCTATCGCCCGCAATCGGCCGATGATGCCGTCGGTGCGCTGCAGCACGCCTGCGATCAACTGAACGCTGCGCAACCGCTGCACAAGAAATTGCACTCGTCGCTCAAGAGCGGTCAGGTCAAACCGGTAGCTGGCGAACACGCCATCGATGCGGCACTGGAAGCCGGCGTGTTGCAGGCCGTGGAAGCCCAGACCCTGCGTGATGCCGAGGCGGCGCGGCGCAAGGTGATCGATGTCGATGATTTCGACAAGGAGCAACTCAAACCCGCGGAAGGCAAAATCCGCTGATCCCTTCAATCAGTGAAAAACGGGCGCGGGCGCTTTATACTCCCGCGCCCGTTTTGCTCTTGAGGACTTATCTCGTGTCCAACGTCGTTGCCGATCATCTGGTTTTGCTCGACCATCTGCGCAGTATTCTGGTCGCCGTAGGTGAGGCCGATCAGGTTCCCGAAGAAAGCCATGCCCTGTTCCTGGAGCGTTTCGACGAACTGCTGGCGTCACTGCCGATCGAGCCGATCGAAAGCCAATACCTGGGCCAGGACATCCTGACTCAAGTGATTACCCGTTACCCGCAAATTGCCCACCTGATCCCGCGGGATCTGCTGTGGTTCTTCGCCGGCGACTGTCTGCATTACCTGTCCGACGAAGAAATCGACATGTATCAGGCACTGGAAGAACGCCGCTACGAAGCCGAACAGAACGACGAACCGTTCGACTGGAATCAGGAAAAGCAGCTGCTGGCGATGTCCGCCCAGGACAGCAAGCACTGATTTTCGCCCGATAAAAAAGGCCCGCACGGTGATCCATGCGGGCCTTTTTTATCGGATCAGAGCAACCCTTCACTCTCGGGCAACTCGTACTCGGCCAACGATTTCGAACCGCCGGACTTCCCCGGCTTGCTCAAGGTCGGCTCTTTCTCCAGGCACTCCACCAGATAGTCGATGAACACCCGCAGCTTCGGCGGCAGATAGCGCGTCGGCGAATGCAGCAACCACAATCCGCCGTGGTACGACGCCAGGAATGTCCACTCCGGCAGCACCTGCACGATCAGCCCCTGCTCCAGCGCATAACGGGCGGTGAAATACGGCAGGCTGCCAATACCGATGTGTTGCAACACGGCGCCCAGACGCACGCCGGTGTGATTGGCGGCATACCGGCCGCGCACGCCGACGGTAACGGCTTTCGTACCTTTCTTGAATTTCCAGCGCGCATCACTCGGGGTCTCGCCCAGGTAAATGCAACTGTGATTGAGCAAGTCGTGGGGATGAGTTGGCGTCCCGTGTTCGGCCAGGTATTGCGGTGTGGCGCAGAGCAAATGGTCGATGGTCAGCAGTTGTCGTCCCACCAGTCCCGCCGGTGGACGATCCGTGATGCGAATGGCCAGGTCGACATGGTCATCGATCAGATCGACCTGGCGGTCCTCCAGCAACAGCTCCACGTCGACCTTCGGATAGCGCCGCAGAAACTCCGGCATGTGCGGATGAATCACGAAGCGCCCAACCGCTTTCGGCACGCTGACCCGCACCAGCCCCTCCGCTTCGTGGGTGAACTGACCGCTGATCTCCATCACCGACTTCGCCGCGCTGACCATTTCCTGGCAGCGCTTGAACACCTCTTCCCCGCCATCGCTCAAGCGCAGTTTGCGCGTGGTGCGTTGCAGCAGACGCGTGGCCAGCGCCTTCTCCAGTCGGGAAATACTGCGACTGACTGCCGAGGGCGATGAGCCCAACTGGCGAGCGGCTTCGGAGAAACTGCCGGTCTCGACGACCTTGACGAAAATCGCCATTTCACCGAGCAGCGGCAGCGGGAGATTTATGCTCACAGCGCAACAGTCCTTTGATGTTTGAACGGATTATCACGTTATTGCACGATTCATATAATTAAAAAAGAAACTTTAATAAGGGCATGGAATATGACGCTTCGCCTCTTTTTCCATAGTGATGACCTCAAGGCCAATGTGGAAGTCCTCGACTGCACGCCCCACGAGAACGAATTCGCCGTTGTGTTGCGCGCCACGCTTTTCCATCCCCAGGGCGGTGGCCAACCCTGTGATACCGGCTGGATCGGAGACAGCCAGGTTCTGCGCGTCGTCCAGGAAGCGGACCGGATCATTCATTTCGTCGATCAACCGATGCCACTGGGCATGACCCAGATCCGTGTCGATGAAGAACGCAGACGCTTCAACACCCGCATGCACTCTGCCGGACATTTGATCGGCCACTTCGTCCAGGCCATGGGCTGGATGCCGGTCAAGGCGCACCACTGGCCGGACGAGGGCCGGGTTCAATTCAAACCCGGAGATTCGGCCCAGGAAGTCGATGCGCAAACCGTTCAATACGGCATCGGGCAATGGATCGAACACGACCTGCCGCGCCTGACGTCCCTGCGCGAAGGCGCGCGGGAAATCGGTTTCGGTGAACTGCCAGCCTATGGCTGCGGTGGCACCCATGTACGCAGCCTGAAGGATTTGGGCACAGTCACGATCGCGTCCCTTTCGCAGAAGAAAGGCACGTTGTCCGTCCACTACAGCGTGGATTGAGGATTTCGGGCGCTGTCAGATGCAGCGTCCGACGCCGGGGGAACCGCGTTCGCCGGTTCCGTTGACTATTCGATAGATGGACCTGAAACCATGATGCTTGACGTCGAGCGTCTCGATGAGACGTGCATAAAAAAACTGGCCAACGAAGAAGTCCTTGCCATCCGCGTCAAAGGCTTTCTGCCCCAGGCGCAGGCGATCCAGATTGGCGACAAGATCCTCGCCCCCGGCTTCGAGGGCTACATCAACGCGCCCAGTATCGGTCGTATCGGCATGGCGTTCTACGAGGCGGAAAACCAGCCGCTGCTGATCGAGGACTACTTCGAGCGCGCCACCAGCAACATTGCCGAACTGCGCAACCGCTGCGCGCCCTACTCGTCGCCGGTCGACACCCTGCGCTGCATGCTCGACGAATCCTGGCCGGCGGGTGCCCACCTGGAAAACCTCTACGGTCGCAAGATGTACGTCGGCCTGTCCCGGGTGGTGAAACCGGGCGTGTGCTTCCTGGCCCATCACGACATCTTCGCCAAGGACGCCCCGGAAAGTTTTCAGGCCCGCAGCCTCGAGGCGCAGTTCGCCTGCAACGTCTACCTCAACATGCCAACCGAAGGCGGCGCATTGCAGATGTGGGAAGACGACATTTCCCCGGACCGCTTCGACGAAATGCGCGGCGACAGCTACGGCATCGACCCGGCGCTGCTCGGCCCGCCCGCCCTCGAAGTACGCCCGGACCCGGGGGATTTCATCATGTTCAATTCGCGCCGCATGCACTCGGTAACGCCGGGCGTGGCCGATCCGCGCTTGAGCCTTTCGTTTTTTGTCGGCTATCGCGGCAATGCTTCACCCCTGACTTTCTGGAGCTGAAATGACATCGAATTACCTGGGCGAGTTTCTGGCGCTGGCCACCATCCACTTCCTGGCCGTGGTCGCTCCCGGACCGGACTTCGCCGTGACCATCCGCCAGAGTGTG
Organism: Pseudomonas sp. GW456-12-1-14-TSB6; assembly: GCF_059424205.1. Classification (NCBI taxonomy): domain Bacteria; kingdom Pseudomonadati; phylum Pseudomonadota; class Gammaproteobacteria; order Pseudomonadales; family Pseudomonadaceae; genus Pseudomonas; species Pseudomonas sp. GW456-12-1-14-TSB6. Next base: position 69,894 of record NZ_JBWKZE010000029.1, read on the forward strand.
CGTTTCGGCCGCTTGGTCGGCATCTGCACCGCATTGGGCATCGGCGCGGGAATTTCCGTGCACGTGCTGTACACCCTGCTGGGCGTCGGCGCCTTGATGCACACCACGCCGTGGTTGCTGACCGTCGCCAAAGTGGTCGGCGGTGCTTACATTCTTTATCTGGGCGTCAGCCTGATCCGCAGCAAACCCAAGACGACAATGGAAGGCGAAAAGACCAGTGACGAACCGCTGGTCGAGCAATCGCTGTTCAAGGCGTTTTCCACCGGTTTCCTGACCAACGCCACCAACCCCAAGGCCACTCTGTTTTTCCTTGCAATCTTCACCACGATCATCAGCGCCAGCACGCCGCTGCAAATCCAGGCCCTGTACGGGTTGTGGATGTGCGGGGTGAATGCGTTGTGGTTCGTGATCGTCGCGCTGTTCTTTTCCAGCAGCAAAGTGCGCGTGCTGTTCATGCGCATGGGCCACTGGTTCGAGCGCAGCATGGGGGTGATTCTGATCCTGTTTGCCGGGCGTCTGGTGTTGTCGATGTAAAGCGCGCTTATCGCAGAAGCCCGATCCAGACAGACTGGACGGGCTTTTTCGATTCTGCGCCGCTTTTGCATTTCTGTGCGACGCGTCCCACTTCGGGGGCTCCCCTATCACTCGCTGGTGGTGTTAGTTTGCAAAACCGTATGACGCTTCGATCAGACACCTCCTACTCACTGCCTGCAAAGGAATGCCCTTAGCAATGGATTTTTCACTCAAGCAACTGGCCGCGTCGACGCTGATTCTGGCCAGCCTTTCGTCCGTCACGCTGCCAGCCCAAGCCAACCTTACCGAGCAGCAGAGCGCGACCATTCTCAAGACCTTCAATGAGGCAAAGGTCAGTGACTTCAGAGCATTTCTCGGTGATCTGGCCAAGAACGACCTGAGCAAGACCGACGATCTGCGCCCGGCCATCAGCGCCTTCCTCGACAACAAGACGCTGACCGCTGAACAGCAAAACGAAATCCATCGCCTGCTCGGCCTCTACACCCGTGTGAAGTACGGCAAAGCCGCCCTGGAAACCCTGCGCGAACTGGTGGAAATCCCGACCTTCCGCAAGGACGGTGTCGATCAGCACGACAACCCCGAATTCATCAAGATCGCCGGCAAGATCAAGGATCTGGCTGAGTCTTTCGGCCTGAACTACCGCAACATCGACAACCGCGTTTACGAAATCTCCCTCGACGGCAGCGGCAAGGATGTCGTCGGCATTCACGCTCACGCCGACGTGGTGCCGGTAACGCCGGAAAACTGGGTGCTGAAGGACGGCACCAAACTTGATCCGTTCAAGGTCACGCTGATCGGCGACCGCATGTACGGCCGCGGCACTGAGGACGACAAGAACGGCATCGTTGTGACGCTGTATGCCATGAAGGTGATCAAGGAAGAGAAGCTGCCACTGGCGCGCAATTTCAAACTGCTGGTGGACACCACCGAAGAAACCACCGGCGACGCGATTCCCTACTACTTCGAACGCAACCCGACGCCGGAGTACAACCTGGCACTGGATGGCGGCTATCCCGTAGTGATTGCGGAAAAAGGCTACGGCACCGTCATGGCCAAATTCGCCAAGCGCAAGGCCGAGGGTAAAGGCGCGGAAATCACCTCGATGACCGGCGGCCTGGCGACCAACCAGATTCCATCGGTTTCGGTCGTCACGCTGGTGACTGACAAACCCGCCGAGCTGGCGGCCAGCCTGCAAAAGGCCGGCGCTGAATACGCCAAGCGCAACGGCGGCGATTTCGAAGTGAACGCCAAGGTCGATGGCAAAGACGTCAAACTCACCGTTACCGGTGTTTCCGCGCACTCGTCCGAGCCAGAATCCGGCGTTAATCCGGTCGCGCGCATGCTCGATTTCATCCATAGCGTGGACGGCAAGATCGCCTTCAAGCACAACCACATCACCGACGCTGCCCACTACGCCGCCGACAACTGGGGCCTGGATTACAAGGGTGGCAAGCTGGGCGTCGGCTTCGCCGATGACTTCATGGGCCCGCTGACCACGTCCCTGACCTATGTCGGCATGGACGACAAAACCTTCAAACTCGCGGTCAACCTGCGCGTGCCGAAGGGCAAGTCGCCGGAAGTGCTCAAGCGCGAAATCGCCGACAAACTGGCGGCGTGGAGCAAGAAGACCCATGTCGCGGTCAACTTCGACTACTCGATCGCCGAACCGATGTACCGCAACCCTGAAGGCGAATGGGTCAAGGCGCTGCTGGCCGTGGCCACCGAAAACCTGGGCATGAAACACGAATTCGGCACGTCGGCCGGCGCCACCTCGGTGCATGAACTGCCGAACGGCGTGCAATTCGGCCTGGCGCGACCGGAGGTCAAGTACACCGGTCACACCGATGGCGAATTCAAGACCGTTGACCAGTTCCTGCTGGACCTGCAGATCGTCACCGAAATGATGGGACGCATCGGGCAATTGCCGAAGCTCTGATCGCGTACCGGGCTCGCCACATTGGCGGGCCCACAAAAAAAGGACCGCGAGGTCCTTTTCTATTGCCTGACAAAAACCGCACAAACAAAAACGCCGCTCATCACTGAGCGGCGTTTTTGTGAATTTGGAGCGGGAAACGAGACACTCGTTTTTCGCGCAATCCGTTGATTTCCAGGATGTTTTAGATACGCCTCGTTGATTGACGGGCTACATTGCGTACTACTTCGGCAAGCTGACAACCCCTACATGAAAGGCCGATAGCCAGCAGTCCAGGCACGTCCGTGGAACGCTGTACCGAGTATGCCCAACCCATTCGCAGATCTCTAGCCGCATCCGCCACTGAAAAGCGCCCACCAAAGACAGTCAAAACTGACAGCCTATTACGCCAGCATTTGTAGGACAGCTCTTGATCGTCCACGCCCTATTGAAGCTCCAAATCTTGTCTGCCTAGAGTGGCTTCCATGCAGGACTTAGGCGTTGCAGCTCTGCAACGCAACTAGATAGATAAAATAGAGTGCACGCGATGAGTGACGCCATTTCGAACAGAGCCACCCACACAGAACCAACACCTGCTGCCACCTCGCCCGAAAACACTCTTGAACCGACGTCTACTGGCACCAAATCTGAACCACTGCTCGCAGATCCCGAATTCGATATGCGTGGCCTGGCCTGGAACCCGTTATGCGACGCTGCCACGCCCCTGATCGGACTGGTCATTCGCCTGCGCCGTCTGGACCAGCACGACGATGTGCCCGCGCTGTACCGAAGCGTCAGCAACCAAATCACCACGATCATGGAAGAAGTCAATCAGCTCGACTACGACGCCGGCATGCTCAAGGCCTACTCCTATAGTCTGTGCCTGTTGTTGGATGAAGTAGTCATGAGCACTACTTGGGGCAAGTCTTCCACTTGGAGTGCGCGCTCACTGCTCAGTCAGTTTCATGAGGAGACGTGGGGCGGCGAAAAATTCTTTACCGTCATGAACAACATGATCCCCGAAGCGGCCCGGTACCAGCATGTGCTGGAGTTCATGTACCAGTGCCTGATCTCTGGTCTCAAAGGCAAATATGGTGCCCATGCCAAGGGAGATGACGAAATACAAAAAATCATCAACCAGCTGCACGGCCTGCTGCGCCCCCTGCGCGGCGAAACACCCAAGCGCCTGACCGCCCCGTTGATCAACGTTGCGCCGCGTAACTACCGGATCAAACGCACGTGGCCATTGTGGACGCCATGGGCACTGGCCGCCGCCGTACTAGTCATGGCTTACACGATCTATACCCTGCGACTGAACGCCATCACCCAAGAGGTCCTTGCCTCACTGGACAAAATCCTCAAGCTCTAACCCCCATGTGAAAACCATAAGGAGGCTCTATGCCTGCTGTCGTTTTGGTCGGTCACGACCATGCGTGTCCAGTGTGTGGCCCAGTCACTGTCGCCAGTGGGTCAGAGAGTTTCACTGTCAACGACCGGGCTGTAGCCCGCGCTGGCGACACACTCAGTTGTGGAGCCGTGATCACCAGTGGCTCGCCTTCAATGAACATCAACGGAAAAGCCGTGGCCCGCGTCGGCGACAGCACCGACCACGAAGGCACCCTGGAAAACGGCGATGACAGTTGGCTGATCAACTGACCCGCACTCACTACAAGGAGGTTTCATGCCCCGTCAAAGCGACCTGCGTTACACCTTCGAACCGCTGCGGGGCGATCCCTTCGAAGTGGTCTCGTTCACTCTTCAAGAAGGCCTGTCCCAACCCTTCAAGCTTGAACTGGAACTGGCCAGCCATAACGCCGCCATCGACTTCAATCGGGTGCTCGATCTGGCGGGGCTATTCACGATCTGGCGTGGCGAGACTCCGGTGCGTTACGTCCACGGCTTGGTCAGCCTGTTCACCCAGGGCGACACCGGCTTTCGCCGCACCCGCTATACCGCCGTGGTCGAGCCGACCCTGAAGCGTTTCGACCTGCGTTCCAATTGGCGCATCTTCCAGGGCCAGACTGTGCCCGACATCATCACCCGCGTCCTCACCGAACAAAAACTGACCGACATCCGCAGCGAAATCTGCTTCGAGCACCAGCCTCGCGAATACTGCGTACAGGCCGGTGAAACCGACCTCGACTTCATCGCCCGCCTCGCTGCCGAAGAAGGCCTGCTCTACACCTTCGAACACCGCGCCGACGGCCACACCCTGGTCCTCACCGATCGCGTCGGCGGCCTCGGCACCATCGGCACCCACACCGATTGTCCGGTGATCTACCAGCCGATGGCCGGGGGAGAAGCCTCGGAACCGGCGTTGAATCGCTTCCACTACACCGAGCAAGTGCGCACCGCCGTGCAGGTGCAGCGCGACTACACCTTCACCCACCCGCGCTACAACCAGCAGCACACCGCGACGGGCGATCAGGATCTGAACAACCAGCACAAGGACTACGAACGCTACGACTATCCCGGCCGCTACAAGCGCGATATCGCTGGCAAACCCTTTACCAAAACCCGGCTGGCCGCCCTGCGCAATGACGCCAAACTGGCCCATATGGAGGGCGACGATGCTCGCCTGCAACCGGGATTGGCCTTCGACCTCAACGAGCATCCCCGCGACGATTTCAACGATCGCTGGCGAACCATCGCCATCCAGCACGAGGGCAAGCAGCACACCAGCCTGCAGGAAGAATCATTTGGCAGTGGCCTTGGCACCTCTTACTCGTTGAAGGCCAGCGCCATCCGCTGGACCTCGGACTGGAAAGCCCCGATGCGCGACAAGCCCCGCATCGACGGCCCACAGATTGCCACGGTGGTTGGGCCTCCCGGTGAGGAGATCTATTGCGATGAATGGGGCCGGGTCAAGGTGCAGTTTCCGTGGGACCGTGCGGATAAAAACAACGATCAGAGTTCGTGCTGGATTCGTGTGGCGCAAGGTTGGGCGGGCGCCACTTGGGGCGCGATGGCGATTCCCCGTGTGGGCCAGGAACTGATCATCAGCTATCTCGACGGTGATCCGGACCAGCCGATCGCCACCGGACGGGCGTACCGGCAGACCAATCTGCCGCCGTACGAGCTGCCCAAACACAAAACGCGGATGACCATCAAAAGCCGCACTCATAAGGGCTCGGGGTTCAATGAGCTGCGTTTTGAGGATGAATTGGGGCAGCAGGAAGTTTTCATCCATGCCGAAAAAGACAAGAACGTTCATATCAAAAACAACAACGGCATCTTCGTCGGCAATGACCGAAAGGAGCGGGTCGAGCACAACGAAACCGTATCCATCGGCGACCACCGCACCGAGGATGTTGGCCAGAACGAAACCATCAGCATCGGTGCCAACCGCAGCGTGACCATCGGTGGCAACAAGGCCGAGACCATCAAGTTGGCCAAGGCTGAAACCATTGGTCTGGCCAAGGCGCTGACGATTGGTGCGGCGTACCAGACCAGTGTTGGTGCGGCGATGAATACCACCGTAGGTCTGAGCCAGAGCGAGCAGGTCGGTATTCACAAATCGGTGGTGGTAGGGAAGCGTTTCAAGATCACGGCCGGCGATGAACTCAGCATTACGGTTGGCAAGTCCAGCCTGGTGATGAAGTCCGACGGCACTGTGTTGATCAATGGCCGCACCTTCGATTTCAGCGCCACTGGCGCAGTGCAGATCAACGGTAAAGACGTGGATATCAACTAGGGGGCGTCATGGAATTTCGCAATCTGACGCCCTTCGATGCGCTGTGTTTCAGCGCGCTGGGTATGGACGATCAAGAGTACCCAGTGCTGGTCATGAAAGTGGGTTATCGGTTGCTGCCGATTGACGGGCAGCCGGGGCAGTTTCGCGCTGAAGTGATGGATGAGGATCCACTGGCGCTGTGCACCGCTGATCGCTACTACGGCGAAGAAGGGACAAGCAGCGTCTGCGAGGAAAGCGACCTTGCACCGTTCAAACCGCGCTGTGATGTGATCGTGGTGGGTAATGCTTATGCGCCCCAAGGCCAACCGACCGCCCACTGGACCGCTGGACTGCGCATCAGTGCGCCGGTGGTGCCGCCTCCCAGAATAGAGGTGCCACTACCAACACCACTAAGTCCCGGCGAACGGCTGACCGAGTATCAACTGGTTGAATGGCAGGCCGCCCGGCAAGATGCTTTTCAGCGCCGCGCCAATGCGCCGACACGCCACTACTTTTTGGACAAACAGCTGAAATTCACCGGCCCTCGGCGGTTCAGACACAGTCTGTTTGGTGGCTGGCAATTGACCGAACCGCAGCCCGCCACTTCGGTGCCCTTGCGCTGGGAACATGCCTTTGGTGGCAGCAGCGTAGTGCCTAATCCCGAACATGCGGTTGATGAAAACGCTCCGCGGTATTTGCTCAACGAGGTCTGCTACAGCAACCCGCTGGGCCGGGGCTGGATTGAAAAACGCCAGGAAGACCTCGGCTATCACTTGGACAAACCGCTGCGCGAACTCCCCGCACCGCAGATCGAACCCATCGACCAACCGGTGTGGCGCCTGGACCGGGTTAAACATCCTGAGTGTGAACTCGATTCCAACGGCATGGCGCAGGTTGCGGCCAGCTACAAAAACCAACCAGTGGGATTTGGTGTGGTGGGGCGGGCCTGGGCACCGCGTCTGCTATTGGCCGGGCGCTACGACGAAACCTGGCAGCGTGAACGCTGGCCGGGCCTGCCGCGAGATTTTGATTTTGCCTACTGGAACGGCGCGCCGGTCGATCAGCAGATCGAATTTCCGCCACCAGCGTTTCGGATCGAACTGTTCAACCTGACCGATCCCAGCCTCACACCCGACGATTCGTTGTGCGTGGAACTGCCCGGCCATCGCCCGTTCGTTCTGATGCGCCTGCGCAACGGCGCCATGCTGCCACTGCCCATGCTTACCGACACCCTGCGCATCGACACCGAGGCCATGACTCTGGCGCTGACTCATCGCATCAGCCTGCCCAATCACCTGGGCATTCGCGTCCTTGAAGCGCGTTTCGAGACCGATCCAACTGCGCCGCTAATCAAGCGCGCAGCCAGGGAGGTGGTCTGACATGGCCGATAACGTCATCGCTCGCAAACAGGGCAAATGGAAGGTCGTCAGCATCGTTCCGGATGTGTGCAAAACCCCGATGGGCAGCGCCATCCCACCGGTGCCTTACCCCGTCACCGCCGAGCTGAAAACCGCTACCGGTGTGGCCAAGTCCGTGCGTTCCAACGGCAACCCGGTAGTGGTGTTCGACAAGAGCCTGGTGCCCACCACTAAAGGTGATGGGGCTGGCGCCGCCAAAGGCGTCAAAAGCAACACCGTGGGCGGCAAATGCTACCCGCTGGAGAAGAGCAGCACTGTACGTGCTGAAGGCAAGTTGGTGGTGCGCCATGACGACAAGTTCTGGATGAATGGGGCTTAACGCATGGCGGAACCGATCAATCTACCGCCGTTGCACGTGCATGCGGTCAGCGTCACCGTCCAACCGCCCCCCAACAGCATCGTCGGCCCTGCCGAAATGTTGCTGCAGCAAGGCGAGAATGGTGGCGTGCAAATCGACGTCTTCTGGCGCGACGCCATGGGCAATGAGGTACACGAAAGCAAGGAAATGCAGGAGAAGGAATACGAGGCCCTGCGGGCGCGCTACCTGCATTCCGAACAGGCGACCCTGCCTCCGTTCAGTTCGTTCAAGAGTGGCAATACCATTGGGCGAGTTGTGGGGGAGACGGCTCCAGCTCAAGTGCCAGCGAGTCGGGCCAATCCGCCGATTGAGGCCGAAACCGAAGAAGAAAGCATCACCGGCGAGCAGATCCTGGATAGCATCCAGCTCGGCCTGGATGTGGTGGGCCTGATACCTGTGGTCGGGGAAGTGGCCGATATTGCCAGCGGCGTTATCAGTCTTTTTCGCGGAGACTACGTGGGGGCCGGGCTATCACTACTCTCGGCGATTCCGTTTGTCGGCTATGCGGGCACCGCTGGTAAAGCCGCACGGCACAGTACGAAGATGGCTGAGGCGTCGGGCAAAGCGGGTAAGGAGGTTGTTGACAAAGCAGCGAGGGAGGCGGCGGAAAAGAAAGCCAGGGAAGCAGCAGCTCATGCGCAGGAGCAAGGAGCTAAAGTCAAACCTAAAGACCCCATCCATGATGCAAGCACACCGGAGCGAGGACCAGATGGTCGATTCATAAGAAGCAGCGCAGGCCCACAGAAATATAATAGGGATTCTCAATACCCCCGCGGATACCGCGCTGGAGTCAAGGACAAGGTGTTAGATGCTCATACAATCAAAGAAGGTCCTGACGCAGGAAAAATTCTTACAAGCGACATGGATGTTGTTAGTAGAAACGATCCGCGAATAACAATAGAACATAAAACACCAGTCGTTGAGCACTGGAATACAAAAGGATATAATTCCACCAAAGCTGAGCGAAATGATTTTTTCAATGACACGAACAACATGAGCATTCGCCTGCGATCTGCCAATAGTTCAGACGGAGGAACAATGGCCGCGGAAGGTGTAAGATACAGACAAGACGTTGGTCCAAACTTCAAATAGCGAGGCATATATGTTTTCAAAGGAAGACCTACTACTGGCCTTTGCCAGTGTCGAAAATATTGCGGAACATTACTTCTTCCAGCATAAGCTTCCAGCAATCACATACGAATACTGCTTAAAAAGCGAAGCACATCAAGACATACTAGTAATCTCTGAAGATATCACAGACAAAGATTTCTCTATCGCAGTAATCAAGCAAACGCCAGACTTGTTAAATTCAAAAAAACCAACAATTTTTGAAATAAGTAAAAACAATTACGGTTTTACCCATGCCATTGCTGTTCCGAGCACCTACCATGAGAGCTTAAAGGGGCGCCTAGAAGCAAAACGTGAGAACTTGTATCTCTGCATCCCAATTTTCAGGTGTGAATTTACTGGTGATGAAGACAAGCGTGAATTCAAAGAAATGATGCAACGGACCATTCCAATATTCCAATGGAAAAGAATGATTGCGCCAAAAATTAGAGTTTATTTCGACAACCCTAAGACTGGAGCAGGCACAAGCGAAGCCGGAGCAATAATCACATACCACACTCTACTCTCAGAAATCGAAAACTTAAATGGCGTCATTAACGGATTCATTGAAATCACAAATTACGAAGAAAAAATAATAGAGATCCTATCCCCCGCCAACAACGCTTACACATTGATTAGAAATCGAAAAGATGAAGAAGTTATGGACATCGCATCCATAATACGACACTTAAAAGACTTCACGACAAACCAAACCCCCTAAATAGCACTAAAATCACGATGATATTAACCGACTGATCGAGACCCGCGATCCATTGAAGTATAGGCACTGGGCACTGCCTGTCGAAGTTACCGACGGAGTGGGGCGCACGTACCGCTCAAACTACGACGCCCAGGGCAACCTGCTCTGGGAAGAGGATCCACTGGGCCGCAAGAAACACTACCAATACGACCCCGAAGGTTGGGTGGTACGAATGACTTAGTTGAGGACCAGGCCAAACCCGAACCGCTGCTTGCAGATCCCGAATTCGACATGCGCGGCCTGGCCTGGAACCCGCTCTGCGATGCCGCCACGCCCCTGATCGGCCTGGTCATCCGCCTGCGCCGTCTGGACCA